>NZ_MLYP01000130.1 GCF_001866645.1 Streptomyces colonosanans
CTCTCCTGCCCGAGGGCAGGAGATTCCGGTCGGAAATGTTCGCCGTAGGGACGTCGACGCATCGCCCATGCGTGCAGGCATCGGCAGCTGTGATGCCGACCTGGGGAAGATCCGGACCGAGCTGGCAGACCTGGCAGACCTGGCAGCGAAGCGGGTGCGGGTAGATCTGGGGGACGTCGAGTACCTGTGGGAGGAGTTGAACTACGAAAACCGCGACCGGATCGACTCCGTGCGGACCCGACGGTTCAAGTCTGACCACTGCCGGATCACCTTCCGGAACCCGTGAGCGATGCGTGACGGCCGGCTGAGCGGATGGTAGCCAACGACAGGGGCGCCCTTCCGGGCGCCCTTCGTCGTGTCTTCGCTGCAAGTGGACGGCCGTTCCCTCGACGGACGGCACGGCGGTCGACGTGGAGTGCATGAGCCACACGGGCCGGAGCGGACACAAGGGCTTCAGGCGGACCTGCACATCGCGATGGCGGTCCGGGACGAATGACCTGTTCCGGCGCGTCTCTTCCAAGCGCCCTCAGTACCCACTTTTTTGTGGGTACTTGTCGGTGCTTCTCTGTACGGCGAGGCTGATGGCGTGCGATCGGCACGGCGCAGGCGGAGACCGGAGGGGGAGGGTTCAGAGAGCCAGTTGTTCTTGTGTTGCGGCGAGTCTGTCAAGTCGGCGGTGGCCCCAGTCGGCCAGCGGACCCAGCGCCTCGGCCAGTTCGCGGCCGAACCCGGTCAGCGAGTAGACGGTCTTCAAGGGCAGTACGTCATGCACCTCGCGATGCACCAGCCCATCGGTTTCCATCTCACGCAGGGCGTGGGTCAGCACCTTCTCGCTGAGGCCCGGAAGTCGTCGGCGTAGTTCGCCGGGGCGGTGCGGACCGGATTCCAGGGCCCATAGCAGGGCGGTCTTCCACTTGCCGTCGATCACCGCGATTGCGGCAGTCACTCCACAAACGTTCACGTCCGTGGCACGGCTGCGCGTCATCTTCATCCCATTCGTTCGCATTTGGCATCAAAGCAAGGAGAGTTGAGGCATGTCCTCGTACACGCAAGAGTCTGCCGTGACCGTGCTCGGGCTGGGGCCCATGGGCCGCGCACTGGCGGGAACCTTCCTGGACGCGGGGCTTCGGACGACCGTGTGGAACCGTACTCCGGGCAAGGATCGCGAACTGGTGGAGCGCGGAGCGGTGGGAACGGTGTCCGCCGCCGAGGCCGTCGTGGCGAGCGAGCTGATCGTGGTATGCGTCGTGAACTACGACGCAGCGGATGCCATCCTGCGCCACCCCGATGCGACCGCAGCCCTTAAAGGGCGGACCGTGCTGAACCTGACGGCGGACGTCCCCGACCGGGCGCGGGACAGCGCAGTCTGGGCGGCCGAACACGGCATCACCTACCTGGACGGCGCGATCATGACCCCCGCGGTCACCATCGGAACACCCGGCGCGGTGTTCCTGTACAGCGGTCCGGAGGAGACCTACCAGCGGCACCAGTCCTCGCTGGCAACGCTCGGCGGTAGACACACCCATCTGGGGGAAGAGATCGGCCGGGCAGCAGCCTATGACGTCGCTCTGCTCGACATCTTCTGGACGGCGATGGCGGGCTACGCCCACGCCCTGGCCGTCGCGCAAGCCGAGGGGATCACCGCGCGGGAGCTGGCACCGTTCGCCAAAGGGATCGGCGAGATCCTCCCGCCGATCTTCGAAGACAGCGCGCAGGAGATGGCCGTCGGCACCTTCTCCGGGGAGGGCAACCCGATCACTTCGGCGGTGTCGTCCATGGCCCACATCGTGCACACCTCGGAGCAGCACGGCATCGACGCCGGCGTGATGCGTGCCGCGGAGGGTCAAGCCCGTCGCGTCATCGGACTGGGCCACGGTGCCGACGGGTTCATCAGGGTCGCCGACGTGCTGGCAAGGCAGGCACTCGCAGGCAACGCCGGGCAGGCAGCGGAGTAGTTCAGGCCAGCGCCCCCTCTCGCCGGCTCCCTCCTGGTTGGTGCCGGTTCGGCTCAGTCTTCGCTGTGCACGGTGACCGTGACCCCGGCGGTGCGGAAGAACGCACCAAGGGGGTCATCCCGCCACCCCTCCGGCCCGAGTCGGCACACGTCGACAGTCACCCGACCGGCAAGGGACGCGCCACGCGCCACGCTCGCGAGCGATCAGCATCTTCGGGCCAACTTCCTCGCCGACTCGCCGACGAGCCGCGAGCGAGGCGCGCGGCGACTCAGGCTCCGGCGGACCGCTTGGCTCTCGGGCTCAGTCGGTACGCCGAGACCGTTGGATCACCGGCGAGGTAGAAGCGGTGCTGCCAGTCGTGGGCTCTGCTCACACCTACCCGAGGACCAATCCGGATGAGTGCGGCAGGTGCTGGCTCGCCCTCGGACAGCGCGACCGAGGCGCCTGTCAGTAGGTCTGTGCCGTTGTGCACTGCCGTGATGCCGAGCGCTTGGCAGAAGTTCCCCGGCCCCCGCGCGAGACGTGGACTCTCGGCCCTGCCCCCTCGCCGCTTGCGTGCCAGGTCTTCCCCTTCGATGACCCTGCCTGCCCGGATGAGGACAGCTGAAGCGATGCCGTCTGCCCCGGTGACGATGTTGGCGCACCAGTGGAGACC
>NZ_MLYP01000131.1 GCF_001866645.1 Streptomyces colonosanans
ACGGCATCCTGCGCGAGTACATGACGGACGCGTTCGGCCAGACGACGGCGACGGAGTTGACCCGCCCGGACTACGCGGCCCTGGCGGAGTCCTTCGGCGTGCCGGGCATCCGTACGACCCCCGAGACGCTGGAGAGCGACCTGGCGAAGGCGTTGGCAGAGCCTGGGCCTTCGGTGGTCGTCCTCCCGGCGCTGCTGCGGATGTTCGCCCCTACCCACCTGGGCTCGGACTGATCACCCGATCGACTGTTCGCGGTGACCTCCGCGGGATATGTTCCGTGAGGTCGCGGGGTCCCGGCCGGGCCGATGTCGGATGCGGCCATTACCCTGACCCGGGAGAGGAGGACAGCGTGCTGCTGAGGTTCCGCGTCGCGAACGTACGGTCCCTGCGAGACGAGCAGGAGCTGTCCTTCGTCGCGCCGGGCGAGAAACAGGGTGGATCGGCGAACCTGGTGGATCTCGCAGGCGGCGGATCCGTCTCCGTCCTCCCGCTGATCGGCATTTTCGGGGCCAACGCCTCCGGTAAGTCGAACGTCCTGAGCGCGATGACGGACATGCGTAACGCGGTCCTCAACTCCTATGCGCACTGGGCCTCTTACGACGGCATCCCGCGCCAGGTCTTCTCCCTGGATCCCAAGAGCGAGAGCGAACCCTCCTTCTTCGAGGTCGACGTCGTCATCGACGCGGTCCGCTGGACGTACGGCTTCGAACTCGGAGCCACCCGTGTCGAGTCCGAATGGCTGCACAGCTACCCGCACGGCCGCCGTCAGGAATGGCTCGACCGGGACGCCTCCCGGCCGGACGTCTTCAAGTGGCGCGGCGGACGGGTCAGGGACCGGGCCCAGCTCGTACGGCGTACGCGGCCGAACGCCCTGCTGCTCTCCATGGCCGGCACGGACAACCATCCGCAGCTCTCCCCGCTGTTCCACTGGTTCCGCCGCAACTTCTGGATGATCAGTCCGGAGGTCGAGCGGGACGAGCGCGCGCGGTACACCACGAAGGAACTGTCCGGTCCCAGGGCCACCAGGATCCAGGAGTTGTTGAGGGTCGCCGACCTCGGCATCACTGGAGCGAGGGTCGTCCAGGAGAGCCCGGGCCGGGACACGGTGAAGCTGACCCACCACTCGGCTGCCGGTGATGTGTCCTTCGACTGGCAGGATGAGTCCTATGGCACCCGGTCCTGGTTCGCCCTCCTCGGCCCTCTCCTCCTCGCCCTCGACGAGGGCGCGGTCCTGCTCGTCGACGAACTCGACGCCAGCCTGCACTCCCGTTTCGCCGCCGAGGTCGTCCGGCTCTTCCACGACCCGTACGCGAACCCCAAGGGTGCCCAGCTGGTTTTCACGTCGCATGACGCGACGGTGCTCACCACCCCGAGCGGCGAGCGGCTCCTCGACCCGGCGCAGGTGTGGCTGACGGAGAAGAACAAGGACGGGGCGACCGAGCTGTATCCGCTCACCGATGCGGAGCCGGGCGAGGACGAGGACCTCACGCAGTCCTATCTCGCGGGGGCCTTCGGTGGGGTTCCGGCTCTCCTGGAGGGGCAGATCGCGCGGCGGCTGCTGGTGGCGCGCGAGGCCGGCACGCACGACGGGACAAGCGAGCGAGCGGACGAGGCGGGGCGCGACTGATGGGGCGGG
Source organism: Streptomyces colonosanans (assembly GCF_001866645.1). Taxonomy (GTDB): domain Bacteria; phylum Actinomycetota; class Actinomycetes; order Streptomycetales; family Streptomycetaceae; genus Streptomyces; species Streptomyces colonosanans. The sequence continues at coordinate 1,637 of NZ_MLYP01000131.1, forward strand.
CGCAGAAGGGCAGGGACTCGTGGGAGCGTCCGGCCCGGCGGGGCGGGCAGCGCAAGCGTCAGGTCTTCATCTTCACCGAGGGCAAGGTGACCGAGCCCTCGTATCTCGACATTCTCAAGGACCACGGCGTCCCGCTCGCCGACGAGGTCCCGGTGGAGATGCACATCGCCAACCGCAGAGCGGACAGCGGGCGCAAGCCGCTCGACCTCGTCGAACAGGCGATCAGGCTGAAGCGCGAAGAGGACCGCAAGGCGAAGCGGGCCAAGCTGGAGAAGAAGTACCTGCCCCAGGTCTGGTGCCTCTTCGACCACGACAACTACAAGTACGTCCGTGACGCACTGGACCAGGCGAAGGCGGCGGGCATCGGAGTCGCCTTCTCGCACCCGTGCTTCGAGGTGTGGCGCCTCGCGCACTACAAGCCGGTCAGCGGCTCGTTCGCCGGGGTGTGCGGAGGGGCGGCCGAGCGGCTCCCGTTCCAGCGGGGCTCCCAGGACGCCAAGACCCCCAAGGTCGTCCTGCCGGACCAGATCCTGGGCCACTACAAGACGGCGCGCGAGAACGCCGAGCGGATGAACGGCCAGCACGCGGCACATGTGGGCAAGTGGGACAGAGACCCTTACACGGACGTGCACGAGTTCGTGGAGAAGGCGCTGCACATCGGCACGTACTGACTGCTCTCGGCCATGATCACTCGCTGATTTCGGTATGGCCCCGGCCTGGTCATAAGGTCTCTCCGTCATCTCAGGTCGGGTCGTAGGGAGTCGTACGTGGCCAAGCTCACGCTAGCCCAGCTGGAACGGCATCTGTGGGCCGCCGCGGACATCCTGCGCGGCACGATGGACGCCTCCGAGTACAAGGACTACATCTTCGGGCTGCTCTTCCTGAAGCGGGCCAACGACGAGTTCGAGGCGGCCAGGGACAGGCTCAGGCGGTACGCGGTCGAGGAGCTGAAGCTCAGCGAGGAGGACCTTCCCGGCTACCTGGAGCAGCCGGGCCCCTACCGCAAGCGCGATGTGCTGTACGTGCCGGGGAAGGCTCGATGGCACAAGATCTCTGCTGCCATCTCCAACATCAATGAGATGACACTGCGTCCTGCGCTCCAGGAACTGGAGAGCCAGAACGCGAAGCTAAAAGGCCTCTTCGACCACCTCGATTTCAACCGCATTGGTGGATCGGGCGCCGCGTCTAGTACGGCCAAGCTCGCTGACCAGCGTTTGAAGCTCCTCATCGCACACTTCGGGCGGATCAGGCTGCGCACGGAGGACTTCGAGTTCCCTGACCTGATCGGTGCCGCCTACGAGTACCTGATCAAGGAGTTCGCGGACACGGCCGGACGCAAGGGCGGCGAGTTCTACACCCCGCGCGCCGTGGTCCGCATGATGGTCGAGCTCCTCGCCCCCACCGAGGACATGAGGATCTACGACCCGTGCGTCGGCTCGGGCGGCATGCTCATCCACGCGGCGGAGTACGTGGAGGAGCACGGCGGCGACACGTCTTCGATGTTCTTCGCCGGCCAGGACGCCAACTCCGGTTCCTGGATCATGTCGACGATGAACATGGTCCTGCACGGGGTGCGCCGCTTCGACCTGGCCACCGGGGACACGCTCTCGCAGCCGGCGCACGTCCCGCGCTCGGACGAGGACCGCTTCGACGGGGTGCTCAGCAATCCGCCGTTCTCCCTGGACTACGCCCTCGCGGACCTGGCGCACCCGGCCGAACGTGCCAAGTACGGGGCGACGAGCGAGCGCGGCAAGGCCGACCTGATGTTCCTCCAGCACATGCTGTGGGAGGCCAAGCGGGAAGGCTCCCGCGGCGGCATGGTGATCACGGTCATGCCGCACGGGGTGCTGTTCCGTGGCGGCGGCGAGCAGGCCATCCGTACGGAGCTGCTGGAGAAGGACGCCGTCGAGGCGGTCATCGGCCTCGCCCCGAACCTCTTCTACGGGACCGGGATCCCGGCCTGCATCCTGGTTCTCCGCCCGCCGGGCTGGAAGGACCGGGCGCGGGAGGGCAAGGTGCTGTTCATCAACGCCGACCGCGAGTTCCACGCGGAGCGGGCGCAGAACATCCTGCTCCCCGAGCACGCCGAGAAGATCGTCTCGACGTTCCACGCCTACGAGGAGGTACCCGGCTTCTCGCGGATCGTGACCCGCGAGGAACTCGCCGCCAACGACGACAACCTCAACATCCGCCGGTACGTCGACAACACGCCGCCGCCCGAGCCGCAGGACGTGCGGGCGCACCTAGTGGGCGGGGTGCCGCGCGCGGAGATCGAGGCGAAGAAGCCGCTGCTCGACTCGTACAGGATCGGGGTGACCGACCTGTTCGTGGAGCGGGAGCCGGCGGACCCGGCGTACGTCGACTTCCGGGACGAGGCGTCGGGCGGCCGCCCCGAGCTGGGCGAGCTGGCCCGGCCCCGGGAGGAGGCGCTGCGGGTGGAGTTCGGCAAGTGGTGGGAGGAGGAGGCTGCCTGCCGGCTGGAGGCGGTGGCGGCCACGCCCGAAGCTCTCGCCTCGTCCACGTCCTCCGAGCGCAAGGCCGCGTTGATGGCGGTGCGGGGACAGTTGATGGCGTCGTTCGGGGAACGGCTGGGACGGGTCGGCCTGCTGGACCGGTACGCGTTGGCGGGGGCGGTCGCGGGCTGGTGGTACGACGCCAAGTACGACCTGCTCGCACTGTCGGAGAACGGGTTCGGGGGTGTCGTCGACGGGTGGGTCGAGAACGTCGACACGATGCTCTCGCCCGAACAGGACGCGCGGACGAAAAAGCTGCGGACGAGGACGGCCGCGGAGCGGCGTCAGGCCTATGACCACAAGGTGGTCGCCGCGATCGCTCCGCGGTTCCTGGAGGAACTGGCGGAGGCGGACGCGCGCAAGGCGGAGGCGGACGCGTGGTTCAAGGAGCTGAGCGCGCGGCTGTCGGGGGGCGGGGAGGAGCCTGAGGCCGACGGCGATTCGGCCGACGGTGAGGTCGACTCGGAGGAAGTCGCTCTGAGTGCGGAGGAGTTGGCCGAGTTCACGGCTGAGCTGGCGCGGGTGAAGAAGGCGCGCACGAAGGCGGGCGCGGACATCAAACGCCTTGAGACGGACTTCCACCGGTATCCGTACCCGAGCGACTCGCCCACGTTGGGGGAGGAGCCGCCACGGTTGTTCCGGGCGCGAGCGGAGCTGGATGCGGAGGGGGAGCGCCGGGTGGTGCTCGACCTGCTGCGGGACGACTTGGCGGCAAAGCTGGATGGTCATGTGGTGCGGTGGCAGCGGGAACTGGCGGCGTCTTATGAGACGTGGGAGCAGAAGTATGCGGTGTCGTTGAGGGAGATTCGGGCGGGGCGGGAGCAGGCGGCGGACGCGCTCGATGGGTTCCTGAAGGAGCTGGGCTATGCGGAGTGAGGCATCTGTCTCCTGGGTTCCTGTCAAGGATCTCGGCGATGTCCGCATGGGCAAGCAGCTCTCACCGGCGAGCCGGACGGGTGCAGGGCAATGGCCCTACCTTCGGGTTGCGAATGTGTATGAGGGGCGTATCGATTACTCGGACGTGAACTCCATGGCGTTCTCGGCTGCGGAACGCGAGACGTATGGGCTCATGCCGGGCGACATCCTGCTCAACGAAGGGCAGGAGAACCTGATGATGGTCGGGCGGAGCGCGCTGTATGACGGCGCTCCCGGAGAGTATTGCTTCCAAAACACGCTGATTCGCTTCCGGCCCGGCCCGGATGTTCTTCCTGAGTTCGCGCAAGCGGTGTTTGTCTGGTGGCGTGCGAATGCGGTGTTCGCAGGGATCGCGGAGAAGACGAGCATTTCGCACCTGGGTGGGATCAGGTTCGGGGCACTTTTGTTCCCGCTGATTCCGGTGGCTGCGCAGCGGCGGATTGTTGAGGTTCTCGCTGGCTTCACGGAACTGGAGCGGGGCATTGAAGCGGAGATTCGAAAGCTGGAACTCATTGGTGCCAGCGTGATCAAGAGGCGACTTAACGATCTTTACTCCGCATCCAAGCTATTGACGCTTGCTGACGTGGCCTCAGTTGAGCGAGGCAAATTCTCGGCAAGGCCGCGAAATGATCCCGCATACTTCGGAGGCACATATGGTTTCATTCAGACCGGTGACGTTGCGTCAGCTCAACGCGGTGTGATTCGACGCGCTTCTCAACGTCTCAATGATGCTGGACTGGCAGTCAGTAGAAGTTTTCCAGTGGGGACGGTTGCTGTGACCATTGCGGCGACCATCGGAGAAACAGCGATCTTGGGTCAGTCTATGTGTTTCCCTGACAGTGTCGTTGGTGTGGTGGCCAACGATGGCGTTGATCCCCGCTTTCTTGAGATTTGCTTGCACAGGGTGAAGGGTGACCTGGAGGGGAAGGCGCCTCAGAGTGCTCAGCGAAATATCAATCTCCAGGACCTACGGCCTCTGGCCGTGCCTAGTGTCCCGCTCGGCACTCAGGCGGATCTGGTGAATCTATGGGAGACCTATAGGGGGCAAGCTGCGTTGATGAAGGACGAGTTGACAAAGCTCCGTCGCCTCAGGCAGGGGCTTGTGGGCGATCTGTTGCCGGGACGATTCACGGCTTCTGCCGTGACGGCCTGAGCAAACGGCGTCCGGTCCCGCCATAGAGCGCGGGTCGGATGAATTGTGGTGGGAGGCGGTCAGGCGGAGAAGTAGCCGTTCCTGACCGCTGCAATGAACGACGTCCAGATGGTCGACGGGAAGATCGGCGCGGGTCCCTCGGGAACCTTGGAGTCGCGGACGGGGACGCCCATGGGGTGGTTGTCCAGGATCTCCAGACAGCTGCCGCCCTGGTCGTTGCTGTAGGAGGACTTCCGCCAGCCCTTCAGTACCCCTGCGTTCGGTATCGCTCGGTCAGCCATGATGTTCGTAGTCCCTTGCTGTTGCCCTGAGCAGATCCAGTGATTCCTTGAGCGGCAGCGCGTTGCCCAGTGCGAAATCGTAGCGATGTTGCAGCTCCTGAACCACGGATGGGCTGTCGTGGATCTTCCCCATGTGCAGGCCTTCGCCGTAGGCCACGGGTGGCTGATCCTCGAACCACATCAGCGTGAGCATGTTGCTCATGAGGGGATGCATGCCCAAGGTGAACGGTAGTAGGTGCAGTTGGATCCGTTCGGCCTCGGCGAGTCTGATGAGGTGGTTGATCTGCTCCGCCATGACTTCCGGGCCGCCGATCCGGCGTCGTAGCACGGCTTCATCCAGTAGCGCCCACACTACGGGTGTCACTGGGTCGGCAAGGATCTTTGCGCGTTCCAGGCGTGTGACGAGGCGTCTGTCACGTTCCTGTTCACTCGCCGGAGGGAACGGCATGCTCAGAACCGCACGCGCGTACCTTTCCGTCTGGAGGATGCCGGGGATGAACGACAGGGCGAACTCCCGAATCATCGTGGCCTGCTGTTCGAGCTGAAGGGCCGCCTCGAAGTACCCCGCGACAGCGGTGTCGTCGTCCGGCAGGAAGCTGCTGAGCACATCGCCCGTGTTCAGCGCCCTGTCGAGGCGTCTCGCGTCTTCCTTGGAGGGGGTGCGCCGCCCCGCCTCGATGTGCGCGATGTGCGAACGCGTCATGACGGTGGCCGTCGCCAGCTCCTGCTGCGTCAGTCCGGCCGCTTCGCGCTGCGCCTTCAACCACTCCCCATAGATGTTACTCATCGTCAACTCCCGTGTGACAGATGTGTTGTCACATCCAACCCTCTGGCGAGCCTAGTCCGACCCGTCTCACTCTGTGAGTGGATCGCTACACAGCGACGTCCATGCACGTCGACCTGCCCTCGGGCACGGAAGACCCCCGCGACCGCTACCGACGGCCCGGGGGCATGGCCCTCAACCACATCGGAGTTGAAGACGTGTTGCACCGTATCGCCCGCATCGTCGAGCCGCTTCTCCGGCTCCTGTGGCCCGCCTCCGGGCGCCATCGGCACCGGAACCGGCACCGCGCCGGGGGAGCAGCCCGGCCCACCCCCGCGTCGGCCACCACCGTCACACCCGGCCGCCGCCCCTCCCCGCACAAGGCTCTCCCCCACGGTGAGGACTCCCGGCTCGTCCGCCCCTATCTCCTCGCCCACGAACGGCGCGTGCAGGCCAGGCAGCAGCGCGCCCGGCGCCGAACCCTCTGGCTCCCCGTGTACGGCATCGACGTAGGGCCACGGCACATCCACGGTGTCGATGTCGGCTCGCGCCGGACCCGGGGGAACGAGGTGGCCGCCGCATGATCTACAAGAGCCACGACGCCGCCACCCCCACGGCCGGCCGGCCCCGCCTTCTCCCCTGGTCCAACCTCGACGGCAACCCCTGCTACCTCGTCACCGACGACACCGGCACCGGCCGTCTCGCCCGCCTCGCCGACGACATCGAAGCCGTCCAGCTCGGCATGGCCGACGACCTTCTCGGCCACGCCGTCGACCTCCTGGGCGACGACAAGGCCACCGCACCCCAACTCCGTTACCTTGCCGCATGCTTGGCCGAGGCGCTCCACGACGTGCACCGCATCGCACGCAGCAGGGGAGCGCGTCTCCCTGAGCCCCACAGCGATGAGAAGAGCCGCGACTCCGTCCCGGATGAGGGCCCCGGCATCTGACCCGCCCGCCTCCGCCGCCGAGCGTGCGGATGTACTGGCTTGAAACCCCCGTACATTCGCACGATCGACCATGTCCTCTCCCCGTATCCCTTCCCCTCGCCCCGCTCTCCGGGCCCAGAATGGATCTCCGGGGAACAGCGGGATGTACGGAGAGGCGCGGGGCTGTGGTCGTGCACGTCGAGCGGGACGAGGTGGAGCGGCCGCTGGCGGCCCAGTTGGAGGCCATGGGGTGGACGCGCATCCCGGGCGTGGAGCTGGACACGCTCGACGCGGCCGTGCCGTTGCTCGTCGACCAGCTCGGACCCGCGCTGCGACGGATCAACCTCCGGGGCAGTGACGGTCAGCCCTGGATGGGCGAGGACGACATCCGGCGGGCGGTCAGCGAGTTGGCCTCCCTCTCCCTCGGCAAGGGTGTTGTGCAGGCGAACCTCGCCGCCACCGACATGCTGCTGCACGGCTGGACGCTGCCCTCGCCCTCCGCCGCGCACGGTGGTCCGTCCGCCACCGTCCAGTACGTCGAGTGGCATCCGGACCTCGTCACGCGCAACACCTTCACCGTCGTCGACCAGCTCCGCGTGCGCAGCCGCTCCGGCGAACTGTCGATACTCGACCTCGTCCTCTTCGTGAACGGCATCCCGCTCGTCGCCGTCGAGTGCAAGAGCCCCGATCTCGCCGAGCCCGTCCGCAGTGCCGTGCTCGATCTCCGGCACTACGCGGGGAATCCCGTACTGGACCTCGACGCCACCGGTGCTCCGGTCCCCGCCGGTGTGCCGGAACTGTTCCGGACGGTGCAGCTCCTCGTCGCCGCGACCGGCGAGACCGCCCACCTGGGTACCGTCACCTCCGAGCCCGAGCACTTCCACCCGTGGCGCAGTGTCGAACCGGAGGAAGAGAGCACGCTGCGGCGGGAGCTGCGTACCGCCGGACTGCTCGTGGACGGCACCGACCCGGCCGCGCCCGCGCCGCTCGGCGAGCAGCAGAAGCTCGTCGGTGTGGTCCTGAGGCCAGCCGCCCTGCTCAACGTCGTACGGCACTACGTGATCCCGATGGCCGTCGAGTCGGGGGCGGACGGCGGGGCCGTGCGGACCGTGAAGGCCGTCGCCCGGCACCAGCAGTACCGGGCCACCGAGAAGGCCGTACGCAGACTGCTGACCGGGCGGACCCGTGCCGGACGTGACACCGAGGACGAGCGCGGCGGTGTCATCTGGCACACGCAGGGCTCCGGCAAGTCGCTGACCATGACGTTCCTGGTGCGGCGGGTGCATCTGCACCCTCGGCTCAGCGAGTTCATGGTGGTCGTGGTCACCGACCGCACCCAGTTGCAGACCCAGCTCTCACGGACGCTGAAACTCAGCGAGTCCGACGTCGAGACGGCGGAGACCCGGACGCAGATGGAGGGGTTGCTGCGCGACGGCGGGCGGCGCGTCGTCTTCGGGATGATCCAGAAGTACGGGACGGGCTTCACCTTCGCCGGGGACGCGGAAGGCAGCGGAGACGACCGGGATCTGACGGGCGAGGGAACCGGCCGGAGCGAGGACGAAAGCCCCGGCCCCGTACCGGACTTCCCCGAGTGCAACACCTCGCCGGACATCCTCGTCCTCGTCGACGAGGCACACCGCTCCCACACCAGTGTCCTGCACGCCGCCCTGCGCAAGGCGATCCCGAACGCCGCCAAGATCGGCTTCACGGGTACGCCGATCATCACCGGGCGCGAGGAGGACACGCGTCGGATCTTCGGGCGGGGCGACTCGCCGCGGGGCTTCCTCGACGAGTACCGGATGGAGGACGCCGAGCACGACGGCGTCGTCGTCCGCATCCGCTACGAGGGACGGACCGGGGAGGGCGAGGTCCGTGACGGGGAGGTCCTCGACAAGGGTTTCGACGACCTCGTCCGGGACCGCACCCCCGAGGAGCGGGCCGCGCTGCTCAAGCGGTGGCCCACCGAGCGGGACGTCGCGGAGTCCGTTCCCATGATCGAGGCGAAGGCCGAGGACATGCTGGAGCACTGGGTGACCACCGTGCTTCCCGGCGGCTTCAAGGCACAGGTCGCGGCCGTCAGCCGGAAGGCGGCCGTGCAGTATCACCACGCCCTGCGCAAGGCCCGTGACGAACTACTGGCGCAGTTGGACGAGTTCGACCTGGAGTCGGTGACGGGGACCCCGCTGGAGAAGCTGTCCGCCAGACAGCGCTATCTCCACCAGGCTCACCTGTTCCGGGCGTTGCTGCGGCGGATCGACTTCGTTCCCGTCATCTCCCCGGGTTCTGGCCACAAGCGGGGGGAATGGAGGGAGTGGACCGACGCCGGTCGGCAGGAGGCGTACACCGAGCGCTTCCAGAAGGCCTTTCCCGAGCTGGCGCCCGATTCGGAGTGGGTCGCGGTGACCCCCTTCAATCCACCGCAGGCCCCGACCCCTCCCGCTGACTCCGCCGGCGGTATGAACACCCCGTGGTCCGAGGCCGCGAACAGCGAACCGCCGCCGCTCCCCACCTCGGTGCCCGACCCCGTGCACCCCGACAGCCCCATCGCGTTCCTGATCGTGAAGTCCATGCTGCTCACGGGATTCGACGCCCCGCGCGAACAGGCGCTCTACCTGGACCGGCCGATCCGGGACGCCGAGCTGCTCCAGGCCGTCGCGCGCGTCAACCGCACCTCGCCCGGCAAGGAGGTCGGCTACGTCGTCGACTACTACGGCGTCTTCGAGCACCTCTCCAGCGCCCTCGCCGGGTACCGGAACGCCGACGTCACCGACACCATGCGCGATCTGTCCTACGAAGTGGACGAACTCGGGCCCGCCGCTCAGAAGGTCCGCGACTTCCTGCGGCGCAACGGCATCGACGACGCGCAGCTCGACCAGCTCGCCAAGCTGGGGCCCGCGGCCCTCGCCCTGCAACCCGAAGACCTGCGGTTCGACTTCGACGAGGTGCTGCACGCGTTCCTCGCCACCCTCGAACGCGTCCTTCCGCACGAGGACGCCCTGGACTACGTGGCGGACGCCCGGCGCTGGAGCCTGCTCCAGAAGCGGGTGCGACGGCTGTGCCGGGACGCCGAGGGCGGCACGTTCACCCTGCGCCGGTACGGACGCAAGGTTCGGGCGATGATCGCCGACCACCTTGAAGGGCCGGAGATCGACCAGGTCATCCCTCCGGTCTCGCTCACGGCCCTCACCTTCGACGACGCCGTGCGGCGGCTGCCGCCGCAGGAGGCGGCGGCGGAGATGGGCCATGCACTCCGCTTCCACCTGGAGGAGCGGACGAAGCGGGAGGACCCCGCGAAGTACGAGCGGCTCTCCAAGCGTCTGGAAGAGATCCTGCGCACGATGCCGGGTCGCTTCGAGGAGCAGATCGAGGAGTTCGGCCCGCTGATCGAGGAGGCCAGGCAGGAACAGGAGGAGTCCCCGGAACTCGCCGGTCTCACGCCGCTCGAACAGCGGGCGTACCGGCTCGTGGAGCAGATCCTGGAAGACACACCCGGGATCAGCCTCGCCGACGGCGGCGACATCAGGCGGCTCACGGGCAAGGTGTGCGACATGGCCACCCGGACCATGGCCAGGGCGTCGTATCAGGGGCAGCACCAGGACATCAGCGCGCTGGCCGGAGACCTCCAGGACGTCCTGCTCAGTGGCCATGTCCGGCCCGTGAAGGGGGACTGGGCGTCGTTGGAGAACGCGGCCGAGCGCCTGGCGTCCTTCGCGCAGGACAACCTCCGGCAATTCCGGAACAGGGCGAGGGGAGAATAGGCGCGTGACCGCGCCGGCCGATCCCTCGACGTACCCCGCCCCCGAAGCACTCCTCACCGTGGACGGGCTGTCTCTGCGGGTGCGTGCCAGCGCGCGCAGGAAGCGGTTCGCGCTGACCGTCGAGAGCGACACGACCCTCACCCTGCACACCCCGGCCGGGCGCTCGACGGCCGAGGCGGAGCAGTTCGTCCGCGCGCACCGGGACTGGCTGCTGACCAAGCGGCGGGAGCGGGAGCGCACGCGCCCGCTCAGCCCCGTCAAACAGCTCGCCGACGGAGAGGTTTTCCGCTATCTGGGGAGGACGTACCGGCTGGCCGTGTCCGGTGACGAGGGGGCGGGCGGAGGAGTCCGGCTGATCGCGGGGCGCCTCGTCATGGGCCCGGATCTGGCGGCGGAGCCCCAGGCGGGTCGGGCGGCGCTGGTCGACTGGTACTGCCGGGCCGGCCGGAACTGGACGGGGCACCGGCTTCAGCCCTGGGCGGCCCGCATGGGGGTGGCCGAGCCGGAACTCGACGTGCGAGACCTGGGAGACCGATGGGGTTCGTACCGACCTCCGCAGGCCGGGGCGGGAGCCAAGGGTCTGATGAGTCTCGGATGGCCGCTCTTCCAGCTGCCCATGCATCTGATCGACTACGTCATCGCTCACGAACTGGCTCATGTGAAGGTGTCCGGGCACCGGGAGGGCTTCTGGCGGCTGCTGCGGACCGCGCTGCCCGAGTACGAGGAGCGGCGGGCGGACCTCGACGAGCTGGGGCGGCGGCTCTGGATGGGTGATGTCCGGTAAGCCGGGCTGAACTCCCTCTTGATCAAGGGAGTTCAGGCACGGCGAGGCCTACCAGATCGACTCGACCCACTCCGGGTGGTCGATGAACGGGTTGCGGTTGTGCTGGTAGGAGTCGTAGAGACGGGGAAGCTGCGCGAGGTCGGCCGGCGGCTGTTCGCCGGGCGGCTGCGCACCATCCGCCGAACTCCAGATACACCCCGGCGCTCCAGGAGGCGGCGTCGGCCTCGGCCC
>NZ_MLYP01000132.1 GCF_001866645.1 Streptomyces colonosanans
CCCCCGTTCTGTTCCGTATCCTGTGCCCGCTCGTTCCCGATCTGTTCGCTCGCGAGTTCCTTCAGGAGCAGCGCGAGTACGCTCCGTACACTCTCCCTACGGATTTCCGCACGGTCGCCGTTCAACCGCAGGGCAGCCACTTTCCCGCCACCGAATTCGCCGGAGGCCTCTTCGAACGGCCCGTCCACGGCCACGAAGACCGTGCCGACCGGCTGCCCGTCCTGCGGCTCGGGCCCGGCGACGCCGGTCGTCGCGAGCCCCCAGTCCGCGCCGAGCGCCTTGCGTACGCCGGCCGCCATCTGTGCCGCGACCTGCGGATCCACCGCACCGCGCGCGGCCAGCAGGGTGCCGTCGACCCCGAGGACGTCCCGTTTGAGATCGGTGGCGTAGGCGGTGACGGAGCCACGGAAGACCTTGGACGCCCCGGCGACCGCCGTGACCTCGGCGGCCACCAGACCACCGGTCAGCGACTCGGCGACGGCGAGCGTCTCGCCCCTCGCCGTCAGGAGTCGCAGCACGTCGACGGCCAGGGAATTCACCGTTCCGTCTCCTCGGCCACGGCCCGGTGCTCGGCGATGCTGCGCCGGCGCAGCACCACGGCCTGTCTCACATAGTCGAGTCCGGTGACGATGGTCAGGACGAGCGCGACGGCCATCACCCAGAACCTCAGGGTCGCGAGCCACCCCGTGAGCGCGAGGATGTACATGCCGACGGCCACGCCCTGCGTCAGCGTCTTCAGCTTGCCGCCGCGGCTGGCCGGGATCACGCCGTGGCGGATCACCAGGAAGCGCAGCAGCGTGACCCCCAGCTCGCGGCCGAGGATCACTCCCGTCACCCACCACGGCAGGTCGGCGAGGGAGGACAGGCAGATCAGCGCCGCGCCCATGATCGCCTTGTCGGCGATGGGGTCGGCGATCTTCCCGAAGTCGGTGACGAGGTTGTACGTGCGCGCCAGATGGCCATCGAACAGGTCGGTGATCATGGCGATGGCGAAGGCGGCCCAGGCGAGCGAGCGCCATGCCGGGTCGTATCCGCCGTCGGCCAGCATCAGTGCGACGAAGCCCGGTACGAGGACCAGGCGGAGCATGGTCAGGAGGTTCGCGACGTTCCAGACGCTGGCCTGGTTGACCGCGGCGGCCGTCAGTTTGCCGCCCCGTCCACCCGACGCGGCACCCCGCGTACTCGAGGAGCCACCTGTCGCGGATGCCGGGACTCCGGTCATCTGCCCGCCTCCTCAGGACGCCCGAGCGAGCCCGCGAGCGGCTCGGCCACCAGATCGACCCCCTCCGTACCGATCACCTTCGCCTCGACCATACGGCCGACGACCAGACCTTCGCGCCCCGTGAACAACACCTGGCCGTCCGTCTCGGGCGCCTGGTGCGCGGCACGGCCGTACGCGCCCTCCTCCTCGTCGACGGACTCCACAAGCACCTGCACGGTCTCGCCGACGCGCTCCTCGGCGCGCTGCGACACAAGCTCCTCGGCCAGGCGGGATACACGGGCCAGTCGCTCGGCGACGACGTCCGCATCGAGCTTGTTCTCGTACGTCGCCGCCTCCGTGCCGTCCTCGTCGGAGTACCCGAAGACGCCGATCGCGTCCAGCCGCGCGCCGTTCAGGAAGCGCTCCAGCTCGGCCAGGTCGGCCTCGGACTCGCCGGGGAAGCCCACGATGAAGTTGGAGCGCACACCGGCCTGCGGTGCCTTGCTCCTGATGGTGTCGAGCAACTCCAGGAAGCGGTCGGTGTCGCCGAAGCGCCGCATCGCGCGCAGCACGTCGGGCGCGGAGTGCTGGAAGGACAGGTCGAAGTAGGGCGCGACCTTCGGGGTGGAGGTGAGCACGTCGATGAGCCCGGGCCGCATCTCGGCGGGCTGCAGATAGCTGACGCGGACACGCTCGATGCCGTCCACCTCGGCGAGCTCCGGCAGCAGGGACTCCAGGAGGCGGATGTCGCCCAGATCCTTGCCGTACGAGGTGTTGTTCTCGGAGACCAGCATGATCTCCTTGACGCCCTGCTCGGCCAGCCAGCGCGTCTCGTTCAGCACATCGCTCGGGCGGCGCGAGATGAAGGAGCCGCGGAAGGACGGAATAGCGCAGAAGGAGCACCGCCGGTCGCAGCCCGAGGCAAGCTTCACCGAGGCGACGGGGGATCCGTCCAGCCGGCGGCGCAGAGGCGCACGGGGACCGGACTGCGGGGCCACGCCCTCGGGGAGGTCCGTCGGGGCGCCGTGTCCGGGAAGCGCCACGTCGGAGGCGGACTGCCGCTCCACGGGACTGATCGGCAGCAGCTTGCGCCGGTCGCGCGGGGTGTGCGACGCGTGGATGCCGCCGTTCAGGATGGTCTGGAGCCGGTCCGAGATGTTCGTGTAGTCGTCGAAACCGAGCACGCCGTCGGCCTCCGGGAGGGCCTCGGCGAGTTCCTTGCCGTACCGCTCGGCCATGCAGCCCACGGCCACCACGGCCTGCGTTCTGCCGTGGTCCTTGAGGTCGTTGGCCTCCAGCAGGGCGTCGACGGAGTCCTTCTTCGCGGCATCGACGAAGCCGCACGTGTTCACGACAGCGACATCCGCGTCCGCGGCGTCCTCGACGAGTTGCCAGCCGTCCGCCTCCAAACGGCCTGCGAGCTCCTCCGAGTCCACCTCGTTACGGGCGCAGCCAAGAGTGACGAGTGCGACGGTACGGCGTTCAGGCATGGGCTCAAGACTACTTCGTCCCGCTGACAGCCCTTGTCGACGGGGTTGGCCGATCTTGACCAACCCCGTCGGTACAGGGCCTCTGAGTACCGCTCGGGCACTCTCCGGGCGCCACGGCGTCCGTCATCCGGCCACCGGGTCGCCCTTGGTGTAGGTCAGACGCTCGACCTGGCCGGGCCGGAAGTCGTCCTGGATCTTCTTGCCGTTGACGTACAGCTGGATGGCGCCCGCGTCCCCGAGGACCAGGTCGACCTTCTCCTTGTCCTGGAAGGTCTGCGAGTCGCCCTTCTTGAGCAGCCCGTCGAAGAGCGTCCGGCCGTTGTGGTCCTTGGCGGAGATCCAGCTGCGGCCGTCGGTGGCGCTCACCTGGACGGTGACCTTGTCCCGGGGCGCGGCCGCGATGGCGCTGTCGGACGGCTCGGGCTTGTGTTCCGCGGGCTTGCTGCTCTTGGGCGAGGGCGAGGAGGACTTCGCGGCGGTCGGCATCGAGCCCTTGGCTCCCTGCGGTTTCGCGCCGTGCCCGCCGCCGGTCCCCTTGATCATGGTGAAGCCCACGAAGCCGATCACGACGACGATCGCCGCGACCATCGCCGCGGTCCAGTTGGGCCCGCGCCGCTCGGGGCGGAGACGTTCCGCCTCGAAGAGCGGAGCGGTCGGAGGCGGAGCGGGCCGCGCGCCGTGCTCGGCCGCGTACTGCTCGATCAGCGGCTCCGGGTCGAGGTGGACCGCACGCGCGAGCGCGCGCACGTGACCGCGGGCGTAGACGTCGCCGCCACAGGGCGCGAAGTCGTCCCGTTCGATCGCGTGCACGATGGCGACGCGGACCCGGGTGGCGTGGCTGATGTCCTCGACGGTCAGCCCGGCCGCGACGCGCGCCTGTTTCAGGGCACGGCCGACCGAGGGGCGATCCGACGTGGGGGCTTGTTCACGATCGTCTTCGAACGGACGCTCGTCCTCAGGGAAGTTGCCGATGGACACGGGGGGCGCCTTTCGAGGGTGTAGCCACCTGTGCTGGAAGGTCAGTCTAGGGCGGTGACGAAAGGGTGGGGCAACCGGACGGTAGGACTTTGTACTCCATCAGAATGGCCGGTCATCCTGATGGCGGGACATATACCTGTTCCCTCGTTCAGCTTGACGTATCCCAGCGGGAAAGGGTTGCTCACAGAGCACTTACGGGTAGGTCACGGCCGAATGGCCGAGCGCGGCGCCGGGTGTCGACGACCGCGCCCGGGCGACCCGCTCACAGGGCGGACCGGGAACCGCCCGGATCCCTACGGTTGAGGCTCCCCGCGAATCAGGGCGAGCACACCGTCCAGTTCATCGGGTTTCACCAGAACGTCACGTGCCTTGGATCCCTCGCTGGGCCCGACGATGTTCCGCGACTCCATGAGGTCCATCAGTCGTCCGGCCTTGGCGAAGCCGACGCGCAGCTTGCGCTGGAGCATCGAGGTGGACCCGAACTGCGTGGAGACGACCAGTTCGGCCGCCTGGCACAGCAGGTCGAGGTCGTCGCCGATGTCCTCGTCGATCTCCTTCTTCTTCTGGCTCCCCACGACGACGTCGTCCCGGAAGGCGGGCGCCATCTGCTCCTTGCAGTGCCGGACGACGGCCGCGACCTCCTCCTCGGTCACGAACGCGCCCTGCATACGGGTCGGCTTGTTCGCGCCCATCGGCAGGAAGAGCCCGTCGCCCTTGCCGATCAGCTTCTCGGCGCCGGGTTGGTCGAGGATGACGCGCGAGTCGGCCAGCGAGGAGGTGGCGAACGCGAGCCGGGAGGGCACGTTCGCCTTGATCAGACCGGTGACGACGTCCACGGACGGCCGCTGTGTCGCGAGCACCAGGTGGATACCGGCCGCGCGGGCGAGCTGCGTGATGCGCACGATCGCGTCCTCGACGTCCCGCGGCGCGACCATCATCAGGTCGGCCAGTTCGTCGACGATCACCAACAGGTACGGGTAGGGGTGCAGTTCACGCTCGCTGCCCTCGGGCGGCTTGACCTTGCCGTTCCTGATGGCCTCGTTGAAGTCGTCGATGTGCCGGAAGCCGTACGCCGCGAGGTCGTCGTAGCGCAGGTCCATCTCCCGTACCACCCACTGGAGCGCCTCGGCGGCCCGTTTGGGATTGGTGATGATCGGCGTGATCAGGTGCGGGATGCCCTCGTACGCGGTCAGCTCGACGCGCTTGGGGTCGACGAGGACCATGCGCACGTCCTCCGGGGTCGCGCGGATCATGATCGAGGTGATCAGGCAGTTGATGCAGGACGACTTGCCGGAGCCCGTCGCTCCGGCGACGAGCATGTGCGGCATCTTGGCCAGGCTGTGCATCACATAGCCGCCCTCGACGTCCTTGCCGAAGGCGACCAGCATGGGGTCGGCGTCCTCGGCTGAGTCGGCGAGGCGCAGCACGTCGCCGAGGTTGACCATCTCGCGGTCGGTGTTCGGGATCTCGATGCCGACCGCGGACTTGCCGGGGATCGGGCTGATGATCCGCACGTCGGGGCTGGCGACGGCGTACGCGATGTTCTTGGTGAGCGCGGTGATCCGCTCGACCTTCACGGCGGGGCCCAGCTCCACCTCGTACCGGGTGACCGTCGGACCGCGGGTGAAGCCGGTGACGGCCGCGTCGACCTTGAACTCGGTGAAGACGTTCGTGAGGGAGGCGACGATGGCGTCGTTGGCGGCGCTGCGCGCCTTGCCGGGGCCGCCGCGCGCGAGGAGGTCGAGCGAAGGCAGGGAGTAGGTGATATCGCCGGACAGCTGGAGCTGCTCGGCGCGCGGCGGCAGGTCACGGGGCGCCTGAGGTGCCGCCTTGGTCAGGTCGGGCACCACGGAGTCGGCCTTGGGCTTGTCCTGTTGGGGACGTGCGGCCGGTACGGGCGTCGGCGTCGTCGACTCGGGGTCCCCTGTGCTCACCCCCTGGGTGAGGTCGGCGACGATCGGGGAGGGCGGCATGCCGTGCAGAACAGCGCCGTCGAGAGCGGCGGCGGCCGCCGCCGCGACGTCCACCGCGTCCATCTGCCGGCCCATGGCGGGGCGGCGGGGGCGGCTGCGGCGCTCCGAGAGCGCCTCCTGCTCGGCCGCGTCCGCGTCGTACGGTGCGTCGACCGGCCCGCGCCGCCGGGAGCGGGGCAGCGCCTCGCGCCACTGCTCGTCGTAGCGCTCGTCGTCCTCGGTGCGGATGCCGTTCGCGGGGTCGTGCACGATCCCGAGCCGCACGCCCAGCAGCCGCAGCCGCTGCGGGATGGCGGTGACGGGGGTGGCGGTGACCACGAGCAGGCCGAAGAACGTGAGCAGGACGAGCAGCGGGACGGCAAGGACGTCGCCCATGGTGTACGTCAGCGGGGTCGCCGCACCCCAGCCGATGAGCCCGCCGGCGTCCCTTATCGCCTGCATGCCGTCGCTGCGGGCGGGCTCGCCGCAGGCGACGTGCACCTGGCCGAGCACGCCGACGACGAGCGCCGACAGGCCGATGACGATACGGCCGTTGGCCTCCGGCTGTTCCGGGTGCAGTATCAGGCGCACGGCGATCGCGGCGAGCAGGATCGGCACGAGCAGGTCGAGGCGGCCGAAGGCACCGGTCACCAGCATCTCGACGAGGTCACCGACGGGACCGCGCAGATTGGCCCAGGTGCCCGCGGCGACGATCAGTGAGAGAGCGAGCAGCAGGAGCGCAAGGCCGTCCTTGCGGTGCGCCGGGTCGAGCCCCTTCGCGCCCCGCCCCAGGCCGCGGAACATCGCTCCGACGGCGTGCGCGACACCCAGCCACAGGGCGCGTACGACCTTGTACACGCCCGCGGTCGGATTGGGTGCCGGCGTGGGGGCGGGCTTCCTGGCCGCTGCCTTCTTGGCCGCTGCCTTCTTGGCGGGCGCCTTCTTCGCGGGGGCCTTCTTCGCCGGAGCCTTCTTCG
>NZ_MLYP01000133.1 GCF_001866645.1 Streptomyces colonosanans
GGCGCAGGTGCCCGGGGTGGCCGGCGTGTGGAAGGACCTCACCGACTCGGTGAACCTGATGGCCGGCAACCTGACCGCCCAGGTGCGCGGGATCGCGCAGGTGACGACCGCGGTCGCCAACGGCGACCTGTCGCAGAAGGTGACCGTGTCGGCGCGTGGCGAGGTCGCGCAGCTCGCCGAGACGATCAACCAGATGACCGAGACACTGCGCACCTTCGCGGACGAGGTCACGCGGGTCGCCAACGAGGTCGGCGCCGAGGGCCGGCTCGGCGGGCAGGCGAACGTGCCAGGCGCTGCGGGCACCTGGAAGGACCTCACCGACTCGGTCAACACGGTGTTCAGGAACCTGACCACCCAGGTGCGGGACATCGCGGCCGTCACGACGGCCGTGGCCAGCGGTGACCTGTCGCAGAAGGTCACCGTGGAC
>NZ_MLYP01000134.1 GCF_001866645.1 Streptomyces colonosanans
CCGGGGTCGAGTACGCCGGGGACCAGTGCGCGCAAAACCGTTCGGGGCGCGCGGCCGAGCAGGCTCACTTCTGCTCAGTCCACAGGAACGGTGGTGGGCCTTTTCAGCCACACGTTGATCGGCACGAGAGAGGACCGAGCGGAACTCGAACCCGTCGGCACCACCCAGTCGCCTCGCGCAACATTTCCATGAGCTGGGCCCTGCCAATGACGCCGTCTCAGGTCCTGAGGCAGCGAGCACTCTTTCCCCTTCGATGTACGCACGAGTACCGCACCCTTCGGGCATGAAACCGCAGGTCAGCGAGTCGCTGTTGTCCAGACCATTGACATGTAAGCGCCATGATGTTGAATTCGGGTTGCTGTGTTGCGCGACTCCGGTGATTTAAGTGATCAATGGAGGACCAGTGACGCCTCGCTCACCCCGTCCCACCGCACTCGGCGCGGCGGCCATGCTGCTGGCCGGCGGTCTGCTGACCGCCGCGCCGCCCGCCCAGGCAGCCGACAGCACCCCCGGCACCACCCCGGCGAAGGCCGCGGAGGTGCAGCGGACCGGGGCCATCTCGCCCACCCCGCGGTCCGTGACGAACCGACCCGACCGCATCACCATCACCCCCACCGTCACCCTGGTGGCGGGCGCGACCTCCGACGAGCCCTCCCTCGAAGTCGTGGAGAGCGCGCTGCGCCGGGCCGGTGCGCAGCACGTCGTACGCGGCGACAGACCCGGCAGAAGCGGGCTGACCGTCCACGTCGGCGACTCCGCCGCGCTCGACGCGCAGCGCCTCGACGGCCCCTCCGGACTGCCCGCCGAAGGCTACGTCCTCGGCATCGGCGCCGGCCGCATCGTCCTCGCGGGCAAGGACACCACGGGCACGTACTACGCCGCGCAGACCCTGCGTCAGGTGCTGCCGCAGAAGGGGCATCCGGGCGCCGAGGTCGCCGGAATCGCCGTGCGCGACTGGCCCGGCACCGCCCTGCGCGGTGTCATCGAGGGCTTCTACGGCACCCCGTGGTCACACAAGGCCCGGCTCGACCAGTTCGACTACTACGGCGAGCACAAGATGAACATCTACGTCTACTCGCCGAAGGACGACGCGTACCTCCGGGCGAAGTGGCGTGACGCCTACCCTGCCGACCAGCTCGCACAGATCAAGGAGCTCGCCGACCGGGCCGCCCAGCGGCATGTGGAGTTCACCTACGCGCTCTCGCCCGGCCTGTCCGTCTGCTACAGCTCGGACGCCGACGTCAAGGCACTGGTCGACAAGTTCCAGACGATCTGGGACGCCGGTGTGCGGACCTTCGCCGTGCCGCTCGACGACATCAGCTACACCGACTGGAACTGCGCCGAGGACAAGGCGAAGTGGGGCACCGGCGGCGCCGCGGCGGGCGCGGCGCAGGCGTATCTGCTCAACCGGGTCAACAGGGAGTTCATCGCCACTCACCCGGGTGCCCAGCCCCTCCAGATGGTCCCCACCGAGTACTACAACGTCGATGCGTCGCCGTACAAGAAGGCGCTGTCCGAGCAGCTCGACCCCGATGTCCTCGTGGAATGGACCGGTGTCGGCGTCGTCGCCTCCACCATGACCGTCGCCCAGGCCGAGAAAGCCCGCACGGTCTTCGGCCACCCGATCCTCACGTGGGACAACTACCCCGTGAACGACTACACGACCTCCCGGCTGCTGCTCGGCCCGTTCAGCGGACGGGAGAAGGGGCTCCCCGGCAAGCTGGCCGGGATCACCGCCAACCCGATGATCCAGCCGTACGCCTCGAAGATCGCGCTCCACACCGTCGCCGACTACTCGTGGAACGACACCGCGTACGACGCCCGGACCTCGTGGCTTCAGGGGATCAAGGAGTACGCGGGCGGCGATGCCCGCACCGAGAAGGCGCTGAGGGCCTTCTCCGACGTCAACTACAGCTCGGCCCTGAACAGCGAACAGGCGCCCGACCTGGCCTCGGAGTTCGACGGCTACTGGAAGTCCGGTGACGCCGCCCGCCTCACCTCGGTGCTCGAGGCGCTCGGCGCCGCTCCGAACCGGCTGCGCGACAGCCTCCCGGACCGGGGCTTCATCGCCGACGCAGGCCCCTGGCTGGACGCGACCAAGTCCTGGGCGACCGCCGCCCGTACGGCTCTGCGCATGGTCGAGGCGGCCCGCGCCGGAAAGAGCGCACAGGCATGGGAGCTCCGTCAGCAGCTGCCCGCACAGGTCGCCGCGGCGAATTCCTTCACCTACACCGGTCTCGACGGCAGCAAGGTGCCGGTCGTCGTCGGCGACGGAGTGCTGGACCGCTTCATCGACGCGGCGAACGCGGAGCACGACCGGATACTCGGGATCAGCGGTCGGCCCACGGCGTCGGCCACCCTCGGCACTTGGCAGAGCAACACCCCGGCGCGGATGCTGGATGGCGACGACTCCACCTACTTCTGGAGCAACGGGGCACCCGCCGCCGGTGACCGGATCACCGTGGACCTGGGCCGGACGCGGGACATCAGCGACATCACCCTGGCCATGGGCAAGCCCACGAGTCCCAACGACTACCTGCACGAGGGCGTCCTCGAATACTCGGTGGACGGGCAGAACTGGCAGCAGCTCACCGCCTTCTCCGGAAAGCCGGACGTCACCGCGACAGCGCCCGACGGAACGAAGGCGCGCTATGTGCGGGCGCGGGCGACCGCGGGCCAGGAGTACTGGGTCGTCGTGCGCGAGTTCGACGTCGCGACCAAGGACGGGGCCGTGACCGGTGGACCGCCCGCCGCCGCCGGCTCCTCGCTGCGCGCGGCGTCCGACGGAGACCCGGGCACCATCTACCGGGCGGCACGGGCCCCGGAGGCCGGCGAGGCGCTGGAGGTGGCGATCGGGCAGGCGGGTCCCGTACGGTCCGTCACCGTCCTGCGGCCGACCGGGGCCGCCGGCCGCGGCGACATCCAGCTGCGCGGCACGGACGGAAAGTGGCTGACCATCGGTGCGCTCGACGGCGCGTACACCAAGGTGTCCGCCGGGGACAGGTCGGCCGACGCGGTACGCCTCGTCTGGGGTGCGGGATCGGCGGCGCCGCAGATCGCCGATGTGGTGGTGACCGGCCAGGATTGAGTCCGTCCGGCGTTCTCGGCAGGGCCGGGACCGGGGCACCGGAGGGCCTCGCCTGCCGGCCCCGCCCGGACCCTGACCGCGCCCGGTCCGGCCCGCAGCACCTCGGGCCGGACCGGGCGCGTCCATGCCCGCCGCGTGTCGTGGTCCGGCATCCGCGTCGCAAGCCCGACTCGCTGTTCGCCGACCGCGACTATGACCATGACGTCCACCGCGACCAGATCCGCGACCGAGGCACTGTCCCGGCGATCGCACGCCGCGGCACACGGCACGGCACCGGGCCCGATACCTACCACCGGGTGATCGAGCGGGCCTTCGCCTGGCAGCACGGCTTCCGACGACTGCGGATCCGCTGGGAACGCAGAACCGACATCCGCGAAGCGTCTCCCAAACTCCCCTGCTGCCTCATCACCCACCGGCAACTCAAGTCATGGTGTCAGCCGTTGTAAGGCCCCGCAGGCCTGGAGAGCGTTCTACATCGTCCCGCGAACCTCTCCTTCCAAGAGCCGCGAAAATCCGTGGACGGACCCGCGGAAGATCACGTACTGTGTGACTCCACGCCTGAGATGGACGGAAGGAGGCGAGTGCCGTGCGGTTCACACCTTTCCAGCGCTCCCTTTTCCGCTGTCTGGGCGTCGTTCGTGAGTTCTGACCGGGAGCGCTCCAAGCAGCCTGTATCCCGGAGGAATCCATGACCGATCCGGTCATCCGCGCGCTCTCCGCGAGCGACGCCCATCTCTTCGACGCACTCCCCGACCCACTGGGCGCCCGTGAAGGCCATCGGCGTACCCGGTTCCGCCCCGACTGGATGCGCGTCGCCCTGCGCGACGGCGAGGTCGTCGCACGCGGAGCGTGGTGGGGCGGCCCCGACGACTCGGAGCCTGTCAACATCAACTGGTTCGACGTGGCCGAGGGCGAGGAGGAGGCGGGGGCCGAACTCCTGCGCTCCGCTCCCTGGCAGGTCGAACTCGAGATCAACCTGCCCGGCGGCTGGCGGGACAAGCCCGACCTGCGCGCCACCGCCGAGGCACGCTTCGCCGCCGCACGAGCCGCCGGGTACGAACTCCTGGTGGAACGCTTCCTGTACCGCTGGACTCCGGAGCGAGGTCTGCCCGAGCGGCCCGGACGCCTGCGCTTCAGCGCCGAACCCGACGACACCGTGTTCTTCGACGCGTTGCGCCGCATCCACTCCGTCACCCTGGATGCCCACGCGCTCAGGGCCATCGAGGTGGGCGGCCTCGACCAGGCCGCCCAGGAGGAACTCGACTTCTTCCACTGGTGTCCCTCCCCACGGGAGTGGTGGCAGATCGCACACACGCCGGAGGGCGACCTGGCCGGCATCCACATCCCGGCCCACAACCCCTCCGGCCCGACCATCGGTTTCATCGGAGTCGTCCCGGAACAGCGCGGTCACGGCTACGCCTACGACCTCCTCGCGGAGTGCACCCACTTCCTCGTCGAGGAGGGTGCAGAGTTCGTCAGCGGAGGGACGGACCAGGGCAACTCCCCCATGGCCGCGAACTTCGCCAAGGCCGGCTTCCCCGTCGTCCGTGAACGCATCAACTTCCATCCGGCAGACCAAGCGAGCTAGTGCCCCAACAGGCAACGTTCGCCCCG
>NZ_MLYP01000135.1 GCF_001866645.1 Streptomyces colonosanans
GTGAGAAACCCACTAATTCATCGACAGGCCCTTGATGCCCCTATGGATGTCAACTTGCGGTTCCGTCGGGATCTGCGTGGCATATGGCTGTGCCGATGGGCGCGATGAGTCGGTAGATTTCACGTGCGACGTATCGCTTCAGGCACCTGATAATCTCCCGGCGGGTCTTACCCTCGGCAAGGCGTCGCCGCAGGTAGTCCTGGGTGCGATCGTCCCAGCGCAGGCGGCTGAGGACAATCCGGTAGAGGGCAGCGTTGGCCTGGCGGTCGCCGCCACGGTTGAGTCGCCGTCGTTGGGTCTTGCCGGACGACGCCTCGACGGGGCTGGTGCCGCACAGGGCAGCGAAGGACGCTTCGCTGCCGAGGCGATCGGGGTTGTCGCCAGCCGATATCAGCAAGGCGGCAGCACTGTCCGGGCCGACGCCGCGCGTGTCGAGCAAGCCGGGGAAGTGTGCTTCGACGCCCGCGGCTATCCGCTTGTTGATGTTGTCGATCTCCCCGGTCGGGCGCTGGATGCGGCCGGCGAGGAGCTTCAGCACATGTCGGGCAGTGTCTGCCGGCCCGTCTTCCTGCGAGTCGTCCAGCTCGGCACACCGCTTGAACAGGTGCGGGTTGCTCAGCCCGGCCAGCGACTCGCGCAAGGCGGCGTCGGCCGAGACCAGGACGCTCTTGAGCTGGTTGATGGCCTGGGTCCGGGACTTGATCGCGGACCCTTTCGCGAGCTTGAGCAGCCGCAGCGCTTCGACCGGGCCGTCGCTCGTCTTCGCGGTCGCGGTCGCGCGACCGGACAGCACAGCGCGGGCCGCCGCTTCCGCATCGACGGCGTCGGTCTTGCCACGACGTCGGCGCGCTACCTTGTCGGGCTGGTTGACCTCGGTCACCTCGGCACGCAGGAGGCGGGCGAGCGCTGCACCGTAGGAGCCGGTGCACTCCACCCCGGCCCGGCGCAGGGCACCAAACGAGCGGGCCCATGCGATGAGTTGGCGATAGCCCTCGGTGGTGGCCGGGAAGGTGCGGCCGTCCAGGGCGGCGCCGAGGACGGTGACGACGGCCGCCGCGTGGAAGTCCTTGTGGGTGTCGACGCCGAGGAGGATCTCTTCGCCGGGATCGGCCGGGGTGTGACACGGGGCAGCGGGCTGCGTGATGCTGGGCAAGGTCGCCTGTCTCCTGATCGCCTCGGAACCGGTGGCCGTCGCCGGGCCGGGGAGGTCAAGACTGCGATGGTGCCTGTCGCGAAGGCCCCTATCGGGACACGTCCCCTGCCCGGCGGCAGCTGGTGCCGCTCCGGGCGGTGGCCGACAGATCAACAGAAAGGCACCAGGGCCAGTCTTTCCGCGAGACAGGCCACCGCTCGAAGCGGCACCAGATCATCCTCACAGTCTTTCCGTGCGTGATCGACGGGTTTCCGCTGATCGTGGATAGGTGCGGTAGGCCCGTGGGAGTAGTGGCCTGTCAGGTCTCGCTCCCCGGGAGGTCTCGAATACCGTCGGTTGTCGGACTACTGGAACAGCGCGAGCTCGCTGCTCGGCGTCGAGTCGACGGGCTGCGTGAGGAAGCCGACCGTGTCCAGGCCGAGTTGGCCGCAGCCGAAGAGGAATAGCAGGAGTGGGTGATCGCCCGGCGGCGGGTCGACACGGTTCTGGCTCCGGACGGCGCCGCTGACGCCGGACCTCAGGCCGCTGCCGGTTGGCGGGACATGGACACGCAGCCCACGTCCCGCGATGCGGCCAAGCCGAAGACGCAGGTGCCGGTGTGGCGTCCGGGGATGGCCCCGTCGGTGCTGTCACTCGACTACCAGCGCATCCTCCAAGCACTCGCGGACCGTGTCCGTCTCGGGCAGGGGCCGCTGACCTGCCAGGAAATGGCCGCGGTGTTCGGCATGGACGTGGTGCCGGCGCGGGTGGAGGCATTGCGGTCGAAGGCGAAACGCCTGGTCGCCCGAGGCTGGCTGGCCGACCGACACCCGGCCAGTTCACCCTCGCCCCCGGTGTGGCCGGGCCAGGCGACGGGTCATGAGAGCGATCATCGACCAGTAGACCATCGCCTCGGCACTGGCGATGCGGCGCTCAAAGTCGCGGACCAGGCGGCGGCTTCGCATCAGGTGCGCGAAAAGTCGCTCGGCGATCCACCACTTGGGCAGCACCACGAACCCCTTCACGTTGTCGCTGCGCTTGATGATCGCCAGGACCAGGGCGAACGTGGCCAGGCAGTGCTCGACGAGGCTGCCGGTGTAGCCGCCATCGGCCCAGACGAGGGCCAGGCGGTGGTGGGCGGTGGCCACCTGTTCCAGCAGGACGTGGGCGGCGGCGCGGTCGCCCACATCCGCAACCGTGACCATGATGCCCAGCAGCAGGCCAAGGGTGTCGACCACGACGTGCCGCTTGCGTCCGTTGACCAGCTTGCCGCCGTCGAAGCCGCGGCTGTCGGCGCCGACCACGGCGTCCGCCTTGACCGACTGCGAATCGATCACCCCGGCCGTCGGCTGGGTATCCCGCCCCGCCTTCTCGCGGACCTGCCCGCGCAGCCGGTCGTGGAACTCCCGGACCAGGCGGTGGTCGCGCCAGCGGCGGAAGAAGGCATAGACACGGTCCCATGGCGGGAAGTCGGTCGGCATCGCCCGCCACTTGATTCCGTTGTCCACGAGATAGCAACACCGTTGCTTTTAGCTGGTCGACCCGTTGTCAAGTCCGTCGTCTGGGATCACCTGGATGCGCAGTGTGTATGCCTGGGCTCTGCGTGGGTGGTCGCCGCGTTTGAAGCCGTACTTGCTTGCGGACTTGCGATAGCGGGCTTTGACGCGGCAGCGGTGGCGTTCGGGCAGCAAGTGGTCCAGTGCTGCGCGTCCGATGGCTCCGATGAGAGACACGGGCTCTTCCAGGCGGAAGCCGTGTGCGGCGATGATCTGGTCGGCGGCGGCCTGGAAGAGCGTAACGAAGCTCAGCCGCTCTGCGGGCAGGCCCGGGCGGGCGGTCGTGACATCTCCGGCCATCCGGATCAGGGCTTGATATACCGTCAGCAGAGCGAAGATCTCCTGCTCGAGCCCCGGAACACTGCGCGAGCGCAGCACACGGCCGTCCAGGATCGTCGATTTCAACGAGAAGTAGCAGGTCTCCGCCTGCCACCGCCGATGATAGATCTCCAAGAGCTGCTCGGCCGGGTAGCGCCCCTTCGGGCCGCCGCGCCGCAGCGGAACGTTGAAGGGGAGCGTGTCAAACCGACCGGGGCACCGTCGGTGTTGGCGTACGCGAGGCTGATGTGCGGTCGCCATCTGGACGGCGAGGCCGCCGGGTTGGAACACGAGATCGTCGTCTTCCCCGGTGTGAACCATGCGTTCTTCAACGACACCGGCCCGAACCACAACGCCAACGCCGCGGCGCAGGCCTACGACCGGGTTCTGGACTGGTTCGGCAGGCTTGTCGACCGTGGCGGTCAGGGCTGCTGAACCTGGGCGAAAGCCTGGCCAGCCAGGCTCAGGAGAACCTGAGCCTGGCTGGCCAGGCCACGTGCGGCTAGACGCCGCCGGACCCTGCCCCGGGCAGCGTCCGCACGACGGTCAGCGTCACATCGCCGTCCTGGTAGGACACCCTGAACATGTGGTGGCCCGCGTTCAGGACCCGCCGTTCCGGCAGGGAACGGAAGTTGCCCTTGATCGAGTCGCCGCTCATGATCGTCAATACCGTGCCCGGAGTGAGGGTCGCGCGAATGTCCAGGTCGAGTTCGCCGTCCAGCACCAGGTCACCCGTGGCCCGCACGCTCGTGTAGTCGTGGTCGCCGGAGATGGTGATGGCGACGCGACCCGCTCGGCTGACGGTCACGTCGTCGCCGACGTTCAGGACGTTGCCGGGCGGAACATCGACGAGGGTGACGGACAACGCGGACGCCGCTTCCCCGGACGACAGACCAGGCTGCAGCACGCCGCTGTCGACGTCGATGCTGCCTGCCACGAAACCGCTGCCGCCGAGCGTGCCGCCCTTGACGTGGACCGAACTTGCGTGCGAGCCGGTGATCGAAAGCTTACCGCCTTCAACCGTCGTGCCGCCGTCGTAGGTGTTGTTCCCCGTCATGAACAGCGTCCCGGAGCCCTGCTTGACCAGAGAAGCCGTGTAGAGGCCGTTGTCGATCTTGTGCTGAATGTGGGCCGCGCGTGCATCCATCCATTCCTTGCGCCACTTGACGGCGTCCGCATAGGTGATCTTGTCGTACACCTCGGGATGGCCGTCAGTAATAGCTTGGATGTAAGGATCAGCCAAAATGCCCTGAAGCATGAAGGCGTGTTCGTTAAGCGCGCCGTCCGGATTCAGCACGTTGGGGCCGAATTCACCGGCGTAGGCAATGCCTTGCTGCTTGTAGCCGGCCAGCCACTGCAGATCTTCCTTTTCCCTTTCCTTGATCGCGATCTGGCTGATGTCGTTCGACCAGACGTCAAGGGGCGCTTTATCCATGTTGTAGGTCATCGGGCCCAGGAACTGGCCGGGGCCGTACATGCCCTTGGCCAGATCGGGAATCCCCCAGCCCCAGCGATCGTCCGGAAGACCATCGGGAGCGGTCCAGGCTATGGATGCCCCGGAGGGGGAGGTTTGCCCGGTGCCGAGGAATCTCACGCCGTCCGACATCTTATTGTTCGCCGTGGTAAACATCACCTGACGCACCTGCCTGGCGTCCATGTTCGGATAGCGGGAGAGCAGAACCCCCATCACCGCTGTCGCAACGGGCGTTGCCGGTGACGTGCCGCTTGAGTTTGAATAGCTGGTATCACCAGCGCTGCTCGTGGTACGAACGTTGTTTGAAGGGGTAGACACGACCCACCATTTTGCGAGCCCCGCCTCGTTAAACCCGAACTGCTTTGCGTATTCGGGATTGGCCGCAGTGGGCGGTTGCACCCCGCCGACGGCTACCCACTGATTTTCCGCCCAAGGATTGAAGAAGGGATACGCCGGGCGATAATACGGGTTGCTCCAGTCGTTGTTGCCGGCCGACCTTACGTCGACGGTACCGCTGTCCTTGATGGCGTCCCAGATGGCGTCCATAAAGGAAAGCCCGGGGTACTTCGGATTGTATTGCTCGCCGCCTACCGAATAGAATTTCTTGAAGATGAAAAACTGGTACTCCAGATCCTTCAGGGACTCGTTGGGAATCGCAGCCGCGTTTGCCGTGGCGCTGGCGCTGTCTTTGCCACCTACTTGATAAGCGTTGGCGAGGTTGCCGTTGACTCCAAGATCGTTTCCGAGACCATCAAAGCGGGTTCTGTCAAGAGTGTAGACATATTGGCCCCAACTTTCGTTGATGACCTCGACGCCTGCGTCGACCAGGGCCTTATGGCCTGTATGAAAGTACACGTAATCGTGGAAGGGACCGTGAGACATGGCATCGGAGCCGCCGGTCTTGGCAGCATAGATCTTCGATCTAAAGGCGATGCCGTGCTGTTCTATACCATCGCGCTTGCCGGATATAACCCCAAGCATACCGGTCCCGTGCGAGTAGTCACTTGTTCTCGCCTGATCACCGGCCACAGTGAACGGATCGCCCGCAGTAAACGGGTTCGACGGGGTTGCCGAGGTGCGATACGAGAAGCCGGACGTGGCGTAGACACCCTCCGCACTCACCGAACTGATCAGCTCGGTCTGAAATGCTTCGTGTGTAGCCCTGTAGCCTGAATCCATTATGCCCAGCGTGACGCCCTGCCCGAAGTACCCTAGGGCGTAAGCGGTGGACGCGTTTACCGCGACGAGCTGCCATGGGGAATCGACCGCTGTGCCAGGAGTAGAAGGATTATGGCCGGTAAAGTAACCATATTCCGGCGTTTCCCAACTGGCTTTAGCGGCCTCTAGTTCCCCCGGACTCGTGGCGACAAATCCGGGGTCTCCCGGGTACGAATACTGGCCGGGGTCTCTCGGGTACGCCGGCCCGCCGCCCTTATGGCCAGGGGTCGATGTCGGACCGGTCTTGGACGATGCCGAGGCGAACTCGGCCGGAAACAACGCGATGCCTACTCCGGCAGCAAGGGTGCCTCCCAGCGGCCGCAGGAACTGCCGCCGACTCACGGACCTCTTACTCATCTCCGACTCCTTCCGATGGGTCGATATCTCTAACGGACCGGGGCGGCCTGTTGCGTCCCAGCCCCATGATCTACACGCGCTGGTCGAGACAAAATGATGTGCCGTTCTGCCGCTTCTACCAGGCGGCGGATGTCGACGGCTTTGTTCGGGATCCCGACTGCGGCGACTCGGCCATCGCCGTCGATCACGACGCCATACGGCGTTCCTTGGACCTGGAATCGGCTCTTGAGCGCGGTGGCGCTGGTCGCGCCAACCACCACCCAACCGGGTAGAGGCGGAATCGGCGACTGATCCTTGGCATCCCATACCAGCACCCGACCCCACTCGCCCGGATCAAAGGGGTGGATGATCAGGTCAGCGACAAGAGACTCGCACGGGGAGCAACCCTCAGACGTGAAGACCATCACCGAACGACTCAGCTGCACGGGTTCGCCCCCGTCGGACGCGGCGAACCCCAACAGGGGCGCGGCCTGGCCGACCTCCAGTCCACCGAGGGCGCGTACGTTGCTTGGCGGCCGGGACGTGATCTCATCCAGCGCACGGTCCACCCTGGCGAGCACGCCCAACACAAGAAATCGTGAGCGCAACGACCATGACTACGAGCGCACCGAAGGCGGCAATCCATGGACCCGTCATCGCCGCAGCGCCTCCAAACGGTTGTGCACGCGAAGGCCGACCGTCAACGCCCGCCAGGTCATGCCAAGTAGCAGCAGCGCGATGAGCGTGGCGAGTGCTGCATCACGCGACAAGCCCGACGTCGCGCGCCACAGCACCTGCAAACCCAAAGGGGGAGGAATAGCGCTGGACAGGCCCGCAAAGATAGCCAAGCCACCGGTCCGCGCGACGAGCAGCCAGCTGACGGGCCTGTCCTCGCCAACACCGCAGCCGCAGGACGGTCGGCGCCCTCGAAGGAGTGCCAATGCCATCGCCAGCCCGAAGGAAGCGAACAGCGCAGCCGCGAGCCGAAGCATGATCGTCGGGTGCCAACCGCTGATGAGGCCGGCGCCGAGGATGACTTCGACGCCGGGAACGCTCCATGCCAGTGTCTCGGCCAAGGCAGACGGCGCAAGCCGGTAACCGGCAACGGCCATTGCGAACCGACGCGGTGCGCGCACCTTTGCGGCGGCAGCCGCGATCAGAAGGAAACCCTGCCACGTCAGAACGGCGAACTGGAACTCTCCCACGAGTGGGCCTCCCCATATGATCACCAAATTAGACTGCGACAGAAGTCCCTCGTCAAGAGGGCAACATCTGTCCATCAGAAGCAGTTTGAGCGACCGTCAACATCGATGCACATAACTGTCATGGACCGGGCCATGGGCTCCTCGCGGGGCCGGATGAGTGACGGTCCTGGTCGAAACTCGGTCGGTGTTGAGCTGGGGTTTCATGTTGCGCACGGCAGCCGGCGGCCGGAGCGGACCACGCCCGGCCACCCGCCCCTGAACGATCCCGTCGCTCGCCTCCTTTTCTTCTGGTGGTGTCTGTCATGCCCGCACTCCCCCGCCCCGCTGTCGGCCCCGGTTCCTGCGCGCGGCGGTGGGGCGACATCGTCCGCCCCGACGCCTACGCCCACTACCGCGAGGGCGATCAGACGTTGCCGTTCTTCCTCGAATACGACACCGGCAGCCAGCCCCTCGCGCGCGTCGAGGCGAAACTCGTCGGCTACGCCGCCTTCGCGACGTCAGCGAGCGCCCGTCCGGCCCTGCTCATCCATACCCGCACGGCCTCCCGCGACCAAGCGCTGCGCCGTCGGCTCGCCGCCCCCGCGCGTGAGCTGGGGCCTGTACATCGCGACCTCCTCCTTGGACTTCACCACCACCGAGCCCTGGGGCCCGTGGTGGAGCCCGCTCGGGCCCGCAGACACCCGCCGCGCCACGCTGATCAGTCTCGTCGCCCGCTGGGCCAGGATCGGCCCGGCCGCCGGGCTGGAGTCCACCGACGCCGACACCGCCCTCACCCTCCCCGTCCCCCCGCTCCCACCCGCGCTCAAGGCCAGGGCGTGAGCTCCCTGGTCGCCAAGGCTGCCGGAGGCATCGGCTGCGCGATCCTCGCCCTGCCGCTCCTGGCCGCCTTCACCCTCGCCGCGCGGCTGGGCGGCCTGTCATCGGACGGCAGCATGGCGGCCTCACCGAGCAAGCACGCGCTCGCGGACATCCCGGCGAACATGCTCGCCCTATACCAGCGTGCCGCGCCGGAGTGCCCAGGCCTGTCCTGGACGATCCTTGCCGCGATCGGGAAAGTCGAGACCGACCACGCGCGCCATCCCACCATGACCTCCACAGCGGGCGCGGTAGGGCCGATGCAGTTCCTGCCCTCCACCTTCCACGCGTACGCGCACCCCGTGCCGCCCGGCGGAAAGAACCCGCCCACCCCCTGGGACGCGGTCGACGCCGTCTACGCCGCAGCCCGGCTGCTGTGCGCCAACGACGCCCGCAACAGCAAGAACCTGCGGAGCGCGATCTGGCACTACAACCACGACGACACCTACGTTGGCGGTGAGATTCAGGGTGAGGGTATCCGTGAGGGCCACACGGGCAAGCAGATCGCGGGCCATGCGATCAGCCGGATGTTCGGACTGCCGGTCAGCCTCGCAATGACGGTCGAGGACTACAGCCTTGTGCCCCCCGATCGCCAGGAGAGGGAAAGGCTCCAATTTTGGAAGAAGTGGGAAGGCACCACGTGGGGCGACGTATGGCATGCCATCGCCGGATGATTCCGGACGCACCCTTATGGGTTTTCGACCCACGACGTTCCAGTAAAACCTCGAGATACGGGGAAGTGAAACATGCAGGGACCTAACGATCGCCTGGTAGGGTTCGCGCTCCTCATCCTGGCGGGTGGTGTTTTGCTCGCCCTCGGGCCCTCCACCTCACTCGTGGGGCGAGTGTGGGGAGTCGTGATCGCTCTTCCTGCGGGTGTGTACTTCGGGTTCTGCGCCAGGTCTCAGATCAGGGCCATCAGAGAAGACAACCGACAGGCGAGGCTGCGCAGAGAGCAGCGTCGACGACCGTGAGCGAGGCCCTCACGGGTTGATCAAGGTCGGTGACGTGATGAGGGTGCTGCAAGGCATCCTCATCACGTCAAGGCGTGGATCGCTCCTGGTGGAAGGAGGCGTATCTTCCCGATGGATCGATCGACAGGTCATCGGCCGACGTTGCCGCGTCGGTCGGGAAGGCACGCCCGTGCTTACGGTAGTCAACTTCGATTCACCACGCTCGTCCGGCTCGACCAGCGCCATCAATGCCGGGACCAGCTGCAGATCAACGGTCTCGGCCCGCATCTGGCCGCCACCGGGGCGCCGGACGTTGCGCCTGCCGAAAACCTCATCCGCCCAGGTCAGGCAGCATGTTGGTACTCGTTGAGGATGCCGCCGAGTCGTTGGTGTCGTCGTATGTCGAGGTGGGTGATCTGCTCTGGATCGGTGATCGGCGTCGGCAAGGGGTGTAGCGGGCGGGCGTTGGCAATGCCCTGGTGTGGCCGGTGGGAGTTGTAGAAGTCTTCGAACTCGCGTAGCGCGTGGAGGAGGTGTCGCTGGTTCCAGATCAGGGTGCGGTCCAGGAGCTCGCGTCGGCAGGCCTGCACCCAGCGCTCCATGATCGAGTTCATGCGCGGCATCCTTACTCCGCTGAGCACTATCTCGATCCCTGCATCGTTGAGGACGGCGTCGAACAGGGCGGGAAACTTTCCGTCGCGGTCCCGGATGAGGAACCTGGCCCGGATGCTGGCGTCTTCGAGGTCCATGACGAGGTTCTTCGCAGCTTGTGCCACCCACGTGGCGGTGGGGTCCGCGGTGGCGCCGAGGACGCGGATCCGGCGGCTGGCATGCTCGATCACCGCGAGCACGTACAGCCGTGCCCCGGACAAGGTGACCGTTTCCAGGAAGTCGCACGCCAGCAGGGCGTCGGCCTGGGAGCGCAGGAAGTCAGCCCACGTGCTTGAAGCTCGTTCGTGTGCGGGGTCGATCCCGGCTTCCCGGAGGATCTCCCAGACAGTGGAGGCAGCCACAGTGACACCCAGAACGAGGAGTTCGCCGTGGATACGGCGATACCCCCAGTGGGAGTTCTCGCGGGCGAGCCGCAGCACCAACAGCCGGATGGAGCGCACGGTCCGGGGCCTTCCCGGGCGCCCGGGCCGGGAGCGCGCAGCGTGTCGGCGTGAGATCAGATCGCGGTGCCATCGCAGCATTGTGTCCGGACGTACCACCAGCCGTATCCTGCGCAGCACCCGTGAGGGAAAAGCGGTGCAGCAACGCCGCCAGGAACGCGCGATCACTCGGTGAGAACCGAACCCTCTCGCCACCGAGTTGACCCTCCAAGACCGTGATCTGATGGCGCAGGGCGAGGATCTCCGCGCCCTTGTCCCGGTCACTCAGGGGCAGCAGGCGCAGCACGGCGAACGCGTTCGTCACGGTCAGGTAAGCCAGTCGCAGCAGCACGATGGGCCATCATGCCGGGTGATCGCCAGCCGTGCGGGGAGTACCGATGCGAGCGTCCGTGCTTGAGAACCCGCACACCGTGCACACCAGCTCCCACCTGGACGGATGAGGATTTCGGCAGGCGCACCGCTCCCCCGGCGCCCGGGCCCCTCACTCATCCTGTTCAGCGGCTGCCAGCCACCGCCACACCGCACGCTCCCGCACCCCCAGCACGTCCGCCGCCCCGGTGCCGTGGAACCCGGCGCCCACCCGGCGCGACAGCCGGGATCCGTCCTGCCCGAACACCGAGAACAGCCACGCCAGCAAGCCGAAGAGGGGCCGCCAGCAAGCTGACGGCCCCTCACAAACGATCGGGGCTAAGCCGAGGCTAAGCCCCGCTCGGGCAGAGTTCGGGAGCCGCGTCGCTTGGCGAAAGCAAGTCCGCGTAGTCAGGCTCGAGCCCGGAGTTCGCAGCGATCCGGCATGCCCTAGCCGGCCACTCACCGTTCTGCACGACGGTGTTGTTCTTCATCGTGATGTTCGTGCCGTTGTTCCGCATGAACGGCTCGTTGGTGTAGTTATCGGCGACGACGAGGTCGTGGATCGAGGGTGTCCAAATATGTAGCCAGGCAGGAACATCTTGCACGACGTTGTCCGTCCACTCCTGATAGGCACTGCCTTCATCTGGGTAAAGGCCGCCAAAACCGTCGTGGACACGGTCAATGTAATTGCCGCTGATCTGTGTCCCAGGCTGCGCTGAGAGAGCGTAGATGCCGCCGCCGTCGCGTAGCGTCTTCATCACGTCGAATATCCGGTTGTCGCGTATCTGATTGTCGCGGCTGGTGGTCGGCGTGTCGTAGACGGGCAAACCAAGATTGCCCGGGTAGGTGGAGTTTCCGCCCGCGTCGAACAGGCCCCAGCCCCAGCCTACGGAGATTCCGGTGTAGGGGAGGTCGAACACCTCATTGTGCGCGACCGTGGTGTGCGTGGTGTACCCGATGAAGATTCCGACTGTGTCAGCGTGCTCGACGGCGACTCTGGCAACCCTGTTATTGCTGACGGTGTTGTTTTTGACGATCTGTCGTGGGTCGTCGGGATGGTGGTCCACCTTCATGGTGCCGCCGACCTGGATGCCGGTCGAGGAGATGTCCTCGAAGCGGTTCCCCACGACCTGGCTGCCTTGACTACCAGTTTCGAGATTGACACCGGCCGCGCCGAGATGGGTGAACGTGTTGCGGCGCAACTCGATTCCCCGCGCGTTCTGGAAAACCAGCGCTGCCGGCGTCTGAACCCAATTGGGTCTGTAAAGTTAACGGTGGTTCTGGAGT
>NZ_MLYP01000136.1 GCF_001866645.1 Streptomyces colonosanans
ACACCCGATCAAACAAATCAGTAGCGAACTCAACGGCACCGTCCAGACCCGCTGGACCGCCCACATTGTCGAAACGCTCCGACAGTCCCACGGAGAGGTCGAACTTCGCCACGGCGCTGTCGAAGCGCTCGATCTCGACATCGAGGCCCGGGAGCTGGAGGATCGGCCGGCTCTGACTCTGGAAGGCCAGTGCCACCTGGAACAGGGGGTGCCGGGACACCGACCGGACCGGGTTCAGCACCTCCACCAGGTGCTCGAACGGAACATCCTGGTTCCCAAAGGCCCCCAGGTCCGCCTCTCGCACCCGCTCCACCAACTCACGGAACGTCGGGTCACCCGACACATCCGTCCGCAACACCAGCGTGTTCACGAAGAACCCGACGAGGTCCTCCAGAGCCTCATCCGTACGCCCCGCCACCGGCGAACCGATCGGGACGTCTGTCCCCGCACCCATCCGGAACAGCAAAGTCGCCAGCGCCGCCTGCACCACCATGAACACACTCGCACCCGACTCCCGGGCCAGCTCCGCCAGGCCAGAGTGGACGTCTGCTGCCACCTCGAAGGGGACACTGTCACCTCGGTACGAGGCGAACGCGGGTCGAGGCCGGTCGAAGGCCATTTCCAACTGAGTTGGTAGCTCGGCTAGTTGCTTCTTCCAGTAAGTGACCTGCCTACTCATCAGGCTGTTTGGGTCGGAGTCGTCGCCGAGCAGGTCTCGCTGCCACAGCGCGTAGTCCGCATACTGCACCGGCAGCGGCTCCCACTCGGGAGCCTTCCCGTCGATCCGCGCCTCGTAAGCCCACGCCACATCCCGGGCCAGGGGCTCCATGGACCAGCCGTCACCGGCGATGTGATGCAACACCACCACCAGCACGTGCACGTCCTCCGCCAGCGCAAACAGCCGCACCCGCAGGGGGACACCAGCTGTCAGGTCGAAACCGCTCCTCACCTCCGTGGCGACGGCTTCCGGCAGGTCGGTCTCGGACACCAGGGTGGCGATCAGCGACGGGCATGCCTCCTCCGCGGCCACGATGTGCTGGTGCGGCGAGCCGTCGGGGCCTTCGGGGAAGGCGGTTCGGAGGCTCTCGTGCCGCTCGATCACGTCTAGCAGTGCGGCGGCCAGGGCCTCCTGATCCAGTGCGCCGGTCAGCCGTAGGACGACGGGCATGTTGTAGGTGGCGGCCGTCGCCCCCTCGAAGCGGTTGAGGAACCACAGGCGTCGCTGGGCGAACGACAGCGGCACCTGGGCTGGCCGGTCCATTGGTACCAGCGGGGTCCGAGCCTGCTCGGCGCCCGCCGCCCACTGTGCGAGCAGGGCCACGGTGGGACGCTCGAACAGGACACGCAGCGGCATTTCCGCTTCGAGGACCGCGCGGACGCGGCTGACCACGCGGGTGGCCAGCAAGGAGTGGCCGCCGAGGTCGAAGAAACTGTCGTCGACACCGACCCGCTCCACACCGAGCACTTCGGCGAAGATCTCGGCGAGGGCCTTCTCACGAGCGTCACGCGGAGCGCGATGCGTCTGCTGCTGGAACTCCGGCGCGGGCAAAGCGCGGTGGTCGAGCTTGCCATGCGCGGTCAGCGGGAGTTTGGGAAGGAGTACAACAGCGGCCGGGACCATGTATTCCGGCAGGCGTCCGATCAGGTACGCGCGGACGGTTTCCGATTCGAGTGCCTGCCCGCTCTCAGCCACCGCATAGGCAATGAGGCGTTTGTCGCCCGGGGTG
Source organism: Streptomyces colonosanans (assembly GCF_001866645.1). Classification (GTDB taxonomy): domain Bacteria; phylum Actinomycetota; class Actinomycetes; order Streptomycetales; family Streptomycetaceae; genus Streptomyces; species Streptomyces colonosanans. The sequence goes on from NZ_MLYP01000136.1 coordinate 1,728, forward strand.
TCCTCGCGGGCTATGACGGCGGCCTGAGCGATGTCCTGATGTGTCAACAGGGCGGCTTGGATCTCGCCGGGCTCGATGCGGAACCCGCGGATCTTCACCTGTTCGTCCGCGCGGCCGAGGAACAGCAGCTGCCCGTCGAACGTCCACTTCGCCAGGTCCCCGGTTCGATACATCCGCTCCCCGGCCCCGAAGGGGGACGCTACGAACCGTTCGCCAGTCAGCGACGGGCGGCCGACGTAGCCGCGCGCCAGCGCATCGCCGGCGACGTACAGCTCCCCGGCGACCCCGACCGGTACCAGCTGCAGCGCCTCATCCAGCACGAACAGGCGGGTGTTGGCGATCGGGGTACCGATCGGTACGACCCCGTCGTTGACCGCCTGTGGTGTCAGTTCGGCAGTGGCCACGCCGATCGTGGTCTCCGTGGGCCCGTAGTGGTTGAACACCCGCCGACCCCCGGAGGTGGCCGTGGCCACGAGCTCTTGCACCCAGCCGGGCGTCGCGGCCTCGCCGCCGAGGACCAGCGACTGCATGGGCAGCAGCGACTCGATACCGGCCGCGGCGGTCAACGCCGCCAGATGCGACGGCACCGCCTTGAACGCATCAATCCGGTGTTCAGCAAGGTAGCTGGCCACCGCCTCCGGCTCGGTCACGGTATCGGCGTCCAGCACGTGCAGCCGGCCGCCTGTGGCGAGGCTGGTGAACACCACCGTGTTGCCCAGGTCGGTCACCTGCGCCTGCAACAGCCCATACCGCGCCCCCGACGATGTCCAGCCCAGCCGCGCCGACACCGAGGCGACGTAGTTGGCCAGCGACCCGTGCGTGACCGCCACACCCTTCGGCGTACCCGTCGACCCCGACGTGTAGATCACATACGCCAGCCCGGCCGGATCCAGCACCACCTCGGGCGATGCATCGGCATAGCCGTCCAGGAGGGTGGTGGTCGCCGGGTCATCCAGCGCTACGGTCCGTGCCTGCTCGGCCCAGAGATCACCCAGGACTTCCTGGGTCGCCAGCACCAGCTGCGCCCGGCTGTCGGCCAGTATGTACGCCACCCGCTCCGCGGGCAGTTCCCCATCGATCGGCAGATACGCCGCCCCTGCCTTCCATACCGCCAGGATCGCCGTGATCATCTCCACGCGACGCCGCAGGCACAACCCCACCACCGACTCACGCCCAACACCCAGATCACGCAGATAGCACGCCAACCGGCTCGACGAGGCATCGAGCTCCCGATACGAGAGTTCGACGCCCTCAGCCGACACCGCCACCGCGTCCGGGACGGCATCCACCTGCCGCTCGAACAGCTCCACCACCGTCACACCATCGCACCGGCCACCACTCCACTCCCCCACCAACGCACGACGCTCATCCCCCGACAACACCTCGACCAACCCCACTGGCCGATCAGGCTCCCCCACCAACCCCCGCAACAACCGCTCGAACCGAACCACAAACCCGTCAACAGTCCCCCGGTCAAACACATCAACCGAAAAACCGAACACACCCGACAACCCAGCCGGCCCACCCTCACCATCAAAAACCTCGCCAAGGTGGACCGAGAGATCGAACTTCACCGCGCCCGACGCGGCGGGCTCGCTGTGGAGAACGAGACCGGGCAGGCTGAGTTCCGGTGCCGTGTTGTTCTGGAAGGTCAGCATGACCTGGAACAGAGGGTGCCGGGACATGGAGCGGACGGGGTTGAGGACCTCCACGAGGTGCTCGAACGGCACATCCTGGTTGCCGTATGCGGAGAGGTCTGCCTCCCTCACCCGGCCAATGAGTTCGCGGAAGGTCGGTTCACCTGAAAGGTCGTTACGCAACACCAGCGTGTTCACGAAGAAGCCGACGAGGTCGTCCAGCGCCTCGTCCGTACGGCCAGCCACCGGTGTGCCGATCGGGATATCCGTCCCGGCACCCAGCCGGGACAGCAGCGCAGCGAACGCCGCCTGCACCACCATGAACACACTCGCGTCCGACGCGCGGGCGAGTTCCGCGATGCTCCGATGCAGCTCCGCGTCGAGGGTCACCGGGACGGTTCCGCCCTGGTATGAGGAAGCGATCGGGCGGGGCCGGTCGAAGGGAAGGTCCAGCTGGTCGGGGAGGTCCGCGAGTTGCTCAGTCCAATACGCGACCTGCTTGCTGATCAGGCTGTCCGGGACGGACTCGTCGCCGAGCAGGTCGCGCTGCCACAGCGCGTAGTCCGCGTACTGCACCGGCAGAGGCCTCCAGGCCGGGACGCGACCGCCCACGCGTGCTTCGTAGGCCAGGGCGACATCACGGGCCAGCGGGGCCAGTGACCAACCATCACCCGCGATGTGGTGGAGGACGACCACCAGGATGTGCGTGGTGTCCTCGACCGCGAACAGCTCCGCACGCAGGGGTGATTCGGCTGTCAAATCGAAACCACGGCGCGCGGTCAGCGCGACCGCCTCCGGCACCCCGTCCTCGCTGATCTGTCGCACGGGCAGGTCCACCGTAGCGTCCACAAAGTCGAGGACGCGCTGGTACGGGGTGCCGTCCGGGCCCTCCGGGAAGACGGTGCGCAGGCTCTCGTGGCGCGCGACCACGTCACCGAGCGCCGCCGCCAACGCCTCCCGATCCAGCCGACCGGTCAGCCGCAACGCGATCGGCATGTTATACGTAGCCGATTCCGATCCCTGGATCCGGTTGAGGAACCACAGACGCCGCTGAGCGAACGACAACGGTACCTCCGCCGGACGAAGCGTCGGCTCCAGCTGGGGACGGGCACCCTCGGCGCCTGTCATGCGGGCGTTCAGCTGGGCGACGGTCGACGCCTCGAACAGTGCGCGCGGCGACATCTCCACACCGAAGACCGCACGGATGCGGCTGATGACGCGGGTGACGTGGAGCGAGTGGCCGCCGAGGTCGAAGAAGCTGTCGTCGATGCCGACCCGCTCCACTCCCAGCACCTCCGCGAAGACGGCGCAGAGAGTCTCCTCACGAGCGTCCCGCGGGCCGCGTGCTCGCTGTGCGTCCTTGTAGCCGGGGGCGGGGAGTGCACGCCGGTCGACCTTGCGGTGCGCGGTCAATGGGAGTTCGGGAAGGACCACAACAGCGGCCGGCACCATAAACTCCGGCAGCACCGAGCCCACGTAACGGCGCACGTCAGCGCCTTCAAGACTGTCCTGTCCACCGGCCGGCACGACATAGGCGACCAGCCGCTTCTCACCGGGCTGGTCTTCCCGGGCCATCACCGTCACCTGCGAGACCTGTGGATGCCCGGCAACCACCGCCTCG
>NZ_MLYP01000137.1 GCF_001866645.1 Streptomyces colonosanans
ATCAAACAAATCAGTAGCGAACTCGAAGACCGCCTCCAAACCAGCCGGTGCGCCCTGATCATCGAAGCGCTCCGCCACTCCCAGGGAGAGGTCGAACTTCGCCGCCGCACTGTTGTAGCGCCGAACTTCAACGTCGAGGCCAGGGAGATGAAGGTCGGGCTGGCTCAGGTTCTGGAAAGCCAGTGCCACCTGGAACAAGGGGTGCCGGGACATCGACCGGACCGGGTTCAGCACCTCCACCAGGTGCTCGAACGGAACATCCTGGTTCCCAAAGGCCCCCAGGTCCGTCTCACGCACCCGCTCCACCAACTCACGGAACGTCGGGTCACCCGACACATCCGTCCGCAACACCAGCGTGTTCACGAAGAACCCGACCAAGTCGTCCAAGGCCTCGTCCATACGGCCCGCCACCGGTGAACCGATCGGAATATCCGTACCAGCACCAAGCCGCGACAACAGCGCCGCAAACGCCGCCTGCACCACCATGAACACACTCGCACCCGACTCCCGGGCCAAAGCAACGAGTCCTCGGTGCACCTCCGCGCCCACGGTGAATCCGACGCTGTCGCCTCGATACGAGGCCGCAGCGGGCCGTGCACGGTCGGCGGGAAGCTCTACCTGCACCGGGAGGTCCGCCAGCATCCGCGTCCAGTAGGCAACCTGCTGACTGATCAGGCTGTCCGGGTCGGACTCATCACCGAGCAGCTCCCGCTGCCACAGCGCGTAATCCGCATACTGCACCGGCAACGGCTCCCACGCCGGCACCCGCCCCGCAGCACGGGCTGCGTACGCCGTAGCCACGTCACGTGCCAGAGGCGTCATCGACCAGCCATCACCAGCGATGTGATGCAACACCACCACCAGCACATGCACATCCTCCGCTACCGCGAACAACCTCGCTCGCAGGGGAATGTCGACCGTCACATCGAATCCCTGGGTACGGAAGGCGGACACGGTGGCGTCAAGTTCATGCTGGGTGGTCGACACCACCTCCATGCCCGTCCACGCTTCGTGGGTATTGAGGATGCGCTGGTAGGGAGTTCCGTCAGGGCCTTCAGGGAAGACGGTCCGCAGGCTCTCGTGTCGCTCCACAACATCCCGCAGCGCTGCAGCCAGGGCTCCCTGGTCCAAGGTGCCCGTCAGCTGCAGTGTGATCGGCAGGTTGTAGGTGGCAGTCGCCGCGCCCTCGAGACGGTTCAGGAACCAGATCCGACGCTGGGAAAAGGACAGCGAAATCATCAGTTCTCCTCAAGACGCGGCATCCGCCGCAGTGCGGGCCGTTCCGACTTGCGCGCGGCTTCCAGCTGTTCGGCCAGCGTGGCAACGTTCGGCGATTCAAACAGGGTTCGGAGGGGGAGTTCGACGTTCAATACAGTGCGGATGCGGCTGATAACTCGGGTGGCGAGCAGGGAGTGGCCGCCGAGGTCGAAGAAGCTGTCGTCGATACCGACCCGCTCCACACCCAGCACCTCGGCGAAGATCTCACACAAAGCTCGCTCAGGCTCACTGCACGGGGCACGGAACGCCGAAACCGCCGCGTAGTCCGGCGCCGGCAACGCCCGCCGGTCCAATTTTCCGTTGGTCGTCACCGGCAAAGCGTCCAGCATCACCACTGCGGCTGGGACCATGAAGTCAGGCAGACGTTCACCCACAGACCGGCGCAAGTCACCGCCATCGAGAGCTGATGCAGCCCGGGGCACGACGTAGGCGACCAAGCGCTTGCCACCGGGCCGATCCTCCCGCGCCACCACGGCTACCTGCGAGACCAGCGGATGCGTGGCAATCGTCGCCTCGACCTCCCCAAGCTCGACCCGGAAACCCCGGACCTTCACCTGGAAATCGGCCCGGCCCAGGAACTCCACCGTTCCCTCCGCACACCAGCGTGCAAGATCCCCCGTCCTGTACATCCGCTCGCCCGGCGCCCCAAACGGGTCGGCGACGAACCGCTCAGCGGTCAGACCCGGACGGTTCAGATACCCGCGCGCCATCTGCGCACCGGCCAGGTACAGCTCACCGGCCACACCCACCGGCACCGGACGCAGCCGCTCATCCAACACATACACGCGACTGTTCGCCACCGGCCGCCCGATCGACGGCCACGCCGGCCACTTACACACATCCCCGGCCAACGACAACGCCGTGGCCACATGCGTCTCCGTCGGCCCGTAATAGTTGTGCAGCCGACGTCCCGGAACTCGCTCGAAGAAGTCACGCACCACACCACGTACTGCCAGCGCCTCACCGGCCTGCGCTACATCACGCAACTGGGGCAGTGCCAGGTCGAGTTCGGCCGAAGCCTCTGCCACAGACTCCACCATCGGCATCGGCGCGAACAACTCCCCCACGCCCCACCGATCCAACCAACGCACCAGCTCCACGGCACTCCGCCGCACCTCATCCGGCGGCACCACCAACGCCTTGCCGGACCACAACGCCGAGAACATCTCATGCGCCGCAGCATCAAAGCTCAACGCGGCGAACTGCCCCGTCCGCGAACCAGCACCACCCGGCATCACCTGCCCATGCCACGCCAACAGATTCACCATCGCCCCGGCGGGGAACACCACACCCTTCGGATGCCCGGTGGACCCGGAGGTGTACATGACGTACACGGGATGCTCGGGCAACAGCACCCCACCCCGCTCCCCAGCCGACAACTCCCTGTCCGCATAGCCATCAAACGACAGCGTGGCAAGGTCGACTGCACACCCCGTCCACTGCTCCGGCACCCGCTCCAGCGTCTGCGCCGAGCCCAGTACGCACACCGGGTCGGCGTCACCGAGCATGTACGCGATCCGCTCAGCGGGATACTCCGGGTCCACCGGCAGATACGCCGCCCCGGTCTTCACCACCGCCAGCAACGCCACCGGCAACCACT
>NZ_MLYP01000138.1 GCF_001866645.1 Streptomyces colonosanans
CTGTCGGCGGGCGGTGACGTCGCGGGCGGCGGGGTCGAGGACGGCGGCTCGGAGGAGGGCGGACTCGTGGGTGCCGGGTCCGTCGGGGTCGGGTCGACGGGCGTGGGCTCCGGCCCGGTCGACGGCGGACCGCTCGGTGCGGGCGGGGAGGGGGCGGGATGCGTGGGAGCGGGCCGCGGGTCGGAGGGGCCCGCGGGACCGTACCCGTCGATAGAGACCACGGCGCCCGCGGGGGCCACGGTCAGACGCGCGTGCCAGGCGCCGGTGGGCTCGCGGAGGTGGTCGACGAACACCCGGAGCGTGAACGATTCGCCCGGGGCGAGCGTCCCCGAGGACTGGCTCAGGTAGAGCCAGGAGGCGCTCGTGGACACGGACCAGTGGACGGGTGAGTCCCCGGACGCCGTCAGTGTGACGATCGTCGTGGTCCCGTCGTTGCGGGCCGACACCGCGAGGTGTCCCTGCCCCGGGGCATCCGTCTGCCCGCCGATGACCTTGACGGAGACGTCCGGCGCGTGGCCGTTCCGGTCGAGTCCGGGGTCGGACTTCATCCTGGCGTTGCCCGCGTTCTCGTACCCCCCTGTGCCCTCACCGCCGAGGGAGCCGGGACCGTGCGCCTCGCGGGCGGTGGCGGTGCTGCCGTCGGAGGCCTCCCCGGTGAGGGGCGCGCCGCGGTAAGTGGCCCACAGGGCGAGGAGGGGGGCCGCGATCACGGTGGCGACCACGGTCGTCGTGACGGCACGCGCGCGCAGGCGTTCACGGCGGGCCGCATGGTCCTTCGGGTCCATGGGGAAGCCGCGCCGGTCGAAGTGGGGTGCGTCGCTCCGTGCGCGGGGGGCGTGCGCCACCGCGGCCTGCAGGGCCGCTTTCGGGGCCTGAAGGACGGGCAGCTCGGCAGGGGTGACGCTGGTGCCGGGCCAGCTGCCGGGGACGGCGCGCTCGGCGGTGCGACGGCAGCGTGGGCAGTCGTCGACGTGCCGGACCAGCTCGCGGCGCAGCGCGGCACTGAGGACGAGCCGGGGGTCGTCGGTGAGGCCGGCGACGCTCGGACAGGTGCCGGTCTCGACGACGGCGAGGGCGGCGCGGGTGCGCTCGACCTCGCAGGCGCCGGAGGCGAGCAGCTCGCGTGCGGAGGCGAGGCCCGTGCCGAGCACGGCGGCGACCTCGCGGGCAGCGAGTTGGTGACGGACGGCGAGTTCGAGTGCCTCGCGCTGCTCGGGTGTGGTGCCGGCGGCCTCGGGCCAGGCGAGCCGGACGAGTTCCCGCCGGCGTAGCTCCTGGACCTCTTCGGGGACGGGGGCGGCGCCGACCGCCTCGGCGGCGCGCCGGTCGGCGGCCTCCTTGTGCGCACGGTCACGCCCGGCGGCATGGCCGGCCGGGCGGCGCCGCCGGGCCTCGGCGAGCCTGCGCAGACAGGACCAGCGGGCGAGAGCGTACAGCCAGGCGCGGTGGTCGTCGGAGGCCTGCGGGCCGCGCGTCCCGCGACGCTCGGCGATCGCCAGGGCGTCCCCCAGGGCGGCGGTCGCCGCGTCGTGATCGCACAGCACGGAGAGGCAGTAGGTGAACAGGCCGTCCACATACGGCTCGTAACGCGCGGGCGGCCCCGGGGCCGCGGTGCGGGTGTTCGCACCACGAGGCGCGCTCCCCCGCTTGCGTGCGTCCCCGCGCGCCGGGTGGGCGCCGGTGGCGTGCGTGGAGGTCTCCGGCCTGCTGCTCATCACCCGTGCGACCGTAGGCGCCGCGGGGCGGCGCCTACGGCTCCCTTGCGCACATTTACTCCGTACGGGTGAAACGATCTCTCGTAAGACGATAGGAGCGGCGGATTCGGCGGTCCGCTCCGGACGGAGGTCCTGTCCGCCCACAGGACGATGGTCACCGACGGATTCCGGCCCCGGGTGAGGCGGCCCTCGCAGGAGGCGGCCGCGCGCACGGGCAGGCCCGGGATACGGCGGCCTCCGGGGCCCCTGTCCCGGCGGGGGCCCCGGAGTGTCGGTGGCCTCGGCTACGGTTTCGTCCATGGCTGCCCGTACGAAGACCACCAAGGACCGGCCGTCCTACCGCTGCACCGAGTGCGGCTGGCAGACCGCCAAGTGGCTCGGCCGCTGCCCCGAGTGCCAGGCCTGGGGGACGGTCGAGGAGTACGGCGCGCCCGCGGTGCGGACCACGACACCGGGCCGGGTGACGAACTCCGCCCTGCCCATCGGCCAGGTCGACGGGCGCCAGGCCACCGCCCGCTCCACCGGCGTGCCCGAGCTGGACCGCGTCCTCGGGGGCGGCCTGGTGCCCGGCGCGGTCGTGCTGCTCGCCGGCGAACCCGGGGTCGGCAAGTCCACGCTCCTGCTGGACGTCGCGGCCAAGGCCGCGAGCGACGAGCACCGCACGCTGTATGTGACCGGCGAGGAGTCGGCGAGCCAGGTGCGTCTGCGCGCCGACCGCATCAGGGCCATCGACGACCACCTCTACCTGGCGGCCGAGACGGACCTCGCCGCCGTACTGGGCCACTTGGACGCGGTGAAACCCTCGCTGCTCATCCTCGACTCCGTACAGACCGTCGCCTCCCCGGAGATCGACGGCGCGCCCGGCGGCATGGCCCAGGTGCGCGAGGTCGCCGGGGCGCTCATCCGCGCCTCCAAGGAGCGCGGCATGGCCACCCTCCTGGTGGGCCACGTCACCAAGGACGGCGCGATCGCGGGCCCGCGCCTGCTCGAACACCTCGTGGACGTCGTCCTGCACTTCGAGGGCGACCGGCACGCGCGCCTGCGCCTGGTACGGGGTGTCAAGAACCGGTACGGCGCGACGGACGAGGTCGGCTGCTTCGAGCTGCACGACGAGGGGATCACGGGCCTCGCGGACCCCAGCGGCCTGTTCCTGACCCGTCGCGACGAGCCGGTCCCCGGCACCTGCCTGACCGTCACCCTGGAGGGCCGCCGCCCCCTGGTGGCCGAGGTACAGGCGCTCACGGTGGACACGCAGATCCCGTCCCCGCGCCGCACG
>NZ_MLYP01000139.1 GCF_001866645.1 Streptomyces colonosanans
CGAGAAATACCTGGTGAACAAGCGGCTCGGCTACCTGGTGCAGTCGGTGGCGCCGCTGACGAAGACAGAGAAGGTCACCGTGGCCGCGCCGCAGAACAGCGCGCTGCTGCGCCGCGACCGGAGCAATCCGGACAACGGCACCGGGATCACCGTCGTCCGCCACAAGGACGTCAACAACAAGGCCAAGGACAGCACCCACCTCGCCCTCGGCGGCTACCCGTCCGTGCCGCAGGAGCCGGGCACCGCGCTGACGATCGACGGCCGCGACTCGAAGCTGCTCCTGTCCGACTACGCCATGGACCACCAGCAGCTGCGCTACTCGACCTCCGAGCTGATGACCCACGGCACCTTCGGCCCGCGCGACGTGGC
>NZ_MLYP01000014.1 GCF_001866645.1 Streptomyces colonosanans
CCCGCCCCCGCCGCTCCGGCTCCCGTCGCCCCCGCGGCTCCGGCCCCCGTCGCCCCCGCGGCTCCGGCCCCCGCCCCGGCCCCCGCCGCTGCCGCTCCGGCCGCCCCCGCGGCTCCGGCCCCGGTTCCCGCCCCGGCCGCCCCGGCCCCGGTCACCCCGGCTCCGGCTCCCGCCGCGCAGGCCACCGACGAGGGCGCGTACGTGACCCCGCTGGTGCGCAAGCTCGCCGCCGAGAACGGCGTCGACCTGGCCACCGTCAAGGGCACCGGCGTCGGCGGCCGCATCCGCAAGCAGGACGTCATCGCCGCCGCCGAGGCGGCGAAGGCCGCCGCTGCTCCGGCTCCCGCCCCGGCCGCCGCCGTTCCGACCGCCCGGAAGGCGCCGGTCCTGGAGGTCTCCCCGCTGCGCGGCCAGACCGTCAAGATGCCGCGCATCCGCAAGGTCATCGGCGACAACATGGTCAAGGCCCTGCACGAGCAGGCCCAGCTGTCCTCGGTGGTCGAGGTCGACGTGACCCGCCTGATGCGCCTGCGCGCCCAGGCCAAGGACGCGTTCGCGGCCCGCGAGGGCGTCAAGCTCTCCCCGATGCCGTTCTTCGTGAAGGCGGCGGCCCAGGCGCTGAAGGCCCACCCGGTCATCAACGCCAGGATCAACGAGGCCGAGGGCACGATCACCTACTTCGACACCGAGAACATCGGTATCGCGGTGGACTCCGAGAAGGGCCTGATGACCCCGGTCATCAAGCACGCCGGCGACCTCAACATCGCCGGTATCGCCAAGGCCACGGCCGACCTGGCGAGCAAGGTCCGGGCCAGCAAGATCACCCCGGACGAGCTGTCCGGCGCGACCTTCACCATCAGCAACACCGGCTCGCGCGGCGCACTGTTCGACACGATCATCGTGCCGCCGGGCCAGGTCGCGATCCTCGGCATCGGCGCCACGGTCAAGCGCCCCGCCGTCATCGAGACCGAGGAGGGTACGGTCATCGGCATCCGCGACATGACGTACCTGACGCTGTCGTACGACCACCGCCTGGTGGACGGTGCCGACGCGGCCCGCTACCTGACCGCCGTCAAGGCGATCCTGGAGGCGGGCGAGTTCGAGGTCGAGCTCGGCCTGTAGGCATCCTGGCCGCTACGGCCGTACGGCGCCCCCGCCCGGAGATTCCGGGCGGGGGCGCCGTTTTTGTCCTCTCCAGGGACGTGTAAGGCTCGTCTCACCTGCGCAAAAGCGCCCCCGCGCGCCCTTGAGGAACCACCAGGCGGCCTTATTGTCTAAAACGTCAAACGCCTTTGGGGTCCGCCCGTCGCCCGCCAGCACCCTCACCAAGGTCCGTCGGGCCGCTGCTGGACTTGCCCCTCCCTAAGGAGCCCTCATGACCGCGCCCGTCGTCCACTCGCTGCGCGAACAGATCCGCGAGCACATCGTGGAGGGGATCGTCAGCGGGCGCTGGAAGCCGGGCGAGCGGATCGTGGAGCGCCGGATCGCCACGGAACTCGAGGTCAGTCAGACACCGGTCCGGGAGGCGCTGCGGGAGCTGGAGTCGCTGCGGCTGATCGAGTCGGCGCCGAACAAGGGCGTCAGAGTGCGGAATCTGACGGCGGCCGACCTGGAGGAGAGCTACCCCGTACGGGCCGGTCTGGAGGCCATCGCGGCGGAGCTGGCGGCAGGACGGCTGGCAGAGGACTGCTCGGCCCTCGAACCCCACGTGGCGGCGCTGTACGAGGCTGACCGCAAGGCGGACGGTACGGCACAGGTGCGGCACACGGTGGCCTTCCACCGGGAGCTGGTGCGGGCAGCCGGGAACTCCGTGCTGCTGCACACCTGGGAGGGGCTGGGCATCGAGGTGTTCACGGCGCTGTCGATCCGCTGGCTCGGGACGGTGCAGCAGTCGTACGCGGAGGAGCACGAGGAACTGGTGGCCGCGTTCCGCAGGCGGGACCCGCGCATCGCCGAGATCGTGAAGGCCCACGTACTCGGGTGCGCACCCCGCGCGTGACAGCGGAGCGCACCCCGCTCAAACACAACCTCACCTGCGAAAACCCCACGGAATCGCGGCACGCGGTGCCCACATCAAAGGCACCGCGTGCCGACTTTCTCAAAATCAAAGGGTTTTACCCCCCTTCCCTTTGATCGATCATCGATCAGGGGGTTACAGTCGCTGAACGGGCTTCACCAAAGCCCGCGCCCTGTCCTGCCAAAGACCAAGGGCACCCCCGAACGCTTACCGATGAGGGAACCCCCTTCGACTGAGGAAGGCGGCGACATGACCGACCCCAACGCCATCCAGCCGAGCGAGCTCGACCAGCTCCCGGACCGCGACCCGGAGGAGACCGCCGAATGGCAGGCGTCCCTGGACGCCGTCGCCAAGGCGGCCGGGCCGCACCGTGCCGCGTATCTGATGCGCCGCACGCTGGAACGCGCCGAGGGCGCCGGTGTGGCACTGCCCAAGCTTCTCGAGACCGACTACGTCAACACCATCCCCACCGCCGTCGAGCCGGCCGTGCCCGGTGACGAGGAGATGGAGCGCCGGATCACCGCGTGGAACCGCTGGAACGCGGCGGCGATGGTGACCCGCGGCAGCAAGCACGGCGTCGGCGGCCACATCGCCACCTTCGCCTCCGCCGCCTGGCTCTACGAGACCGGCTTCAACCACTTCTTCAAGGGCAAGGAGGGCGACGGCTCCGGCGACCAGCTGTACATCCAGGGCCACGCCTCCCCCGGCATCTACGCCCGTGCCTTCCTCGACGGCCGGCTGTCCGAGCAGCATCTGGACAACTTCCGCCAGGAGGCGGGCGGCAACGGCCTGCCCTCCTACCCGCACCCGCGGCGTCTGCCCTGGCTGTGGGAGTTCCCGACGGTGTCGATGGGCCTCGGCCCGCTCTCCGCCATCTACCAGGCGCGCTTCAACCGCTATCTCACCCACCGCGGCATCAAGGATGTCTCCGGGTCTCATGTCTGGGCCTTCCTCGGCGACGGCGAGATGGACGAGCCGGAGGCGACGGCGGCGATCACGCTGGCCTCGCGTGAGGAGCTGGACAACCTCACCTTCGTCATCAACTGCAACCTGCAGCGCCTCGACGGCCCGGTGCGCGCCAACTTCAAGGTCGTGCAGGAGCTGGAGGCCCGGTTCCGCGGCGCCGGCTGGAACGTCGTCAAGACGCTGTGGGGCACGGCCTGGGACGAGCTGTTCGCCCTCGACACCACCGGCGCGCTGGTACGCCGGCTGCGCGAGGTGCCGGACGCGCAGGTGCAGACGTACCAGACGCGGGATGCCGCCTACATCCGCGAGGACTTCTTCGGCAAGGACCCGGCGCTCGTCGAGATGGCGAAGCTGCTGAGCGACGACAAGATCCTCGAGTGCTTCCACCTCTCCCGCGGCGGCCACGAGGCACGCAAGGTCTACGCCGCGTACAAGGCGGCCCTGGAGCACAAGGGCGCGCCGACCGTCATCCTGGCCCAGACCGTCAAGGGCTTCACGCTCGGCGAGGGCTTCGCGTCGAAGAACGCCAACCACCAGATGAAGAAGCTGACGGTGGACGAGTTCAAGACGATGCGCGATCTGCTCCAGCTCCCCATCCCCGACAGCCGGTTCGTCGACGGCCAGGTCCCCTACGGCCACCCGGGCGCCGACTCCCCCGAGGTCCGCTACCTCCAGGAGCGCCGCGCGGCCCTCGGCGGTCCGGCCCCGGCCCGCCGTGTGCACCCGCTGGCGCCGCTGCCCGCCCCGGCCGAGAAGGCGTTCTCCGCCTTCGACAAGGGCTCGGGCTCGCAGAACGTGGCGACCACGATGGCCTTTGTCCGCCTGGTCAAGGACCTGGTCCGCGACAAGGAGACGGGTAAGCGCTGGGTGCCGATCGTCCCGGACGAGGCACGCACCTTCGGCATGGAGAGCCTGTTCCCCTCCCTGGGCATCTACTCGCCCAAGGGCCAGACGTACGAGCCGGTCGACCGCGACCAGCTGATGTACTACAAGGAGGCCACGAACGGCCAGATCCTCAACGAGGGGATCACCGAGGCCGGTTCGATGGCCGACTTCATCGCCGCTTCGTCGTCGTACGCGACGCACGGCGAGGCGATGATCCCCTTCTACATCTTCTACTCGATGTTCGGCTGGCAGCGCACCGCCGACCAGATGTGGCAGCTCGGCGACCAGCTCGGCCGCGGCTTCCTCGTCGGCGCCACGGCCGGCCGCACCACGCTGACCGGTGAGGGCCTGCAGCACGCGGACGGCCACTCGCCGGTGATCGCGGCGACCAACCCGGCGGCGCTGACCTACGACCCCGCGTTCGCGTACGAGATCGCGGTCATCGTCAAGGAGGGCCTGCGCCGTATGTACGGCGAGGCGGCCGAGGGCGAGGACCAGAACGTCTTCTATTACCTCACCGTCTACAACGAGCCGCTGCCGCAGCCCGCCAAGCCGACGGCCCCCGGCATCGACGAGGGCGTCATCAAGGGCCTGTACCGCTTCAACACGGCGGAGTCGGCGGGCCTGTCGCCTGCCGCCAACGCGCCGCGCATCCAGCTGCTGGGCTCCGGCACGGCGATCCACTGGGCGCTTACGGCGCAGCGCCTGCTCGCCGAGGAGTGGGGCGTCGCGGCCGACGTGTGGTCGGCGACGTCGTGGGGCGAGCTGCGGCGCGACGCCATGGAGGCGGACGCGGCACTGCTGCAGGGAGAGGAGCGGGTGCCGTACATCCGGCAGGCGCTCCAGGGCGCCGAGGGCCCGGTCCTCGCGGTCTCCGACTACATGCGCCAGGTCCCGGACCAGATCGCCCAGTGGGTCGAGCAGGACTACTCCTCGCTGGGTGCCGACGGCTTCGGCATCTCCGACACCCGCAAGGCGGCCCGCCGCCACTTCGGCGTCGACGCGGAGTCGATCGTCGTCGCGGCCCTGGCGCAGCTCGCCCGGCGCGGCGAGGTCAAGGCCGCGGCCGTGAAGGAGGCGCGGGAGCGCTACGGCCGGTAAGGCTTCCGGTGGTGTGAAGGGGTACGGCATGTCGCCGTGCCCCTTCGCTGTCGGTGGCCCCCGGCATCATGAACCCATGCGTGCCGCCCGCCTCATCAAGATGGTGCTGTTGCTCCAGTCCCGGCCCTCCATGACCGCCGCCGAGCTGGCCCGGGAGCTGGAGGTGTCCGAGCGGACCGTCACGCGGGACGCGCAGGCGCTGTCGGAGGCGGGGGTTCCGGTGTACGCCGACCGGGGGCGGGCCGGCGGTTACCGGCTGATCGGCGGGTACCGCACGCGGCTGACCGGGCTCGCGCGCACCGAGGCCGAGGCGCTGTTCCTCAGCGGTGTGCCCGGGGCGCTGCGCGAGATGGGGCTTGAGGACGCGGGCTCCGCGGCCCGGCTGAAGGTGTCCGCGGCCCTGCTTCCCTCTCTGCGCGACGCGCCCCGTACGGCGGCGCAGCGCTTCCACCTGGATGCGCCCGCCTGGTTCACCGAGCCCGTGACTCCTCGGCTGCTTCCGGCAGTCGCGGACGCGGTCTGGGACGACCGGCGGATCACTGTGCGCTACCGGCGCGGCGAGGACGTGGTGGAACGGGAGCTGGAGCCGTACGGGCTCGTGCTCAAGGCGGGGGCCTGGTATCTGTGCGCCCGAGTGGCCGGGAACGGGGCCTTCCGGGTGTACCGCATCGACCGCTTCACCGCCGTGGACGCGGGCGCGGAGCGCTTCGCGCGGGTCGAGGAGTTCGATCTGCCCGGCTTCTGGGAGGAACGGGCCGAGCAGTTCGCGCGGTCCATCCTGCGGGCCCAGGTCGTAGTGCGGCTGACCGAGGACGGCGTGCGCAGACTGCCGTACGCCGTCGATCCCGCGTCCGCCCGGGAGGCGTTGAGGACGGCGGGCGCCCCGGACGAGCGGGGGTGGGTGACGGTGACCCTGCCCGTGGAGTCCGAGGAGGTCGCCCACACGCAACTCACCGCGCTGGGCCCGGAGGTCGAGGTGCTGTCCCCCGAGGGGCTGCGCACACGTTTCGCGGACGACGCGATACGGCTCGCGGGACTCTACCGCCGCTGAACGGTCCGCGGCCCTCCGCATGCGCCCCTCCCGTCCAGGGCCGATGCTGGTCCCGTGACGGACGAGACGGAGCCCGGTCCCCTGATGGACGAGACGGAGTTCTGGGAGCTGGTGGACGCGAGCCGGGAGGCCGCCGGGGGCGACTCCGACGAGCAGGCCGACCAACTGGTCGAACGGCTGCTGCAGCTGGATCCGGTCGGCGTCCTGGACTTCGCCCGGCACTTCGAGTCCCGGTACAACCGCGCGTACCGGTGGGATCTGTGGGGCGCCGCGTGGGTGCTGCTCGACGGTGCGAGCGATGACGCGTTCGACTTCTTCCGATGCTGGCTGATCGGCCAGGGCCGGGAGGTCTTCGAGGGTGCCCTGCACGACCCCGACGCGCTCGCCGACCTCCTGCGGGACTTCGACGAGGAGGTCGACGGGGACGGCGAGGAGCTCGGCTACGCGGCGGACGAGGCCTACGAGCAGCTCACCGGTACCGTGGCGCCCGATCTGGGCATCCCGCCCGCGGCCTTGGAGCCGGAGGGGACGTGGTTCGATCTGGAGGACGAGTCCGGGCTCGCCGCGCGCTACCCGAAGCTGTGGGACCGTTTCCGGGGCTGAATCCGGCTGCCGATGAGGGGGCTTCGACGTCGCCTCGGGCGAGGCCCCGCTCGCCCTGCCGTGTCAGCGCCTGCCCTGCAGCCGTGCCGCCCGCTCCCTGATCGCCGGGAGGAGGGCGCTGAGGGCGGCGCCGGGGCAGTGGGTCCGGTAGCCGTCGTCATGGCCCGCGAGCGTGGGCAGCAGGGCGGTGGCACCCTGCCGGTACCGGCTCCCCCCGTTGCTGGAGACGAGCCGGGCCCGGGTGCGTGGATCGACGTCCGCGAGGCCCAGCTTCCATGCGGCCAGGGCGGCGAGTGCGTCGGTCATCGCCCGCGGCACGGTCGTGCCCGCGGCGAAGGTGCCGATCGCGGCGATGCCCGCAGTGCGGTGGTTGAAGCCCTGGGTGTGGGCGCCGGTCACGGGGCGCTCGGCGCCGCCCGCGCGGCCCTCGTAGATCGTGCCGCAGCGGTCGATCAGGAAGTTGTAGCCGATGTCGTCCCAGCGGCGGTGGCGGGTCTGGCCCGCGTACAGGGCCCGGATGATGCGGGGCGTGTCGGCACACCGGTAGCTGTTGGGCGAGTCGGTGTGGTGCACGAAGACCGCGACGACCTTGTCGTCGTAATGCGGCGGCGGCTGGGTCCGAGCTCCGTCGTCCGCCCAGGCGGTTCTCGGCACGATGCGCGGCCTGGGCGCCTGGTGCAGAGCCGCGGACCGGGCCTGGACCGGTGGTCGCGGGGAACGGAGCGCCACGGGGCGCTCGGCTCCGGCCGTGCTCAGCACCAGCGCGAGGACGGCGGCGAGCCCGGGCAGACAGCCGAGCACCAGCAGGGCGGCGCCGGGAATCGGTACCGGGCGTCTTTTCCGTGCCCGGCGCCTTCGTCGGATGACACGCATGGACCTACTGTCGGTCCGTTCCGCGGCGTCCGCGATGTGCACTGTGCCACCTGGTGGAACCATCATCCGGGTGCGACACGTTTTCCCCAGTGCTCGTCGCATGCGTGCGTGTGTGGCCGGTTTCCGGGCGCCACGCGCGCGTGGCTGATCACTGGGCCCCCGCGGCGCGTACCGGCGTGTACTCGGGGCCCGACAGAAAGGCGGCTTCGTGAACCTGCTCGACATCCTGCTGGTGCTGGTGATCCTGGCCTACGCGGCGTCCGGCTACCGGCGTGGGCTGGTGGCCGGCTGTGTCTCCCTGGCCGGGTTCGTGGGTGGCGCCGTCGTCGGCGTGTGGATCCTGCCGTGGGTGATGAACCTGGTGACGCGGGGGACGACGGCGGCGACGGTGACCGCCGTGTTCACGGTGCTGATTCCGGCGGTGATGGGCCACGCGCTGGCCGGCCGCCTCGCACTGAGGCTGCGCCACGAACTGGACCGCGGGCCGCTACGAGTGCCCGACGCGATCGGCGGGGCCGCGGCGAACACGGTGGCCGTGCTGATCGTCGCCTGGGTGGCCGCGAGCGTCCTGGGCGCCTCCTCGTCCCCGCTGCTCACCCAGTCGATCCGGGAGTCCCGGCTGCTGGGCGCCGTGCAGAACGCGATGCCGGAGACCACTCCGACCTGGTTCTCGCGTGCCACGTCCGCGCTCACCCAGGCGGGCTTCCCGCAGGTCTTCAACCCGTTCGAGAACGAACCGGCGACCGCTGCGGCCAAGCCCTCCGGGGACAGCGTCACGGCGAGCGCGACGCAGGCCGCCAAGCTCAGCACCGTCAAGATCGAGGGCGCCGTGGGTAGCGAGGGCCGCGAGGGCAGCGGCTTCGTGTACGCGCCGCAGCGCGTGATGACCAACGCCCACGTGGTCGCGGGCATCAACCACCCGACCGTACGAGTCGGCGGCGTCGGTCCCGCGTACCCGGCGCGGGTGGTGCTCTTCGACCCGGGCCGGGACGTGGCCGTGCTGTACGTGCCCGAACTGCGGGCGCCCGCCCTGCGCTTCTACGACGGCGCGGCACGCGGCGCCGCCGCGGTGGTCGCGGGCTATCCGCAGGACGGCAGCCTGACGCTGCGGGCCGCCACGGTCGCGAACCGGATCCGTGCCACGGGCCAGAACATCTACAACACCGGCACCGTCACCCGGGAGATCTACTCCATCCGCTCGACCGTCCTGCCCGGCAACTCCGGCGGCCCGCTGCTGACCACCGACGGCAAGGTCTACGGCGTGGTCTTCGCGCGCTCCACCTCCGACGAGGAGACCGGGTACGTCCTGACGGCGGACGAGGTCGCCGCGGACGCGAAACGCGCGGCCTCCGCGACGGCCGCGGTGGACACGGGCGAACTCATCGCGTCTTGAGCGTCACAGGGAGCGGCCCATGAACACGTCGTCGACGTACTCGCCCTCGAGCAGGAACTCCTCGGGCAGGATCCCCTCCACCACGAATCCCTCGGACTCGTAGAGCTTCCGGGCCGGGGTGTTGTGCGTGAGGACGCGCAGGGTGATACGCCGCGCTCCCTGCCGCCGGGCCTCGTCCTGCACGGCCCGCAGCAGCGCCCGGCCGACCCCGGCTCCGCGCGCCTCGTCGGCGACGGCGAGCCCCTGGATCTGGCGGACGTGGGAGTTGCACGCCAGCGGGGTCGGGAACACCAGCCGGATGTAGCCGACGACGGCACCGTCCAGTTCGGCGACGAGGTGGTCCTGCGGCGTGTGCCGCTCGTCGAAGAAGGGCTCGTAGGGCGGCTGGGGGCGCGGCTGGACGGCGTGCAGCGGAGACCATGTGGCGCGGTCGAGTCGGCCGAGCGCCTCCTCGTCGTCGGGCGTGGCATGACGTATGTACGGAGCAGGCATGCGGGGCACTGTACGGCAGGTGGACGAGGCTCCGTCGGGCATTTTCGAGGGGCACCGGGCAGGATGGGCGGATGGAACGTTCCCGCGTCGCGGTGGCCGGTGCGTCCGGTCTCATCGGCAGTGCCCTGGTCCGGTCGCTGGTCGCGGACGGGCACGAGGTGGTGCGCCTGGTACGCCGGGCGGCCCGGAGCCGGGACGAGGTCCGCTGGGACCCCGAAGGGCAGTACGTGGACGGGGCCGGGCTGGCCGGATGCGACGCCGTGGTGAACCTCGCCGGCGCCGGGGTCGGTGACCGCCGCTGGACGGACGCGTACAAGAAGACGCTGCGCGACAGCCGGGTGCTGGGCACGGCGGCGCTCGCCCAGGCCGTCGCCCGGCTGCCCGAGCCGCCGCGTGTCTTCGTGAGCGGCAGCGCGATCGGTTACTACGGCGACACCGGGGACCGGGCGGTCACGGAGGAGGCGCCGCCCGGTGACGGCTTCCTGCCCTCGTTGTGCGTGGAATGGGAGGCCGCGGCGGCAGCCGCGCGGGAGGCGGGCGTCAGGACGGTGTGCGTGCGGACGGGTCTCGTGGTGGCCCGCGGGGGCGGGGCCTGGGGGCGGCTGTTCCCGCTCTTCACGGCGGGGCTCGGCGGGCGGATGGGCGACGGGAGCCAGTACTGGTCGTTCATCTCGCTGCACGACGAAGTAGCGGCGATCCGCCATCTCATCGACACCGAGGGGCTGTCCGGGCCGTTCAATCTGACGGCTCCGCAGCCGCTGACCAACCGTGAGATCACGGCGGCGATGGGGCGCATACTGCACCGCCCGACGCTCTTCGCCGTGCCCGCGCCGGTACTGCGGCTCGCGCTCGGGGAGATGGCCCAGGACGTGCTCGGCAGTGCGCGGGTGCTGCCGGCACGGCTGGTGGAGTCCGGGTTCTCGTTCACGTTCCCGGGCATCGAGGAGGCACTGCGGGCGGCGCTCCAGGAACAGCCGGGGGTGTGACACAGGCGGGGGATTCCCCCGGCCGGTCCCATGCGACCACCGTGCGACCGTGCCCTGTCCATGCGCGACTTGCCCCGCGCGCCGCCGGATCTACCCTCGAGCCGAACTCGGGTATTCCTGACGCCTGTTGGGGGCATGACGTCTCCACCGGCCGCACAACCTCGAAGGAGGGGCACGTGCTAGAGCCCGTGTATCAGGCGGACGTCGTCATCGTGGGGGCCGGACTCGCCGGCCTCGCGGCGGCCCACCAGCTGACCAGCGCAGGAGTGACGACCGCCGTTGTGGAGGCGGCCCCCTACGCCGGTGGCCGCATGTCGACCGAGAAGGTCGACGGCTTCCGGCTCGACCGGATCGGGCAACTCCTGTCCACGTCCTATCCCGAACTGCACCTGGCCCCGGGGCTCGACGCGCTCGTCCTGCGTCCCTTCGCCCCCGGCGTCCTGGTGCACAGCGAGGGGCGCCACCGCCGCGCAGGCGCTGCCCCGGCAAGGGGGGGCGCGGGGAGCGCACGGAGCGCACGGAGCGCACTCAGCGCTGTACGCGCCCTCGCAAGTGCTCCCCGCGCAATCTCCGCGCCGGGAGTGGGCGCCGGTACGCCGGGGGTCAGGTTGCCCGGGCCGCGGACGGCCCGGTCGAGGGCGGTGGGGGCGCGGCCGGGTGTCCCGCTCGGCGATGCCGTGGATCAGGCCCGGCTCGGTGCGGCGCTCGCGCGGATCGCCGCCACGCCCGTGGAACGGCTGCTGGCCCGGCCCGAGTCGACCGCGCGCCGCGCACTCCCGCTCCGTGGGATTCCCGCCCGTACGGTCGACGGGTTTCTGCGGCCGTTGCTGTCCGCCCTGCTGTGCGACCCGGAGCTGACCACGTCGAGCCGCTGCGCCGACCTCGCGCTGCACGCCTTCGCGAGCGGCCGGCTGTGTGTACCGGAGGGCGGGGCGGAGGTCCTTCCGGAGCTGCTGGCGCGAGCACTGCCGCCGGACACGGTGTACACAGGGGTCCGCGCCACCTCCGTCTCCACGACCTCGGTGACCACCGCCGAGCACGGTGAACTCCGCTGCCATGCCGTCCTGGTGGCCACCGACGCACACGCCGCCGCCGAGCTGCTGCCCGGTCTGCGCGTACCCGACTTCCACCCCGTCACGGTCGTCCACCACACCATGGACGAGCCGCCGCCGACCGGTGCGTCGCTGCTGCTCGACGCGGACCGCGGCGGCCCGGTGGCCCACACGGCGGTCGTCAGCCAGGTCGACCCGTCCCGTGCTCCCGCGGGCCGCGCGCTGGTCTCCTCCACGGTCCTCGGCGCGCCCCCGGACGACGTCGACGGCGCCGTACGGGCCCATCTGGCACGCCTGTACGGCACGTCGACGGCACGCTGGGAGACGCTCGCCGTGCACCACACCGCGCAGGCCGTCCCGGCGATGCGGCCGCCGCACGATCTGCGCCGGCCGGTGCGCCTTCTGGCCGGGCTCTATGTGTGCGGCGACCACCGCGACACGAGTACCGTCCAGGGCGCACTGCACTCCGGGCGACGGGCGGCGGCCGCCGTCCTGAAGGACCTGGGCGCGGGTCCGGTGCACGCCGCGGACCTGATGCCCACGGCGGCCTGAGGCTCACTCACTGCAGGGCGGCGACCCGGTCGCGGTACCCGCGCACGGGCGCCGCGTCCCTGTACGGCTCCAGGCGGCGCTCGAAGTCCCGCAGGTACTCCACCGCCCGCACCGACCGCATCTCCGACGCCTGCCCGGCGGCCTCTGCCGCCAGCTGGCAGGCCTGGTCCAGCTCGCCGAGGCCGAGCCGCGCCGAGGCGAGCACGACCCGGCAGAACAGCCGGCTGCGGGCGAAGCCGGGCGCGCGCAGCTGCAGCGAGCGCTCGGCGTGCTGGAGCGCGGCCCGGTACTGCTGCAGGTCCCGGTGGCAGTGGCCGAACTCGTCGGCGAGTTGCGCCTCGTCGAAGAAACGCGCCCAGTACGGGACGTCGTCGCCGGGCCGGGCGGACTCCAGCGCACGCTCGGCCCGCACCAGCGAGGACGTGCACAAGCGGACTTCGCCGAGCACGCCGTGGCCGCGGGCCTCGACGGCGTGCAGGAGCGCCTGGACGACGGGGGGCGCCGAGGTGCCGGTGCCCTGCTGCGCCACGCGGGCCAGTTGCACGGCCTCCCGCCCATGGCCGAGGTAGACGGCCTGCCGGCTCATCGTGACCAGCACATACGCCCCGTACATCCGGTCCCCGGCGGCCTGTGCGAGCCGCAGCGCCTGGACGAAGTAGCGCTGGGCCAGGCCGTGCGCGGCGATGTCGTACGACGTCCAGCCCGCGAGCCGGGTCAGATCGGCGGCCGCAGCGAACAGACGGCGGCCCGTCTGCTCGCCGTAGGTGCCGCGCAGCATCGGCTCGGCCTCGTGCTCCAGGTAGCGCACGAGGGCCTGACGGGCGTGACCGCCGCCGTAGGCGTGGTCGAGGACGCGGAACAGCTCGCCGACCGAGCGCAGGGCGGCGATGTCGCCGCCCGTCACCTTCTGGCCCGGGCCGCGCTCGGACTGGCTGCGCTGACGGGATGACGGTCCCCCCTGTTCATGGGGGTACCCCCGCTCGAGCGGAGTCGAGAGTGGGGGAGCAGCCGAGAACTTGGGGGATGCGGGGCGGCCCTGGGCGGGGACGCGGGGCGCCGCCTCCGTGTGGGCCACCGTGTCGTCGGCCCGGCCGATCAGCCAGTCCCGGCTGGGCACGACGAGCCCGGCCGGGGTGAACGCGATCTTGCGCAGTTCGGCGTGGCTGCCGGAGTCCTTGCGCCACAGCCCGCCGACGATGTCGACGGCCTCCTCCGGGGTGGCGGCGAACTCCAGGCCCGCGTACACCGGGGCGCAGGCGTCGAGCCCGAGGTCCTGCGCGGAGAGCCGGCGTCCGAGCCGCCGCGTGAACACCTCGGCGATGAGCGCGGGCGTGGTGCCACGCGGCTGCTGTCCGCGCAGCCATCTCGTCACGGACGTCTTGTCGTATCTGAGATCGAGCCCGTGTTCGAGGCCGAGCTGGTCGACGCGACGGGCGAGACCTGCGTTGGAGAACCCCGCTTCTGCGATGAGCGTGGCGAGCTGGCGGTTGTGGGGGCGCTGCGCGGGTCGTTCCGTCATCTGCGGTGCGGTCTCCTGCCTTTCGGGCCTCCGTGGCGGTCTCGGGGAGGGGCAGGTGCCTCCCCCCGAGACCGCCGCGGTACCCGGATCGCCTGCGAACAGCCCTTATGGCCTCATGGACGGCGCGAATGTAGCGGAGAGTGAGCAACGGGTCGCAGGCTTCCGCATCCATTCATCCGATCGTGTGAGGATTAGCCGTCTGGCTGACGGGCGCGACCGGAATACCGTTGCCCCGAGGGGACGTACAGTGGCGTAGGCGCCTTTCGCGCCTTACGAAGCTTCTGAGGGAGGCGCTTGCCGTGGGTGAGTTCCGGTTCGTCCGTATGGGGTTCGGGGCCGAGGCCGTCGAGTACCAGCAGGCCTGGGACGAGCAGCGCCGGGTGCACGCCGCCCGTTTCGCGGACGAGATCCCCGACACCTGCCTGCTCCTGGAGCACCCCCCGGTCTACACGGCGGGCCGGCGCACGACGGACGACGAGCGTCCCCTGGACGGCACCCCGGTGATCGACGTGGACCGCGGCGGCAAGATCACCTGGCACGGTCCCGGCCAGTTGGTCGGCTACCCCATCCAGAAGCTCCCGCGCCCGGTCGACGTCGTCGCCCATGTACGCCGCCTCGAGGAGGCCCTGATCCGCACCTGCGCGGAGTTCGGCCTGGAGACGACGCGCGTGGAGGGCCGCAGTGGCGTCTGGGTGCTCGGGGACCCGGTGGAGCAGCGCCCCTCGCTGGGCGGCCTCTCCCTGGACTTCGACCCGCGGCTGCAGGACGAGGAGTTCGACCCGCGGCTGAACGGTCCGGAGTACGCCCCCTCCAACGCCGGCCAGCGCCGCGAGGACCGCAAGATCGCGGCGATCGGCATCCGTGTCGCAAAGGGCGTCACGATGCACGGCTTCGCGCTGAACGTGAACCCGGACAACGCCTGGTTCGACCGGATCATCCCGTGCGGGATCCGGGACGCGGGCGTCACATCGCTCGCCAATGAACTGGGACGCGATGTGACGATCGCGGAGGTGCTGCCGCTGGCGGAACGGCATCTGCGGGACATCCTGGAGAACGCCGAGCTGAAGCCGCGGGAGACCGAGAAGGCGTCCGCGTAACGGCGACGCTCACCATGGCCGCAGGCGGTCGGCACCGAGGAATGCGCCCCCGCCTTCGACGGTTGCCCGCACGCCGGGCCGAGAATTGCCCGGGCGTACCCTGGTGTACGCCGACGAATCGAAGCTACAGGGAGCCGACGTGTCCGCAGTCGCACCCGACGGACGCAAGATGCTGCGCCTGGAGGTCCGCAACAGCCAGACCCCCATCGAGCGCAAGCCCGAGTGGATCAAGACCCGGGCGAAAATGGGTCCCGAGTACACCAAGATGCAGAACCTCGTGAAGAGCGAGGGCCTGCACACGGTCTGCCAGGAAGCCGGCTGCCCGAACATCTATGAGTGCTGGGAGGACCGCGAGGCCACCTTCCTCATCGGCGGCGACCAGTGCACCCGCCGCTGCGACTTCTGCCAGATCGACACCGGCAAGCCCGAGGCGCTCGACCGCGACGAGCCCCGTCGCGTGGGCGAGTCCGTGGTCACCATGGACCTGAACTACGCCACGATCACCGGTGTCGCGCGGGACGACCTGGAGGACGGCGGAGCCTGGCTGTACGCCGAGACCGTCCGGCAGATCCACCGGCAGACCGCCGGCCGCGAGGGCGGGCACACCAAGGTCGAGCTCCTCGCCCCCGACTTCAACGCGATCCCCGAGCAGCTCGAAGAGGTCTTCTCCGCCCGGCCCGAGGTCTTCGCGCACAACGTCGAGACCGTCCCGCGGATCTTCAAGCGCATCCGCCCCGGCTTCCGTTACGAGCGCTCGCTCAAGGTCATCACCGCGGCCCGTGACTACGGCCTGGTGACCAAGTCGAACCTGATCCTCGGCATGGGCGAGACCCGCGAGGAGGTCGTGGAGGCGCTGCGTCAGCTGCACGACGCGGGCTGCGAGCTGATCACCATCACGCAGTACCTGCGCCCGAGCGTCCGCCACCACCCCGTGGAGCGCTGGGTCAAGCCGCAGGAGTTCGTGGAGCTGAAGGAGGAGGCCGAGCAGATCGGCTTCTCGGGCGTCATGTCCGGCCCGCTGGTGCGCTCCTCGTACCGCGCCGGGCGCCTGTACCGGATGGCCATGGAACAGCGGCAGTCGACCGCTGCGCAGGACGTCGCCCCACAGGACGCCTGACCCGCTTCCACCCTCGTGGCACCCCGTGCCACTTCGGAGCGTGTGAATCCGCTCACAAGCGATTACCGGCCAGTAGTGGCCGATTGCCGCGGCCCCGACCGTCCCCGCAGTTGAGGGATGCCGTCGGGGCCGCGGTGGGCTTTTCACGCCGCGCATCAAGGGTTCATAGGTGTTTGACCGGTCGGTCACGCCCTGGTAACACCGAACAGTGAGCCTGGTCGTATGAACAGTCCTGGCCCAGAGCCGCCAACCCGAAGGGGGACCCCTGTCATGCAGGCCACGCCCGTTCGAGCCACCGCGATCCCGTCGTTCACCGATGCACTCCGTGCCATCGAGTCGCTGCTCATGAGCGGCGGTCAGCGGACCGCCCGCCAGAACGCCTGGACCTCCGTCCTGGAGGACCGCCGCCGCGCCAAGGACCGGGTCGAGGCGCAGCGCGTGCTCGACGCCGCCGCGTCGCGCTCGTAGCCACCGCTCGCTTCCCCACCGACCGCCTCCCTCCCCGGCACGCACCCCCTCCCGCGCCCGCTCGCCGCGTCGACGTCGCCCTTCCCCGTCCGCGCCCAGATCCGGCACTGCCGTCGTAGCCGCTTGCCGGGCCACGTAGACTTCGAGGCATGGCGAGGAAGGAAACGGCAGCGGACGCTGCCAACGCGGGGCGACTCAAGCAGATCGCCCTGACCTACAAGATGACCCGCAAGGCCGACCCGAAGATCGGTCTTGTACTCGCGGCTGTCGGAATCATCACCTTCGGTGTCTTCCTCGCGATCGGTTTCTTGATCGGTCACCCCATCTATCTCGGCATTCTCGGCTTCCTGCTCGCCTTCCTCGCGACGGCGATCGTCTTCGGACGCCGGGCCGAGCGCGCCGCCTTCGGGCAGATGGAGGGCCAGCCCGGCGCCGCCGCCGCGGTCCTGGACAACATCGGGCGCGGCTGGACCACCACACCGGCCGTCGCCATGAACCGCAGCCAGGACGTGGTGCACCGCGCCGTCGGCAAGGCCGGCATCGTGCTGGTCGCCGAGGGCAACCCGAACCGGGTCAAGAGCCTGCTGGCCGCCGAGAAGAAGAAGATGGCGCGCATCGTCGCGGACGTGCCGGTGCACGACGTGGTCGTCGGCAAGGGCGAGGGCCTGGTCGAGCTGAAGAAGCTCCGTACGACGATGCTGAAGTTCCCCCGAGTGCTGTCCGGTCCGCAGGTGACCGCGACCACCGACCGGTTGCGTGCGATGGGCGACCTGATGAGCAACATGCCGCTGCCGAAGGGGCCGCTTCCCAAGGGGATGCGGATGCCGCGGGGTGGCCCGAAGGGCCGGTAGACCCACTGACCGACAGACGCCGATGGGCCGTCCGGGAATCCGAGGATTCCGGGAGGGCCCATCGGCGTATCGGCGTCAGGACCGGCGAATCAGGACCGGCGTACCGGCCTCGGGGCGCGGCCTCAGATCCGGATCTCGACCGTGCCGGCCAGACGGTCGTGCAGGCCCCTGCCGTCGCGGTCCCAGATCAGTGCCGGGAGCGCGAGGAACAGCAGGACCGTGCGCAGCAGGGCGCGCAGCGGGTTGACGCGGCCGGTGTTCAGGGCGACCACCCTCAGGCCGAAGAGCCGCTTGCCCGGGGTGAACCCGACGGACCCGACGGTGAGCACGATCAGCGCGAAGAGGATGAGCGGCGCCCAGACCTGAGCCGCCTGGTTGTAGCTGTCGGCGATCAGGCCGTATGCGATCAAGAGGCACAGGCCCCAGTCCACGGCGAGGGCACCGAGGCGCCGGCCGGGGCGGGCGATCGAGCCCGGGCCTTCCTCCGGCAGACCGAGTTGCTGACCCCGATATCCGAGGTCCGCGCCGGCTTCTTCCATGGCCGCGCGGGGACCGGAGAGCCACGATCCGACTGCTTGCCTGTTATCCACCCGTCCACGGTACTGCCCCCGAATGGGCAGGCATGCGGGTGGGTCGCGAGGGGCGGGCTGGTTAACCTGAGAGAAACAAATGGGTCACGCTGGAGAAATCCCCCATCCCTATCGTCGGGCCCAGCGTGTGCCACCGCCCTGGCCGCACGAACGAACTACCAACCCGGCCGTTCACGACCGGGAGTAGGAGGAGCCGGATGTTCCAGAACGCCGACGAGGCCAAGAAGTTCATCGCGGACGAGGACGTCAAGTTCATCGATGTCCGCTTCTGCGACCTGCCGGGCGTGATGCAGCACTTCACGGTGCCGGTAGAGGCGTTCGACCCGGACGAAGAGCTCGCCTTCGACGGATCCTCGATCCGTGGCTTCCAGGCCATTCACGAGTCTGACATGGCACTGCGCGCGGACCTGTCGACCTCCCGGGTCGACCCCTTCCGCCGCGACAAGACACTGAACATCAACTTCTTCATCCACGACCCGATCACCGGCGAGCAGTACTCCCGTGACCCGCGGAACGTGGCGAAGAAGGCCGAGGACTACCTCGCCTCCACCGGTATCGCCGACACCGCGTACTTCGGCCCCGAGGCCGAGTTCTACGTCTTCGACAGTGTCCGGTTCAAGACCGCCGAGAACGAGTCCTTCTACCACATCGACTCCGAGGCCGGCGCCTGGAACACCGGCGCACTGGAGGACAACCGCGGTTACAAGGTCCGCTACAAGGGCGGCTACTTCCCGGTCCCGCCCGTCGACCACTTCGCCGACCTGCGCGCGGAGATCTCCCTGGAGCTGGACCGGGCGGGCCTGAAGGTCGAGCGCCAGCACCACGAGGTGGGCACCGCCGGCCAGGCCGAGATCAACTACAAGTTCAACACGCTGCTCGCCGCCGCCGACGACCTCCAGCTCTTCAAGTACATCGTGAAGAACGTCGCCTGGCGCAACGGCAAGACGGCGACCTTCATGCCGAAGCCGATCTTCGGTGACAACGGCTCGGGCATGCATGTGCACCAGTCGCTGTGGAGCAACGGCGACCCGCTGTTCTACGACGAGGCCGGCTATGCGGGCCTGTCGGACACCGCCCGCTACTACATCGGCGGCATCCTCAGGCACGCCCCGTCGCTGCTGGCCTTCACCAACCCGACGGTGAACTCCTACCACCGGCTGGTGCCGGGCTTCGAGGCCCCCGTGAACCTGGTGTACTCGCAGCGCAACCGCTCCGCCGCGATGCGTATCCCGATCACCGGCTCCAACCCGAAGGCCAAGCGCGTGGAGTTCCGCGCCCCGGACGCCTCCGGCAACCCGTACCTGGCCTTCGCGGCGCTTCTGCTGGCCGGCCTGGACGGCATCAAGAACAAGATCGAGCCGGCCGAGCCGATCGACAAGGACCTCTACGAGCTGGCCCCCGAGGAGCACGCCAACGTCGCGCAGGTCCCGACCTCCCTCGAGGCCGTCCTCGACCGCCTGGAGGCCGACCACGATTTCCTCCTCCAGGGCGACGTGTTCACGCCCGACCTGATCGAGACGTGGATCGACTTCAAGCGCACCAACGAGATCGCACCGCTGCAGCTGCGTCCGCACCCGCACGAGTTCGAGCTCTACTTCGACGTGTGAGTCGACCGGTCCCGTAGCTCTGCCACGGAGCCCCGTCCCCGCCCCCGGGTGGTGACGGGGCTCCGTCGTCTCCTTTCCTCTCTTCCTCGCAGCTCCTTCGCGAGGGACTCTTTGCCCGCCGTGGAGCCGTTCCCGACCGGTTCATGGGCGGAGCCGGGCGCACAATGGAGTCTGGGACGAGTGCCTTGGCCATGGGTGCTGCGGGGTGATGCAGGATGCAAAGCCGGTTCCGAAGCGACAGACGGCTGACCGCACGGATGACGGTCACGCTGTTTCTGCTCGGATTGCTGTACGTGGCGTTCATCGCCGCGTTGATCGCGTTGCTGAAGTCCTGGGTACTGGTCGTCGTGATCGCGGCGGCTGTGCTCGGCGCTCAGTACTGGTTCTCGGACCGGATCGCGCTGTACGCGATGCACGGGCGGGTCGTGCAGCGGGAGGAGTATCCGCAACTGCACGGCGTGGTCGACCGGCTCTGCGCCGTGGCCGACATGCCCAAGCCGCTCGTCGCCGTCTCCGGTCTGGACATGCCGAACGCGTTCGCGACCGGGCGCAACCCCGACCATGCCGTGGTGTGCGTGACCAGCGGGCTGCTGCGACGCCTCGAGCCCGACGAGCTGGAGGGCGTGCTGGCGCACGAGCTGTCGCACGTGGCGCACAAGGACGTCGCCGTGATCACCGTGGCATCGTTCCTCGGGGTGATCGCCGGGCTGATCGTGCGGTTCGCCTTCTACTCGGAGCTCTTCGGGCGGGGGCGCAGGGACCAGAACACCGTCGCCGTCCTGGGCGTGGTCATGGGTGTCTCGGCGCTCGTCTACGCGATCAGCTTCCTGCTGATCCGGGCCCTGTCCCGGTACCGCGAGCTGGCCGCCGACCGCGCCGCCGCCCACCTCACCGGGCGCCCCTCGGCGCTGGCGTCCGCGCTGACGAAGCTCACCGGGGACATCGCCCGCATCCCGTCGGAGGACCTGCGCACGGCACAGGCGTTCAACGCCTTCTACTTCACCCCCGCCTTCGGTGCCGATCCGGGCCTCTCCCGCCTCTTCTCCACGCACCCCACCCTGGAGCAGCGCCTCGCCCAGCTCGCCCGCATCACCGGGGAACTGGGCGAGGCCGCGGAGCCGGGGAAGGCGGGCTGAGTGCCGATGGGACTCCGACTCCTGGACATCCTGCTCGGCCGTACGAAGCCGGTGGCGCCCGACCTCGACCGGCTGTTCGCCCTGCCGTCGGCGGCGATCACACTCGAGGCCGCCGCCGGGTTCACCCCGACGGGGAACGGCGCGGTCTGCTTCGCCACGGTCGAGGGCGGCGCCTTCGCCCAGACACATCGCGAGGTCCAGGCACTCCTCGACGCGGACAGCGACCGGGGCGGACCGCCCGTCGAGTTGCGGCGGGACGACTACGGCTACTCCTGGCTGGTGTCACGCCGCACCCCCGACCAGCTGTCCGCCCTGGTCAACGATCTGCACGCGGTGAACAGCGCGATGGAGGTCAACGGCTTCGGCCCGCAGCTGCTGTGCTCGGTGGTCGGCTTCGAGGACACCGGCGGGCGGCGGCTCGGCCTGGTGTACCTGTACAAGCGGGGCACCTTCTATCCGTTCGCGCCGCTCGCCGGGCGGGGCGAACGGCGCGACAACGCGCTGGAGCTGCAGATCAAGGCCGCGCTCGCCGACGACCTGCGGATCGAGCAGGACCTCGGCCGCTGGTTCCCGATCTGGGGCGCGCCCGGTCTGTGAGCGGACGCTCCCCCGTCACCGCGGTAAGGAGGCCGTCACTCGGCGTGCATCTCCCTTTCCACGGACCTAGAGTCGAACGAAAGGGCACGAATGCCGCGACGCGAGCGCGGCTGCAGCAAGGGGTCCGGGATGAGCAATCTCTTTGTCGTCGCCTACAACGACCTCGACACCGCGAACCAGGTGCGCGAGAAGCTGTTCCAGATGTCCAGGGAGCATCTCGTCGACCTGGAGGACGCGGTGGTCGTCGAGCGGCGCGAGGACGGGAAGATCAAGCTGCACCAGTCGGTCAGCAACCCGGCCGTCGGCGCGGCCGGGGGCGCGCTGTGGGGCGGCGTGATCGGGCTGCTGTTCCTGCAGCCGCTGCTCGGCGCGGCAGTGGGCGCCGCGGCCGGTGCCGCCGGTGGCGCGCTCACCGACACGGGCATCAACGACGACTTCATGCGGGACCTCAGCAACAACCTGCGGCCGGGCGCCGCCGCCCTCTTCGCGCTGTTCAGGACGGCCGCCACCGACAAGGTGATTCCGCGGATCGCCGAGTACGGCGGCCAGCTGGTGCAGACATCGCTCAGCCAGACGGACGAGGACGCGCTGCGCGAGGCACTCGAGGCGGCCCAGAGGCCGGACACCGGGAGCAGCACGCCCGCCGGCGGACCGGATACCGGGAGCGGCACGCCCGCCACCTGAATCGCGACCGCGTCACGCCTGAGGCGGCCTCTCGGGGACGCCCGGACGCCGGGCGCCCCGCCGCAGCGAGAGGGCACCCGGCGTCATGGCTCAGCGGCTGTAGCGGATCAGCGCCCGCACCATGTGGCACGTCGTGTCCGACGGCGGATGCACGCCGATCAGCTGCGCCGTGATGCGAATCATCGCGTTGTGGGCCTGGTTCGGTGCGTACACCCCGGAGTCGAGCAAGGCGATGGCGAGACGCATCGCCTTGAGGCGCCGGTTGTGCGTGATGTACCACTCGCGCGGCCGCCCCGGCGGGAGCGGACACTTGGCCACCGGCTCGTACGGCAGGTCCAGCGGGACGGGTCGGCGGGCAGTGGACTGGGTCGGCTTCGGCTTGGTTGCGGCAGCGGGCACAGGCATCCTCCTGTCGCGGTCAGGGAGCCGTCGGAAACCCCGGCAACTCCCTCGAACACTGCTTCTAGTTTACTGCCCGGCACTGACAAAAGCCGCTGGCCACAAGGGGTTTGGGCCAGGCTGCGACGGGGGTGGTCGAAGGTGTTTCGGCTACCGTGTGGGGCTATGGAGATCTGGATCAACCCGGCCTGTTCGAAGTGCCGCAGCGCCCTCACGCTGCTCGATGCCGAGGGTGCCGACTACACCGTGCGCCGCTATCTGGAGGACGTACCGGGCGAGGACGAGATCCGGGACGTCCTCGCCCGGCTCGGCCTCGAACCGTGGGACATCACGCGCACCCAGGAGGCCCTCGCCAAGGAACTCGGCATGAAGGAGTGGGCACGGGACGCCGCGACCCGCGATCGCTGGGTGCGTGCGCTCGCCGAGCACCCCCGGCTCATCCAACGGCCGATCATCACCGCCGACGACGGTACGGCCGTCGTCGCACGCACGGAGGAGGCGGTACGGGACGCTCTGTCCCGGTAAGTCACGCCTCCCGATGGGGTGGGCTCAGCCGCTCAGGAATTCCGAGAGGCGGCGGTTCGTGGCCACCGGGTTGGTGTGCGGCAGGGCGTGGTGCGAGACGTCCGGCAGGACGGCGGTCTCCATCAACGGCA
Organism: Streptomyces colonosanans; assembly: GCF_001866645.1. Classification (GTDB taxonomy): domain Bacteria; phylum Actinomycetota; class Actinomycetes; order Streptomycetales; family Streptomycetaceae; genus Streptomyces; species Streptomyces colonosanans. Next base: position 22,693 of record NZ_MLYP01000014.1, read on the forward strand.
GCAACTCGGCCGCATGAGCGACCACTTGACGGCTGTCATGGGCTTTGCTGCTCGCGGCGACGAGCAGCAGAACCGGCATGTGCAGCGAGCGCAGCGCGGCGGTGCTTGGGCGCGGCCCGGTGACCGGCCTCACCATCGGGAAGCCGGCCGTCGCCTCCTGGAGCCGCAGCCACTCCACATCCAGTGCCGCCCCGCCCGTCTCCCACTCCAGGAAGGCACGGATACGGCGTGCGGTGGGACGCAGCAGCATGGGAAGGGCGTGCAGGAGGTACCCGGCCCGGAACCCGGTGAAGCACTGGGTCGGGTCGAGCAGGGCGAGGCGGGTGATCCGGGCGGGCGCGCGCAGCGCGTAATGGAGCGCGATCCAGCCGCCGTAGGAATACCCGGCCAGCGCGGTCGAGTCGATGCCCAGCCCGTCGAGGACGGCGTCGAGCCAGGACGTCAGGTCGGCGACGGTACGCAGAGAGCGGCGAGGGTCCGCGACGCTGCGACCGGGTTCGCCGGGCAGGTCGATGGCGTGGACCCGGTGAGCGCGGGAGAGGACTGCCGCGTTGGCATACCAGGACACCGACGACGTGCGGCCACCCGGTATGAGGACGAGCGGCGGGCCGTCCGACGGGCCGCAACTGTTCACGCACGTGGTGCCGAAGGGCGTGGGGACGGCGTTCGGTTCGGTGTCCGCGGGCCACTTCGCCAGCACCTTGTCGTACGCCGCGTGGAAGTCCGCCTGATGGTGCGCCTCGTACACATACGGCTCCATACCCCTTACTCTCTCGCTGAGCAAGATACTTGTCCAGCGAGATATAGCGGAACCTTGAGGATGCGGTGGTGGACATGGCAGAGCAGGCAGACCCGGGACCGGAGCTGGAGATCGTCCACCTCCTGCGTGCGGTGACCGTCGAACTCGGCCTGCACAGCGCCCGGTTCGCGAACCGGAACGGCATGCACCCGACGGACGTCCGCGCCCTGATCGCCCTCATGGACGCGTCCCGCGCCGGGGAGGACATGACCGCGGGGCGCCTCGGCGCCCTCCTCGGCCTCAACTCCGCCGGCACCACAGCCCTGATCGACCGCCTCGAACGACTCGGGCACGTGCGGCGGGTACGGGACGGACGCGACCGGCGGAGGGTGCTCGTCGAGGTCGACGCGCGGGCGGTGGAACTGGGATGGGAGTTCTTCGGGCCGCTGATCGGGCGGGCGGTGGACCTGCTCGAGGAGTACGACGAGCGGGAACTGGCGGCGGTGCGGCAATTCCTCACCGGGGTGCGCGAGGCCGTGACGGACCCCGAGGGGGCACCGGCCGGCATCCCCTCACGACCTGGGCCGCACCCGTCGGCCACCATGTGATTCCCGGCACACAAGCCGCACGTAACACGGGGTTCACATTTGGGCAATGGTCGGGAAATCGCAGGTTGACAGGCTGCGGGGCAGCACAACACACCGCGCCCCGCTGCCGCTGCGCCGCGCATCCGCACCAACGCGACCTCACGGTCGAGACCCCGAAGGATGAGCCCCCGTGACCTTCAAGGCTGAGTACATCTGGATCGATGGCACCGCGCCGACGGCCAAGCTTCGTTCCAAGACGAAGATCCTGGCGGGCGACGCCCAGGGTGCGCAGCTGCCGCTGTGGGGCTTCGACGGGTCCTCCACCAACCAGGCCGAGGGCCACTTCTCTGACCTCGTGCTCAAGCCGGTCTTCTCCTGCCCCGACCCGATCCGCGGCGGCGGCGACATCCTGGTGATGTGCGAGGTCCTCAACACGGACATGACCCCGCACCGGTCCAACACGCGTGCCGCGCTGGCCGAGGTCGCCGAGAAGTTCGCCGCGCAGGAGCCGATCTTCGGTATCGAGCAGGAGTACACCTTCTTCGACGGCATGCGTCCGCTCGGCTTCCCCGAGGGCGGCTTCCCGGCCCCGCAGGGCGGCTACTACTGCGGTGTCGGCGCGGACGAGATCTTCGGCCGTGACGTCGTCGAGGCGCACCTGGACAACTGCCTGAAGGCGGGCCTCGGCATCTCCGGTATCAACGCCGAGGTCATGCCCGGCCAGTGGGAGTTCCAGGTCGGTCCGCTGTCCCCGCTGGAGGTCTCCGACCAGCTGTGGGTCGCCCGCTGGCTGCTGTACCGCACCGCCGAGGACTTCAACGTCTCCGCCACCCTCGACCCGAAGCCGGTCAAGGGCGACTGGAACGGCGCCGGCGCGCACACCAACTTCTCCACCAAGGCGATGCGCGAGGGCTACGACGCGATCATCACGGCGTGCGAGTCGCTCGGCGAGGGCTCCAAGCCGCTGGACCACGTCAAGAACTACGGCGCCGGCATCGACGACCGCCTGACCGGCGCGCACGAGACCGCCCCGTGGGACGAGTACTCGTACGGTGTCGCCGACCGCGGTGCCTCGGTCCGCATCCCGTGGCAGGTCGAGAGGGACCGCAAGGGCTACATCGAGGACCGCCGCCCGAACGCCAACGTCGACCCGTACGTGGTCACGCGCCTGCTCACCGACACGTGCTGCGCCGCGCTGGAGAAGGCCGGCCAGGTCTGATCTCGCTCGCTCCGCGAGGGGGCGCACACCGCTCTGGTGTGCGCCCCCTCGCGTTGTCAGTGGGGCGTGCCAGGACGAGGACCGCGACGCTCACCCCAAGTACGCGCCGCACGCCGGCCCTTGACGCGACACCGCGGCGCCGCCGGTTCGGATCTTCTCTGTCAGCAGAACTCGCTTCCGCGCCGTGCTCCGGCCGGGCAGAGTTGCCGGTATGAGACTTCTGGTGCTGGGCGGTACGGAGTTCGTGGGGCGGGCCATCGTGGAGGCGGCACTCGGGCGGGGCTGGGAGGTGACCGTCTTCCACCGCGGTCATCACGAAGCACCGCCCGGGGTGCGGTCGTTGCTGGGCGACCGCACCGCGCCCGACGGTCTCACGGCGCTGGCGGATGAAGCGGCCGGGGAAGAGTGGGACGTCGTCGTGGACACCTGGTCGGGGGCGCCGCGGGCCGTCCGGGACACCGCGCGGCTGCTGGCCGGGCGCGCGGCGCGGTATGTGTACGTGTCGACCTGCTCGGTGTACGCGTGGGCACCGGACCCCGGCTACGACGAGGACGCGCCCCTCGTGGAAGGGTCGGCGGACGCGGAGCAGATCGACTACGGCCGGGACAAGCGGGGCGGCGAGCTGGCCGCGGTGGACGCCTTCGGCGCGGACCGCTCGGTGCTCGTGCGGTGCGGGCTGATCCTCGGCCCGTACGAGAACATCGGGCGGCTGCCGTGGTGGCTGAACCGGATCGCCCGCGGGGGCCCGGTCCTGGCTCCGGGACCGCGGGACCTGCCCGTCCAGTACGTCGACGTCCGCGACCTCGCCGAGTGGACCCTCGGGGCGGCGGAACGGGAGCTGAGCGGGCCGTACAACCTCGTCGCCCCGCGCGGGCACACCACGATGGGCGCGCTGCTGGAGGAGTGTGTCCGGGCCACCGGGAGCGAGGCGGAGCTGCGGTGGACGGCGCCCGAGGTGATCCTCGACGCCGGGATCGAGCCGTGGACGCAGTTGCCGGTGTGGGTGCCGTCCGGCAGCGAGGAGGAGGCGGCCCTGCACAGCGTCGACGTGTCCCGGGCGATACGGGACGGGCTGCGGTGCCGACCGGTCGAGGAGACCGTGCACGACACCTGGACGTGGCTCCAGGACATCGGCGGGGTCGCGCCGCTGCGGCAGCGGCCCGGCCGGGTCGCGCTGGGCCTCGACCCCGCGGTGGAGGCGAAGGTGCTCGGACTGTGAACACCGGGCCGGGGGGTGTCGTCAGTACACCCCCCGGCCCGGTGGCCATCCCCTGTCCACCTCATGTGTACCTCCGATCGTGGCGGCCGTGCCGTCGAGGGCCCCTGGCGGGCCTCGCTCTTCCGTACGGCTCCGGAGCGCCCCGTACTCAAGGGCGCCACGGCCCCCTCCGAGATCAGGGAAATCCCCTGCCATCGGCGGGCACACCCGTGCGAAGGTGGGTCGCCTCAGAGATCCACGACGAAGGGGGACCCGTGAGTACTCAGGACTGGGAGCAGCGCGTGACCGCCGCCTGGGCGGCCTTCGACGACTACGTCGGGACGGAATCCACCGGCGGCTCCGCAGCGGGCGAGGCGGACTTCCGGGCGGTGATCGACGCCCTCGTCGCCGAACTGCCCGAGGACAGCCCGCTCGGCCCCTTCGAGCGGGCCTGCGCCTGGGACTCCACGGGCCACTCGGACAAGGCGGTGCCCCTGTACCGGGAGGCGCTGGCCCGCGGCCTCGACGGCTACCGGGGACGCCGGGCGAAGATCCAGCTGTCCAGCTCGCTGCGGAACACCGGCCGGGCGGAGGAGGGCGTCAAGCTGCTCACGCCCGAACTCGACGCTCCGTCGGACGAGTTGAACGACGCCGTACGCGCCTGTCTGGCCCTGTGCCTGTCCAGTCTGGGTCGCGACCGCGAGGGGCTGTCCCTCGTCCTCGGCGCACTCGCACCTCATCTTCCGCGCTACCAGCGGTCGATGACGAACTACGCGCGGCAGCTGGTCGACCCGGAGAACTGATCCTTCCCCTCCTCCCACGAGCCGTCGCGCGCCCCGCCTCCGGGGCGGTCCAGGTGACCAACGATGGCCTCGCTCGTTTTGCTGGACGTGCACTCACAGGATGTCGCCCCCCGCCCGACTCGGCACTCCAAACCGGTCGTCGACGTCGAGCAGGCGCAGGCCGCGCTCGTCGCGCATTACCCGCGGCTCGTCCGGCTCGCCTATCTGGTGCTGCCTCCGGGGCTCGGCCGCAGCCGGCGGGTGCTGACCGCACACGCCCTCACCCAGCGGGCGCTGCCCCGCGGGCGCGCCTCCACGACCGTGATCCCGACCCAGGGCAAAGGCGGGGAGGCCCGCGACGGCGACCCGGGATACTCCTTCATCCGCCTCCGGGTGGTGCGTTCGGTGCTGGAGGCGGCCCCTCCGCCGAAGCGTGCGGCCTGGCCGAAGCGGTCTCAGCTACCGCCCCTGCTCCCCCGGGTGTGGGGCCTGAGGCTCATCCCGCGCGCGAGCGGTGCCGACGAACTCGCCCTGGACCAACGGCTGTCGACACTGTCCGGTGCGGCCCGCGCCGCCTATGTGCTGCGGGGCCTGGAGAAGCTCTCCGAGGACGGCGTACGCAAGGTGCTGGCCGCGGCAGGCGTCGCGGACCCGGCGGCGGCCGTCCAGGAGGCCGCGGGCGTACCGGTCCACGGCGCGCTGCTCGGCTCCCCCGCGTTCGACCCGTGTGCGCTGCAGGCGCGGCCCACCGATCTGATGCGGCGCAGACAGCACACGAAGGCCGCGCTCGCCGCCGCTGCAGCCGTCGCGGTGTGCGGGGCCCTGCTCGCGCTGCCGGGCGACGGCAGGGGCCCGGACGGGGCGGCAGCCCCCTCGTACGCGCAGAACCCGGCCGCCCGGGCCGCCCTGGATCCGGCGAGAGTGACCAAGGTGGCACCCACCGCGTGGAGGACGGCGGCCCGCACCGACCTCTCCGTGTGGCCCGCGCGCGGCAACCTCGCCGGTGACAGCGCGCTGCTGCGCCGGGCGCTCGCCGTGTGGGCGCGGCCGAGCGGTTCCGTCCAGGTATCGGTGACCCCCGGCACGCCGTCGGGCGGTCCGGCCGGACCGCCGCAGCTGCTGTACGCGGGCGAGGTCGACTCCGCGCGCGTAGTGATCTTCTACGACGGTCTGCGCGTCGCGCGGTACGCCGAGCCGAAGAACGGCGCGATGGGGGCCGCGCTCGACTTCGCGCGGGTCGACGCGGCCACCGGCGCCGAGGCCGACGCGGTGGTGCTGGATCGCGTCGATGGCAACGTCCGTTATCTGACGGCTCCTTGGGTGACCAAGGCGGGCGAGCGGGACCTGATGAAGCCCGCGTCCGGGACGATGGATCTGGGTCCGGCCGACGGCGTGACCGCGCCCTTGGCCAGCCCGGCGCAGCAGACCGGCTCGTGCGCGTCGTGGAACGTGCTGCAGCTGACCGACGATGCGGGCACGCGTCTGCTGACCGACCTCGGGGAGCTGACGCCGGCGCATCTGACCGTGGGGCGGCCGACCGCGCCGCAGGAGGCGTCCGGGGCGGCGGCACTGCGCACCTGGTCGCCGTTCGCGTGCTCGCTCGCGGCAATGCGGTCGCAGGGCGTGCGGTCCGTGAACGCCTGGGAGTACGCACGGCAGACGTTGCCGGACGGTACGGGGGCGGCGACGTGGGTGTGCACACGGGCGGACACCTGGCGGGGCGACGAACCCAGGGTGCTGGCGCAGTTCCACACGCCGGGCGGGGCGCTCGGAGCGGTGGTGGCGAAGGCCGAGAGTGTTCCCGCGTGCGGCGCGAAGGATCCCCATGTGCTGGCGGGCGTGCTGTGGAAGTCCGCGGCGGGCGGCTGGTATCTGCTCGCCGCCGGGAGCAAGGACACCGCGTCGATCACGGCGAGCGGCGGGGTAAGCGGGTCGGCGCGGGGGAACCTGCTGGCGGTGCGGGCGAAGCACGGTGCGGAGGCCGGGCTGACCGGGACCCTGACGAACGGGAAGACGGTCAGCGGGCTGCGGTAGGTCCCACGCGGTCGGGCTCCACCGTCATGGGCGAGCACGGTCGCGTCGGAAAAACAGCACACAGGGGTTCTGCACGGGCTTACTCGTCAGTACATTGACGCCATGTCTAACAACCAGGCCCGGGTGGTGCTCACAGCGCGGAGGGTGTCCTTCTCCTGGGAGGACACCCCGCTGCACTGGGTTCCCGAGGACCCGTTCACCTCGCACACCATCAATGTGCTGCATCTGCTGCTGCCCGCCGGTGAGCGCTGGTTCGTGCACGTCTACAAACAGGTCCTCCCGTACATCCGGGACGAGCGGCTCCGTGAGGACGTCATCGGGTTCATCGGCCAGGAGGCCATGCACTCCCAGGCCCATGACGAGGTGCTGCCGCATCTGCGGGACCTCGGGCTCGACCCGACCCCGTACACCGCCCAGGTCGACTGGTTCTTCGAGAAGCTTCTCGGCGACCGGACCCTGCCGCCGGGCCGGGCCCGCAGATGGTGGCTGATGGAGCGGGTGGCGCTCATCGCGGCCATCGAGCACTACACCGCGTTCCTCGGCGACTGGGTGCTCAACGCCGACGAGTTGGACCGCCGCGGGGCCGATCCCACAATGCTGGACCTGCTGCGCTGGCACGGCGCCGAGGAGGTCGAACACCGGTCGGTGGCCTACGAGTTGTTCATGCACCTGGACGGCGACTACCGGCGGCGGGTGCGGACCTGGGCGGCCGCGTTCAGCGCGCTGGTGTTCCTGTGGCAGCGCGGGACGCGGTTCTTCATGGAGAACGACCCGACGCTCGTCGCGGGCCGCGCCACCTTCCGGGACTTCCATCGGCGGGGCCAGGAGGGTGTGCTGCCGTCGACCGGCGCCATGCTCAGATCGATACCGCGCTATCTGGGCCGCACCTACCATCCCTCGCAGGAGGGCTGCGCCGCGCAGGCCGTCGCCTACCTCGCCGCCTCCCCCGCCGCGATCGCCGCCGAGAAGGGGGTGGCGTGATGCCCGGGCTGCGGACCGTCGTGGTCGTCGCGGGTGCCGCGCTGCTCGCCCGGCGGGCGCTGCGCCGCCGGATCCAGGAGTCGCCGCTGTGGCCGCTGCCCGCCCTGGAGGAGCCGGTCTCCGGCCGGCCGCGCACCCGTGCGCTGCGGCTCCGGGTCGCCCGGCACGAGACCGTCGCCGACGATGTAGTACGACTGCGCCTGGAAGGACGGGAGTTGCCGCGCTGGGAGCCGGGCGCGCACATCGACCTGGTGCTGCCCTCGGGGCTCGTACGGCAGTACTCGCTGTGCGGGGACACCACGGACACCGCGTCGTACACCGTGGCGACCCGGCTCGTCGAGGACGGGCGCGGCGGGTCACGCGAGGTGCACGAGCGGCTGTGCGAGGGGACGCAGGTCGAGGTGCGCGGGCCGCGCAACCGGTTCCCGCTCGTGGATGCGCCCGCGTATGTCTTCGTGGCCGGCGGAATCGGGATCACCCCGATCCTGTCCATGCTGCGGAGTCTTCCGCCCACCGCACGCTGGCGGTTGCTGTACGGCGGGCGCAGCCGTGCCTCGATGCCGTTCCTGGACGAGATCGAGAAGCTGGGAGAAGACCGGGTCACGGTCGTCGCCGAGGACGAGGACGGGCGGCCCGATCTGGACGCGCTGTTCAGGGACGTGCCCGCGGGTACGGCCGTGTACTGCTGCGGCCCCGAGGGGCTGATGGAGGCGGTGGAGGCCCGTCTCCCCGAGGGTGCCGGTCTTCACACGGAGCGGTTCGCGCCGCGTGCCACGGCCGGTGGAGACCATCCCTTCGAGGTCGAACTGCGGCGCAGCAACCGCACGGTGACCGTGCCGGCCGACTCCTCCGTGCTCGCCGCGGTCCGCGCGGAGCTGCCGGGCACCCTGTACTCCTGCGAGCAGGGCTTCTGCGGGACCTGTCAGCAGCGGGTACTGGACGGTGAGGTCGACCACCGGGACGAGCTGCTCACGGACGCGGAGCGTGGTGACTCGATGCTGATCTGTGTGTCACGGGCGCTGGGTGAGCGCATCGTCCTGGACAGTGAACTGCCGTGATCCCTCCGGCCCGTTCGCGGTCGGATCCGATCGGTAAGGTGTTCGCATGACTACCGGCGTACGTCGCAGAATGGAAGTCGAGGAGCGGCGGCAGCAGTTGATCGGCGTCGCGCTCGAGCTGTTCAGCCGGCGCTCTCCCGAAGAGGTCTCCATCGACGAGATAGCGTCGGCCGCCGGTATCTCCCGACCGCTGCTCTATCACTACTTTCCCGGCAAACTCAGCCTGTACGAAGCGGCGTTGAAGCGTGCGTCGGAGGATCTCGCGGCGCGGTTCGTGGAGCCGGAGGAGGGCCCGCTGGGGGCGCGGCTGCTGCGGGTGATGCGCCGCTTCTTCGACTTCGTCGACGACCACGGCCCCGGTTTCTCGGCGCTGATGCGCAGCGGCCCCGCCGTCTCCGCGGGCAGCGCCCGCTCCAGAGATGCGCTGTCGCGAACGCACGCACTGATCGACTCGGTGCGGCAGGCCGCGTACGTGCAGATCCTCGCGCATCTGAGGGTCCAGGATCCGCCGGCGCGGCTGGAGCTGGTCATCCGCTCATGGATCTCGCTCGCGGAGTCGACGGCGCTGCTCTGGCTGGACGGCCGGCGGGTGCCACGGGGCGAGCTGGAGGTACAGCTCGTACATGACTTCGGGGCGCTGGTCGCGGTCAGCGCCGCGTACGACGCCGACATGGCGGCGCTGCTGCGCGGCGTCCTCCGGGACGAGCCGAACGACGGGCCCTTCAGCGACCTGATCACCCGGCTCGTCGCCCTCGCGTCCTGAAGCGGTCAGCTCTCGAACGTGCGGTTCCACGCGGGGAACGGCGGGGCGGACCCGGAGTTCCGAGCCCGCCCTGCCATTGCGCTAGCGCGTGCCCCGGGCGAAGACCGCCACGGTGCGGCCCGGCACGGTGAACGTGCCGGATTCCGCCGCGTACGACGACGTCTTGACGACGGGGTCCGTGCCCGCGGACTGCACCGGGTGCAGTGCGTAGTGCTTCCCGGCGAGGGCGCCGACCGTCTGCTGCTGCTTGCCCGGCGTCGCGTTGAAGACGACGACCAGGTCGCCCAGCTCCATGGTGATCACGCCGGGTGTCTCGTTCTTCCCGGACAGCGGGAAGGAGAGCTGCGACTGCACCTGGCCGGTGGTGCCGAGGGAGAAGGCGGGCTCGGTCGTGCGGATCCTCAGCAGGTCGCGGTACGCGGCCGAGGCGCCGTCGATCTGGTCGCATCCCACCTTGACGGAGGTCAACAGGGGCCCCGCGTAGTCCCACTTGGACCGGTTGTCGGCCGCCATCGGCAGTCCGCGCCCGAAGCCGTTGCCGTCCCGGCAGTCCCAGTGGATGGCGTTGAACCAGTCGCCGCTGTCGTAGGAGTTGCGGTCCAGGGACTTGGAGCGCAGCAGGTCGGAGCCGGCCTGGGAGAGCGACGGGCCCTGCGAGAGGCCGGCCGTGGCCATGGCGAGGACCTGCATACGGGCCCGGCCGGCCGCCGAGGTGTTCTTCGGCAGTTTGAAGGCGAGCGCGTCGAACAGCGACTCGTTGTCGTGCGCGTCGGCGTAGGCGAGCGCGTCGCCCGGTGCGTCCGCGTAGCCGGCGGGCGCACCGTTGTAGTCGACCTCGGAGCCGGTGACCTCCTTGCCGTCGGTGTCGGTGAAACGGTAGGCGGCGAGGTTGCCGGTCAGACCGACCTTGATGAGGTCCTGGTAGTGCAGCAGGCGGGCCTTCTGCTCGGCCGTCGTCCCGTTGTCCGCGGCGGGGTTGGGGTCGGTGTACAGACCGGATGCGAAGCCCTGGATGCCCGGGTCCTCGTCGAAGGGGCCCCCGCCGCGCACGGCGTCCCGGGCACGGTCGGAGAAGGTCGCGATGCCGGTGCCGGCCATGTGCTGCTGGGTGGCCTGCTCGAAGCGGGCGTCGTTCGCGACCTCGCCGAAGTTCCAGCCCTCGCCGTACAGGATGATCTTCTTGCCGTCGACGCCGTCCTTGGCGGGGGTGAGCGCGTCGAGCGCCTTGCGCACGGCGAGGATGTTGGCCTTCGGGTGGTGGCCCATGAGGTCGAAGCGGAAGCCGTCGACCTTGTACTCCCTGGCCCAGGTGACGATCGAGTCCACGACCAGCTTGCCCATCATCGCGTTCTCGGGCGCGGTGTTCGCACAGCAGGTGCTGTTGGCGACCGAGCCGTCGGCGAGCAGCCGCTGATAGTAGCCGGGCACGACCTTGTCGAGGACGCTGGTGTCCGCCTGCCCGGCGGCCGCGGTGTGGTTGTAGACGACGTCCATCACGACCCGCAGGCCGTCCTCGTTCAGCGCCTTGACCATCTTGCGGAACTCGACGGTGCGGTCCGTGCCGTTCGGGTCGGTGGCGTAGGAGCCCTCGGGGACCGTGTAGTGGTACGGGTCGTAGCCCCAGTTGTAGGCGTCCTTCGCGGCGGTGGCAGAGACGCACTCCTGCTGCCGGTCGGAGTCGGCCGGGTAGGAGGCGAGGTCGCAGTCGGGGGTGGCCTGCTCGGACTTCTTCTCGGGGATCGTCGCGATGTCGAACGCGGGCAGCAGGTGCACATACGAGGTGCCCGCCGCGGCCAGGTCCCGCAGATGCCGGGAGCCGTCGCTGTTCTTGTCGGTGAAGGCGAGGTACGTGCCCTGGTCCTTGGCCGGTACGGTCTTGTCCGCGGCGGAGAAGTCCCGGATGTGCAGTTCCTGGATCTGGGCGTCCCTGAGCGGCACGGCGTTCGGCTTCTTCAGGGTCGACCAGCCGCCCGGGGCGAGGGACTTGTCCTTCAGGTCGACGACGAGGCTGCGCTCGGAGCCGGCGGTGAGGGCGAGGGAGTACGGGTCGGTGACCTTGTTGGTGACGATCTTCCGGACGCTGGGCGCCCACACGGTGACGCTGTACCGGTAAGGCTTGTTCTTCCAGGACGCCGGTCCGGTGACGGACCAGACGCCGGTGGCGGCGTCTCGGTGCATGGCGACCGTGGAGCCGTCCAGCTCCAGTGAGACGTTCTGTGCGGTCGGCGCCCATAGGGCCAGCGTGGGACGGCCGCCCTGGAAGGTCGGCCCCAGGTCCGCCTTCGTCGCGTCGTACAGGTCGTCGAGCACTCCGGCGATCTGCACGCCCGTCGCCGCCAGGACCGCGCCGTTCGCGGCCCGCTGCGAGGCGACGATCTGGCCGCCGAGGGCCTGGCGCACCCGGTCGCGGTCGCGCGGGTCGACGGACCAGGCGGTGTAGTCCTTCAGGTGCGGGAACTTCGCCTTCTGGGCGTCGGTGAGCGTGGTCCTCGTCAGCCGCAGCCAGCGCTCGTCGTCACTCGTGAGCGTGCCGCCCTTCACTGCGATCGAACCCTCGTGGGAGTACACGAGCTGGGTGGAGGCGGCGCCGTCGGCGCCGCTCCAGGCGAGCGTGTTCCGGTCGATCCAGATCGCCTTGGAGGTGGTCGGGTCCAGGGCGGCCGAGCTGCCCGCGGGCTGGGGAAGCAGGTACTTCTCCTGGCCGTTCAGCAGCCACACCTCGTAGCCGTTCGCCTTGAGGTCGAGGGACTGGTCGGTGGGGAGGTCCTTGTCGTCGCCCTTGTGGACGATGTAGCTGAGGCTGGTGGCACCGTCGGCGAGCGGTACCTCGAAGACCGCTCCGTAGGCGTCGGTCCGCACGGGCTGCAGGGGCTTCGCCCAGTCGGTGGGGTTCGCGGCGCCGGTCCACACGTGCAGGCCCCAGCCGTCGTAGTCCCCTCCCCCAGAGCCTTCGGCCTGGGAGGTACCCCCAGCGCGGTGGTAGTGGATGACCGCCTTGGTCTTGTCCTGCGCCGGGTAGTCCGCGGCCGGCTTCTCGGTGAGGACGGCCTCCTTGCCCTGCTCGACCCACACCTCGCCGGTCTTGGTGACATCGATGGTGCGGTCCGTGGCGACATCCTTGGCGCCGTCCTTGTCGATGACGAGGAAGCCGACACCGGAGGCGCCGGGCTTGAGCTTGACGTAGGCGAAGGCGCCGTAGGCGTCCCGTCCGGTGAACGGGTGGCTGTCCGGCCAGGTCGTCGACTCGCCGTCGGCGAGGTCGCCCCAGGCGTACAGGCCCCAGTCGCCATAGTCGCCGTCGGCGCGCTTGTAGTGGACGATCGCGTAGTCGCGGGAGGAGGCGGTGGGGACCTCGGGCGCGGGCGGGGTGCCGGTGGTGGTCTCGGCCGTGGCGCTCGCCTTCCGGCCGGCCGAGTCGATCACGACTGCCTTGTAGCGCAGGGCCGTTCCGGCCGGTATGTCCTTGCCGATGGCCTGGGTGACCTTGTACGGCGCGTGGTCGGCGGAGCCGAGGGTGCGCCAGGCGCCGTCCCCGGTCTGGGCGGCGAAGACGACACGGTTCAGCTGCCCGCCTGCGACCTCCGCAAAGACCTCCACGGTGCCGGTGGCGCCCGCCTCCGGGGCCTTCAGGATGATCGTCGGCTTGGCGACGGGGGCGCCGAGCCTGCCTTCGGCCTTGAGGACGACGGCGGACCGGGCCGGGACGGTGACCGTCACCTGCTTGCCGGCGTCGCTCTTGACGGACGCGTCCGTGCCGTACAGGCCGCGGAAGGTCATCTGCGCCGATCCGGTCGCGAAGGTCGCCGTCTTCTCCTGGTCGGCGTTGTTGAACGCGACGACGTACTCGGTCCCGTCGGTGCCCGTGCGGGAGAAGGCGTAGACGCCCGCACCGTCGGCCGCGTAGCGCTCGGTCTGGACGCCGTCGGCGAGCGCGGGGTTGTCCTTGCGCAGCTTGGACAAGGCGCTGATCTGCCGGTAGAGCGGTGCGCCGGTGTCGTAGGAGTCGCTGGCGTGGGTGCGGTCGGTGCCGATCTCGTCGTCGTCCAGATAGTCCGCGACCTTGGAGGCGAACATCGTCTGGCGGGCGTCCTTGTCGCCACCGGAGCCCGTGAAGCCCTGCTCGTCGCCGTAGTAGACGACCGGGTTGCCGCGGCTGAGGAACATCAGCTCGTTGGCGAACTCGTCCTTCTTCAGCAGTTCGGCGTCTGTCGCCTTCGGGTCGTCCTGCTTCAGGAAGGACCCGATGCGCCCCATGTCGTGGTTGCCGAGGAAGGTGACCTGCTCGTACGCGTTGGCCTTGTCGGTGGTGTACCTGTAGTCGTCGCCGAAGACGGAGGACAGCTTGCGTGCACTGCCGCCCTGGGAGGCGTACTGGCGGGCCGCCTCCTGGAAGGGGAAGTCGAGGGTCGCGTCGAGGCGGCCCTGGGTGACGTAGGGCGAGGTGACCGAGGTGTCGGAGGAGTAGACCTCGCCGAACATGAAGAAGTTCTTGCGGCCCTGCCGGGCGGCGTACGCGTCCAGCGCGGTCGCCCACTGCGTCCAGAACTCCATGTTCACGTGCTTCACGGTGTCGATCCGGAAGCCGTCGACGCCGAAGTCCCGCACCCAGCGCTCATAGATCTTCTCCATGCCCTGGACGACCTCGGGACGCTCGGTCCACAGGTCGTCCAGTCCGACGAAGTCGCCGTACGTGGAGGACTCACCGGCGTACGTGGAGTCTCCGCGGTTGTGATACATCGCCGGGTCGTTGAGCCAGGCGGGGACCTTGGCGTTCTTCAGCGCGGCGGGGACGGCGGGGGTGCGCGGGAAGGAGGAGCCGTCCACCGCCGGGAAGCGCGTGGCGCCGTCGGCGTAGTCGGCGTCGTCGAAGGGCCGGCCGTCCTTCGTCAGGTACGGGAACGCGCCCTTGGAGAGGTAGTCGTAGGACTTCTCCTCGTAGTCGACGACGTCGGCGGTGTGGTTGGTGATGACGTCGAAGAAGACCTTCATGCCCTTGGCGTGCGCCTTCGAGATGAGGGTCTGGAGGTCCTTGTTCGTGCCGAAGTGCGGGTCGACCTGGGTGAAGTCGGTGATCCAGTAGCCGTGGTAGCCGGCGGAGGCGTTCTCACCGGTTCCCTGGACGGGCCGGTTCTTGAAGATCGGGGCCATCCAGATGGCGGTGGTGCCGAGGCCCTTGATGTAGTCGAGCCGCTGGGTCAGGCCCTTGAGGTCGCCGCCCTGGTAGAAGCCCTTGTCGGTGGGGTCGTAGCCGGTGGCCAGACGCGAACCGGTCAGGCCGCCGCGGTCGTTGGAGGTGTCGCCGTTGGCGAAGCGGTCCGGAAGCACGAAGTAGAACTGCTCGCGGGTGGCGTCGTGCCGGGCGGGCTGGGCGGCGAGTTGCGCGTCGGACGGGGGCGCGGGCGGCGTCGCGGCCCGCGCGGTGAGGGGTGGGAGCAGCGCGGCGGCGAGCGCGGCGACCACGGTGGCCGCGACCCTTCTCCGATACGGGGTGCGGCGCGTCCGGGGCGCCGGCAATCTCGGTATCACGGGCGAAACCTCTCTGCGATGAAGGCTCGTTGGGGATCGCGTGGGTCCGATCCCTCGCCGCGGGACGGCTTCGTCGCCGGGCGCCCGCGCGACCGTACCGCCGACGAAACGCTTACAGCAAGAGGTGTGAAAGTCGGAGCAAGAAATTTCAGTTCCACCGCGGTTACGATCACCCTCTCGACCGGAGGATGTCCGGCCGAGAGGGTACGGCCGGTCAGCAGCTCGACTTGCCCCTGTTGAAGGATCTGTGGTGGGGGCCTGCTCGGGGCGCTGGGACCCTGTGAAGGGAATTGCTGCAAACTTTCAGCAGCTTGCAGTGGAGCAGACCGTACGAGCCGCCGAGTTCGGGGGTCAACCCCTGGGCAGCGAAAGACCGTTCAGGCCACAGCGGCCAGTTCGCACCACACGACCTTGCCTCGGTTGCCTTCTCGCGCCAGCGGCTGCCAGCCCCACAGGTCGGCGCAGGCCCGGACCAGCGCCAGCCCCCGCCCTTCCTCCATGTCGGCGAGCCGCTCCAGCGGCACGGGCGGCTCCGGCGGCTCGGGGTCGGCGTCCCACGCCCCGATCCGCAGCACCCCCGCGGACCAGCGCAAGCGAAGCGCGGCCGGGCCCTTGGTGTGGCGTACGGCGTTGGAGATCAGTTCTGTGGCGAGGAGTTCGGCGGTGTCGACCAGGCGGATCAGTCCATGCATGGTGAGGATCACACGCAGGGTGCGGCGACTGATGGTGACGGCACGCAGGTCGTTCGGGATGTACAGGCAGTACTCCCAGGGTTCGTCCACGTTTTCGGGCATGGGGCAACTCCGGTTGATCGATGGGAGGTTGCAGTGGGCGCGCGGTGGCATTGCCGCGACCGTCACGGCAGGACGGAGCGGTGCGCTTCCGCGAACCCGGCATTTCGCAGAGTGTGCGTTGCGTGACTGACGGTAGACCTAACCTGTTATCCGCAGCAAGTAGATCCCGTAATCTGACCCCGAACGAGTCGCACCGACAGGCATGTTGAACCGAGGAGTAATCGATGGTCCTGAGGCGCGAACCCACAGCACGTCAGATGCGCCTGGCGGTCGAGCTACGCCGACTCCGTGACGCGGCGGGACTCTCCGCGCGCGAGGCAGCGGCGCTGATCGGAGCGAATCGCGTCCAGATCAGCCACATCGAGTCAGGTCTCACAGGCGTGAGCGAGCAGCGCCTTCGCCGCCTTGCGTCCCACTACGCGTGCATGGACGGCGAGTTCGTCGACGCCCTGGTCATACTGGCTACCGATCGGACACGTGGCTGGTGGGAGGAGTACCGGGGACTACTCCCCACTTCGTTCCTGGACCTGTCAGAGCTGGAATACCACTGCACCTACCGATGGGACGTGGACTTCCTGCATGTCCCCGGCCTGCTCCAGACCGAGGGCTACGCGAGGGCACTCTTTTCCTGCCGTGTTCCGGAACTACCCGAAGACGAACTAGAGTTGCGCGTACGTCATCGCATGCAGCGACGCGTCATCCTCGAGCAGCCGGAACCTGTCCGCTACGAAGTGCTGGTACACGAGGCAGCATTGCGGATCAGGGTAGGTGGCCGCGCCGCATCACAGGCTCAGCTGGCCCGCATCCTGGAGCTGTCCGAAGCAGACCACGTGACCGTCCGCGTGATCCCCTTCGAACTGGACGACTTCGCCGACATCACAGCCGCCATGGTGTACGTCGGTGGCCCAGTTTCCAAGCTGGACACAGTGGTACGCGACGGCCCTCACGGCGCGCTCTTCATTGACTCCGAAGCGCAACTCGGCGTCTTCCGAACACTTTTCCGTAGAGTTGAGGCAGCGTCGCTCGACCCCACGCGGTCGCGTGACCTCATCCACAGGTTGACCAAGAGACTGTGAGGCGCTCGGTGACCAGCCCCGACAACTGGCGGAAGTCTTCCTACTCCGGCAGCGGCGACGGCAACGCCTGCGTGGAAGTCGCGAACCGTCGCACCCGCATAGCCGTCCGCGACTCCAAGGCCCCAGCCAGAGCCACTCTCTCCCTCCCGACCGGAGCCTTCACCACCTTCGTCGAAGCCCTCAAGAACGGTCCCACGCCCGGACTTCGCCGCCCCCAGTCCTGAGTCACCACACATCACATCTCCCCACCGGCCCATCCCCGGCGCCCTGCCACCAAGCCGTTGCCTCCACGCCTGATTCTCACAAGGGCTTGCGTATCGAGGGCGTTCCCACGGGAAACTCGCCGGATACCGGATGGGGAGGTGTCTGGCTGCTGTCGCGTCGACCGGCGCGCCTGGGCTGACCCAGGACGACTCCGGCCACGACCAGGACCAGCCCGCACAGTTGCTGGACGGTCACCACCTCTCCGGCGACCGCTGTGCCGAGCAGCACGCCTGTAACGGGGTTGAGCAGTCCGATCAGTCCGACTGTCCCCGCAGACAGGTGCCGCAGCCCGGTGAACCAGGCGGCGAAGGCCAGTGCGGTGGCGACCAGGGCGACGTAGCCGAACGCGAGGAGCGTCGATGGGGAGAGCGCGGGCGGAGGGCCCTCCACGGCCGCGGCGACCGGGAGCAGGAACAGACCCCCGGCGGTGAGTTGCCAGGCGGTCGAGGCGAGCACATCGACACCGTCGCTCCACCGTTTGGCCAGGATGTGGCCGAAGGACGACGCCAGCATGGCGGCGGCCGAGGCGAGGACTCCCGGCACGCTCACCCCTTCCGCCCCCGTGAGCAGCATCAGACAGACCCCGCCGAACCCGATCGCGGCACCGGCGAGATGGGCGGTCCGGGGCCGTTCGGACACCAGGGGCCAGGCGATGAGCATCATCGTCAGCGGGGACATCGCCATGACGGTCGAGGCGACGCTCGTCGGAAGCAGTTGGGAAGCGGCGTAGACGAGGACGAAGAACACGCTCATATTGAGCAGCCCGAGCACCGCGGACCGCCCCCACCACGCGCCGTGCGGCCGCTGCCTGCACAGGGCCAGCAGAACCAGGCCGGCGGGCAGCGCCCGCAGGGCGGCCCCGTACAGCGGGCGGTCGTCCGGCAGGAACTCGTGTGTGACGAAGTAGTTGGTCCCCCAGGCCACCGGCGCGACTGCGGTCAGTGCCACCCAACGCATATTAGCTTCCATGGAAGGCAATATAGCTTCCCAGGAAGTTACTATGGAGTCCATGGAGCACCGTCAACCGCAGGACCGAGTGGCCCGCATCCAGGCCGACTGGCACCTCGAACGGCCCGACCTCGACGTCAGCCCGCTGGGCGTGATCGGCCGACTACACCGTCTGGCCGACCGGCTCACCGAGGAAATCTGCCTCGTCTACGGCCGCTACGGTCTCAGCGAGGGAGAGTTCGACGTCCTGTGCGCACTACGCCGCGCCGGTGAGCCCTACGAACGGGCACCCGGGGAACTCGCGGCGCACACCATGGTCACCACTGGCGCGATGACGAAGAGAATCGACCGCCTGGAGCGAGCCGGACTCGTCACCCGCCGCCGTTCAGACGACGACCAACGCGGCCGGATCGTCGCCCTCACCAGGCCCGGACGCGAACTCATCGACCGGGCGTTCACCGACCACATGCACAACGAACGCAACCTGCTGGATCTGCTGACGCCGGCTGAAGCCAGGACACTTGAAACGCTGCTCACCACCTGGCTCTCCCGCATGGAACATCCGCGTTCTGCCAACGGCGAGTGACCCACCACCCCTCCGGGCTGCGACCAGCGCCTTGGAGGGCTCACGCGGAAGTAGTCGGGTCCACCTCGCTCAGAGTCACCGAGTATCAGCCGAACCACCCGCACGAACAGAGACTTCGAGCCGACTTCCGCACCATCCGAAGCAAGAGCGACTACAAACGCGCACCGGAACACGGAACATGTGCCGGACGCCCAGGGGGTGTTCCCGTGCACGACGGGAACAGCCGGTCCGGCCGGCACTGTTGCACTGGCCGAGGGACCGGCGCCGCGCGGGCGGGGAACAGGAAGACCAAAAGGTCGTCCGCCCCGACGCGATCCGGGCCCCCGGGTCCGCGGTACGCCCGCCGCGGACTCGGACCGAGGCCTTTTCACACAGGAGGACTGTTTCATGAATGACCGGCCCTTGACGCTCATGGCGGTGCACGCCCACCCCGACGACGAGGCCACCGGAACGGGAGGTGTCCTCGCGCGGTACGCGGCGGAGGGCATCCGCACGGTCCTCGTGACGTGCACAGACGGCGGTTGCGGCGACGGACCGGGGGGTGCCAAACCGGGCGATCCCGGGCATGATCCGGCGGCGGTCGCCTTGATGCGGAGTCAAGAACTCAAGGCAAGCTGCGACATCCTGAAGGTCAGTGATCTGGAGATGCTGGACTATGCCGACTCCGGGATGATGGGCTGGCCGACCAACGACGCTCCCGGATCCTTCTGGCAGACCCCGGTGGAGGAGGGCGCTGCCCGACTCGCGGAACTCTTGCGGCGCTACCGACCCGATGTGGTCGTGACCTACGACGAGAACGGCTTCTACGGCCACCCCGACCACATCCAGGCCAACCGCATCACGATGGCGGCGCTGGCGATGACCGCGCTGACACCGAAGGTGTACTGGACCACGGCGCCCCGCTCGATGATGCAGCGGTTCGGGGAGACCATGCGCGAGTTCGGTGCGGACTGGCAGGAGCCGGATCCCGCCGAGGCCGCCGCGATGGCCGAGATCGGACTCCCCGACGACGAGATCACCACCTGGGTGGACACCTCTGCGTTCGGCGGTCAGAAGTTCGATGCGCTCGCCGCGCACGCCAGCCAGGGCGAGAACATCTTCTTCCTCAGGATGGGCCAGGAGAGGTTCACCGAGTTGATGGGCGTGGAGACCTTCGTACGTGTCCAGGACACCACCGGGGCGGCCGTGCCCGAGAACGACCTCTTCGCCGGACTACGCTGATCCGCCCGCCTACCCTGGGCCTGAGAGAGCCTGAGAGGGCCTGATCGCGGCCCGCCAGGGGCACGTGAACCCGTAGGCGAAGCCGGCGAGGCCCGCCGTCCCTGCGGACGGCGGGCCTCTGACACCGCTGAGAAGGGCGTGTGTGGCGTCAGCCGGTGGTCCACCACACCGTCGCGTCCGCCGGGAGCTCGGCCTCGGCGCCCCCGATCGTCACCTCCGCACTGGCAACCAGGACGCGGCCGTACACCGGGGTCGTCACGGCCTCCCCCGTGGTGTTCGCCACGCAGACGAACTCGCCGCGGCGGAAGGCCAGGACGCCCTCGGGGGCCGTCAGCCACTCCACGCTCTCGCCGGCGCCCAGGTCGGGGTGGTCCCGGCGGGTCGTGAGGGCGGTGCGGTACAGCTCCAGGGTGGAGCCCGCCACGCCCTGCTGGACCTCGACGCTCAGCTCGCCCCAGCCCCCGGGCTGCGGCAGCCAGCTGCCGCCGCTGCCGAAGCCGTACGACGACCCCTCGCGCGTCCACGGGATCGGCACCCGGCAGCCGTCGCGGAAGCCGTCCTGGCCCGCGCCCCGGAAGAAGGCGGGGTCCTGGCGGACCTCGTCGGGGAGGTCCACGACGTCGGGCAGGCCCAGCTCCTCGCCCTGGTACACGTACGCCGATCCCGGCAGGGCCAGCATGAGCAGGGTGGCCGCGCGGGCGCGGCGCAGGCCCAGCTCCCGGTCGCCCGCCTCACGGATCTGCGTGCCGAGGCCGGCCTCGTTGGCGAAGCGGGTGGCGTGCCGGGTCACGTCGTGGTTGGACAGCACCCAGGTCGCGGGGGCGCCGACCGGGCGCATCACGTCGAGGGTGCGGTCGATGACGGCACGCAGCTCGGATGCGTCCCAATGGGTGCCCAGGTACTGGAAGTTGAACGCCTGGTGCAGTTCGTCGGGGCGGACGTAGTTGGCGGTGCGCTCGACCGTCGGGGTCCAGGCCTCGGCGACGAAGATGCGCCCTCCCGTCTCCCGCCACCGCCCTTCTGAGGAAGGCCCTTCGGGTTCCTTCTGATGCGCGTACTCGTCGAGAATGGTGCGCCACTGGCGGTAGATGGCGTGCACGCCGTCCTGGTCGAAGAACGGCATGACATCGTTGCCGAGGAGCTTCAGCTGGTCATGGCTGCCGAGGTCCGGCAGGCCCTCCGCCTTCACCAGGCCGTGGGCGACGTCGATACGGAAGCCGTCGACGCCCATGTCGAGCCAGAAGCGCAGGATCGAGCGGAACTCGTCGCCGACCGCGGGGTGGTTCCAGTTGAAGTCGGGCTGCTCCGGCGCGAAGAGGTGCAGGTACCACTCGCCGTCCGGGACCCTGGTCCACGCCGGGCCGCCGAAGATGGACTCCCAGTTGTTCGGCGGGAGTTCGCCGTTCTCGCCCTTGCCCGGCCGGAAGTGGTAGCGCTCCCGCAGGGGCGATCCCGGCCCCTCCGCGAGCGCCCGCTTGAACCACTCGTGCTGGTCGGAGGAGTGGTTGGGGACCAGGTCGACGATGATCCTCAAGCTCTGTGCGTGAGCGTCGCGGATCAGCGCGTCGGCGTCCATGAGGTTGCCGAACATGGGGTCCACGGCGCGGTAGTCGGCGACGTCGTAGCCGGCGTCGGCCTGCGGCGAGGCGTAGAAGGGGCTGAGCCATACGGCGTCGATGCCGAGGTCGCGCAGATAGGGAAGTCGGGAACGTACGCCCTCCAGGTCGCCCATGCCGTCGCCGTTGTCGTCGGCGAAGCTGCGCGGATAGACCTGGTAGATCACCGCGTCCCGCCACCAGTCGCGGTGGGCGGCGATGGTGGCGAGGGCGGTGTCCGGGGCCGGGTCGGCGGAGTGCTGGCTCATGGCGTCCTTGATGCGTAACGAGTCATGGTGGGCGTGGATACGGCGGCGAGGGCCGGAGTACAAGGCGGCCACGGTGTCAGCGGGGTCGGTAGGACACCGCGGCCGCCTACCCGCGCCGTCGGGCGCGGGAGCCTCCTCCGGTGGGCGTCAGCCCTTGGTGCCGCCGGCGGTGAGGCCGGTGACGAGGTTCTTCTGCACAAGGTAGAAGAACACCGACACGGGTATCGCGATCAGCACCGCGGTGGCGGCCATGTAGTTCCACTGGGCGTCGTGCTCGCTGACGAATGTCTGCAGTCCGACGGCAAAGGTGTACTTCGAGTCGTCGAGCAGGAAGGTGGTCGCGAAGGCGACCTCGGCGACGGCGGTGATGAAGTTGTAGAAGGCCGCGACGGCGAGCCCGGGGCGGGACAGCGGGAGGATCAGGCGGAAGAAGGTGCCGAAGGGGGTGAGCCCGTCGACGCGTCCCGCCTCGTCGATCTCGAAGGGGATGGTGTCGAAGTACCCCTTGAGCAGCCAGGCGCTGTAGGGCACGGCCGTGGTGCAGTTGATGAGGATCAGGGCCCCGTAAGTGTCGATGAGACCGAGATCGCTGAAGATCTGGTACATCGGCACGATCAGGACGGCGATCGGGAACGCCTGGGTGAGCAGCAGGACCCACATCAGCTGCCTGTAGCCGGGGAAGCGCATGCGCGAAACCGCGTACCCGGTGGTGGCGGCGACGAAGACGCCGACCAGGGTGGTGCCGAGGGCCACGATCATCGTCGACTTGAACCAGTCGAAGAACGCGGTGTGCTGCAGCACGTAGCTGTAGTTGGAGAAGGAGAGGCTGTCCAGGATCTTGCCCGGGTGCAGGTAGGCGTCCTTGTCGGGGCCGAGGGACAGGTAGAACAGCCAGGCCACCGGGGCCAGCGCGACGAGGCTCGCGACGACGAGTCCGCCGTGCAGCAGGGTGGTGCCGAGCGTGCCGCGCTCGCCTCGCCCGCGGGTGTGGCGCCCAGGCTGCGGCGCGGGCGGTGTGGCCTCGGTCTTCTCGAGGGTCGTGGTGCTCATGGCGGCTCCTGCGGCGTCAGACGGCGAGCTGGTCATTGCGCTTCAGCCAGCGGAAGTAGAAGGAGGTGAAGACGGTCAGGATCGACAGCAGCAGCACACCGTACGCGGCGGACTGGGCGAAGTCCCGCGGCTGCTGTCCGAAGCCCAGGTAGTAGGCCCAGGTGACGAGGATCTGGGCGTCGGGCGCGCCGGTGGGGCCGAACAGCAGGAAGATGATGGCGAACTGGTTGAAGGTCCAGATCACGCCGAGCAGCACCACGGTGGAGCTGACCGCACGCAGGCCGGGCAGCGTGACATGGCGGAAGCGCTGCCAGGTGCTCGCGCCGTCCATCTCCGCGGCCTCGTAGAGGGAGGGGTCGATGGACTGCAGACCGCCGAGCAGCGAGAGCATCATGAACGGCACACCGCACCAGGTGTTGACCGTGATCGCGGCGAACCGCTGCCAGAAGGTGTCCTCCAGCCACTGCGGCTCGGGCAGGTGGAGGGAGTGGAGGACCTGGTTGATGACGCCGGAGTCGGCGAGCATGATCCGCCAGGAGAAGACGGTGACGAAGGTCGGTACCGCCCAGGGCACGACCAGCAGCAGCCGGTAGAAGGTGCGGCCGCGCAGCTTCTGGTTGAGCATCAGCGCGAGGCCGAGACCGATGGTGTAGTGCAGGAACACACAGGCAGCCGTCCAGAAGGCGGTCCACAGGAAGTGCGACCAGAACCGGTCGTAGGCCAACGGCCCGAACAGGATCTCCTTGTAGTTGCCCAGGCCGATGAACTTGTACGTGGCGTCGATGTGGTTGACGCCGATCGTACGGGCGGTGTTGAGGCTGTTGGCGTCGGTGAGGGTCAGATAGAGGCCGTACACCAGGGGGTAGAGCACGAGGACGCCGAGCACGATCACCACGGGCGCGATCATCGCGTACGCGTACCAGTGCTTCTGGTATCCCTGCTTCAGACGCCGGCCCAGGCCGGACCGCGGCGCGCGGTCACCTCGGCGTTCGCCGGTCGCGCGGTCGATGGCGACTGTCATGGTTCGACAACCTTCTCGAAGGTCTGCAGATCAAGGGTGGTTGGGCCGGGCCGCAGGCCGGTGGCCGTCGGATCCTTCCCCCTCTTCTGGAGGATCCGACGGCCACTCGGGGCTTACTTGGCGAAGTCCTGGACCAGCTTGCTGATCGCGGTCTCGGCGTTGTTCAGACCCTGGTCGAGCGACTCCTTGCCACCCGCGATCTTGGGCAGTTCGGTGTCGAGCGGGCCCCACAGCGAGCTGTACTCGGGCAGCGCCGGGCGCGGCTGGGCGGCGGGAAGCACACCCTGGTAGCCGGCGATGCCCGGGTCGGCCTTGACCTGTGCGGTGTACGCGTCGTCACGCGTGGGCAGCGTGGAGTTCTTCAGGGCGATGGCCTCCTGGGTCTTGGCGGAGGTCATGAAGTTGACGAACTTCAGCGCCGCTTCCTGGTGGGCCTTGTCCGAACCGGCGTACACCGAGAGGTTGTGACCACCGGTCGGGGCGCCCGCCTTGCCGGAGGAGCCGGCCGGGACGGTGGCGATGCCGAGGTTGGACTTGTCCTTGAAGGCGCTGCCCTGGTAGAAGTTCGTGATCTCCCAGGGGCCCTGGATGATCGCGGCGACCTTGCCGTTGACGAACGCGTCCTGGATGTGGGCGTAGGCGTCGGCGGTGGTGTCGGCCTTGTGCAGCCCCTTGCCGGAGAACAGGCTCAGCCAGGTGCCGTAGCCCTTCTTCGCGGCGGCCGCGTTCATGGTGATCTTCTTGGCGTCGACGTCGACGGTGTCGGTGCCCTCGCCGAAGAGGAACGACTGCGCGTAGTAGGCCTGGGTGGAGCCCCAGTAGCCGTCGACGCCGGTCTTGTCCTTGATCTTCGCGGCGTCGGCCTTCAGCTCGTCCCAGGTGGCGGGCGCCTTGTCGAGGCCGGCCTTCTTGAAGAGCTCCTTGTTGTAGACCAGCGCGAGGGTGTCGGTGACCAGCGGAACGCCGTAGGTCTTGCCGTCGTACTGGGCCTGCTTGATCAGGCTGGGCTGGAACTTGGCCTGGTCCGCGAGGGCCTCGGTGCCGTCCAGCGGCAGGAAGTAGCCCTTCTTCGCGAAGGCGGGCGTCCAGCCGACCTCGGAGCGCAGCACGTCGGGGGCGCCCTTGGAGCCGGCGGCGGTGTCGAACTTGTTCTGCGCCTGGTCGAAGGGGACGTCGACGTACTTGACCTTGATCTTCGGGTTGTCCTTCTCGAAGTCCTGGACCAGTGCCTTGTACGTAGGCGCCTCATTGGTGGCATTGGAGGTGTCCCACCAGGTGATGGTGACCGGGCCGTCCGACTTGCTGCCGCTGTCACTTCCGCCGCAGGCCGTCGCCGCGAGGGCGACGGACGCCACCAGCGCGGTGGCCGCTATGCCACGCCGCATGAGTTCTCCTTGAGGGTGAAAGCCCGTTGGGGGCGAGGAGACGGTTCGGTCCGCCGTCCCTCTGCCGACTTGCCGACTGCGCCATTGCCGCCGCCGGGCGACGTGAAAGTAACAGCGATGCAACCCCTGCGAAAGGGCTTGCAGAAAAAAAGTGCAAGGCGTCATGACAGTTACCCGTCCGTGACCTGGTCGAGAGGGGTCGTAGACTTGACCTTGCGGCTGCTCTACGGGGCGTCGGGCACTTGTGCAAATTTCTGCAAGTCCTTGCCACACGTGCCGGGCGGGGGAATCATCACATTGCAACCGAACGCCGACCAGAACACGAGGGAGCGCGATGACGCAGCAACCCGCAACGGGCCGTTCGACCGGCCGGGCCAGGCGTCCGTCTGGTGGGCAAGCGGAGACGCGGCGGGTACAGTCCGGTGCCGTGACCACACGGCTTGCCGACATCGCAGCCCAAGCGGGGGTCAGCGAAGCGACTGTCAGCCGCGTCCTGAACGGGAAGCCGGGCGTCGCCGCGACCACCCGCCAGTCCGTCCTGGCCGCCCTCGACGTCCTGGGCTACGAGCGCCCGGTCCGTCTGCGCCAGCGCAGCGAGGGGCTGGTGGGCCTGATAACCCCGGAGTTGGAGAACCCGATATTCCCCGCCCTGGCCCAGGTCATCGGCCAGGCGCTGACGCGTCAGGGGTACACCCCGGTGCTGGCGACCCAGACGCCGGGCGGCTCCACGGAGGATGAGCTGACCGAGATGCTGGTGGACCGCGGGGTCGCGGGCATCATCTACGTCTCCGGGCTGCACGCGGACACCACGGCCGACATGCAGCGCTATGAGCGGCTGCGCGCCCAGGGCGTGCCCTTCGTCCTGGTGGACGGCTTCTCTCCGAAGGTGCAGGCGCCGTTCATCTCCCCCGACGACCGTGCCGCGATGACGCTGGCGGTCACGCACCTGGTGTCCCTGGGGCACACACGGATCGGGCTGGCCCTCGGGCCCAAGCGGTTCGTGCCGGTGCAGCGGAAGATCGAGGGTTTCGTGCGGGCGATGCAGGAGCAGCTCGGGCTGTCCGCCGAGGACGTCGAGACACGGCTGATCCAGCACTCGCTGTACACGCTGGAGGGCGGCCAGGCGGCGGCGTCCGCACTCATCGACCGGGGCTGCACGGCGGTGGTGTGCGCGAGCGACATGATGGCGCTCGGGGCGATACGCGCGGCGCGGCGGCAAGGGCTGGAAGTCCCCACGGACATCTCGGTGGTGGGCTTCGACGACTCCCCGCTCATTGCCTTCACGGACCCGCCGCTGACGACGATCCGCAAGCCGGTACCGGCGATGGGGCAGGCGGCCGTACGGACGTTGCTGGAGGAGATCGGCGGGACGCCTGCGCCGCACAGTGAGTTCGTGTTCATGCCGGAGCTGGTGGTACGGGGTTCGACCGCTTCGGCGCCTGGGGACCGCAGTCGTACCTAGTGCCGTGGCAGGCAACGTTTACCCGTCAAGGAGCGGCGTCGTGGGGGCACCTCCCGCTCTGGGGGTCCCCCCGCTCGAGCGGAGCCGAGAGTGGGGGAGAAGCCGAGAGTAGGGGAGCGTGCTCTGGGGGTCCCCCCTGCTCGAAGAGCTTGGGGGAGTGCCGGACGGAAGCCCTCGTACTGGACGTACTTGGGCTTTCGTCTGGCGCGGCGAGTGGGGCACCCCCTGCTCGAAGAGCTTGGGGAGCGTGCCGGGCGTCGCGGCGGGGCGAACGTTGCCTGTTGGGGCAGTAGGCAGTAGTTCTGCGGGTCCGGCGGGTGGCCGCAGGGTGGAGAACATGCGGCCGGAACCCTTCTGCCGGATGAAGGGTGGTTACGCCCCATCTGGCAGACTCTGTGCCCATGAGTGACAGGACCGTGACGGCGCTGGAAGGCCAGGGCGTTCCACACTCCGTCACGAACGAGGCGGAGAAGCGCGCGGGGCGGGGTCTGCTGCCCCGGCTCCGCGCCCCTCGCCGTCCGCGCTTCTGGTTCGAGATCCTGCTGATCACCGTCAGTTACTGGACCTACTCGCTGATCCGCAATGCGGTGCCGGAGCAGAAGGCCGCGGCGCTGACGCACGCGGACTGGCTCTGGCGGCTGGAGCACCATCTGGGGATCGCCGTCGAGGACTCGGTCAACCACGCCCTGAACGCGGCGACATGGCTGATCGTCGGAATGAACTACTATTACGCGACGCTGCACTTCGTGGTGACGCTGGGTGTTCTGGTGTGGCTGTATCGCAGCCATCCGGGCCGTTACACGGCGACAAGACTGGCCCTGTTCGCCACGACGGCCGTGGCGCTGCTCGGCTACTACCTCTTCCCGCTCGCGCCACCGCGCCTGATGTCCGGCGGCGGCTTCGTCGACACGGTGGTGGTGCACCAGACCTGGGGCTCGATGGCGTCGGGCGACCTGAAGCACATGTCGAACCAGTACGCGGCGATGCCGTCGATGCACATCGGGTGGTCGCTGTGGTGCGGCCTGACCGTCTACGCGCTGGCGAAGGTGTCGTGGGCGCGTGTCCTGGGCCTGCTGTACCCGGCGGCGACGCTCACGGTGATCGTCGCCACGGCCAACCACTTCTGGCTGGACGCGGTGGGCGGCATGGTGTGCCTGGCCTTCGGCTTCACCGTGTCGCGGCTGTGGTACGGCGCCCTGCCGTACACCCTGCCGCAGTGGGTGACGGGGGCGGGCGCGCCCGCGCTGCTGCCCGCGAAGGCGTGACGGGCGGCACTTGCCGCGTCACCGTCGCGCGCCGCGTTCACGCTTCGTAAAAGAGTTCCTCCATGACGGCGCGGGCCCTGCGCGTCGTACGCCGGTAGTCGTCGAGCATGTCGCCCACGTGGCCCGGCCCGTACCCCAGATAGCGGCCCACCGCGGCGAGTTCCCTGCTCTGGGACGGGAACGTGTCGCCCGCCCGCCCCCGTACCAGCATCACGGCGTTGCGCACCCGCGTGGCCAGCACCCACGCCTCGTCCAGGATCGCCGCCTCCTCGGTGGGGATCAGCCCGGCGGCGCACGCCGCGGCGAGGGCGTCGCGGGTGCGGGTGGTGCGCAGGCCCGGTTCCGCCCAGCCGTGCCGCAGTTGCAGAAGCTGCACCGTCCATTCCACGTCCGACAGGCCGCCCCGGCCCAGCTTCGTGTGGAGCGTCTTGTCGGCGCCCCTCGGCAGCCGTTCCGACTCCATACGGGCCTTCAGCCGCCGGATCTCCCGCACGGCGTCCTCGCCGAGCCCCTCCGCCGGATAGCGCAGCGGGTCGATCAGCTCGACGAACCGGCGGCCCAGGTCCTCGTCCCCGGCGACGGGCTCGGCCCGTAGCAGCGCCTGCGACTCCCAGACCAGCGACCAGCGCCGGTAATAGGCCGCGTACGACGTCAGGGTGCGCACGAGCGGCCCCGACTTGCCCTCCGGCCGCAGGTCGGCGTCGATCAGCAGTGGCGGGTCGGCGCTCGGGAGCTGGAGCAGCCGGCGCATCTCCGCGACCACCCGGTTCGCGGCCTGGGCCGCCTCTCTCTCGTCGACGCCCTCCCGCGGCTCGTGGACGAACAGCACGTCCGCGTCCGAGCCGTAGCCCAGTTCATGGCCGCCGAAGCGGCCGACGGCGATGACCGCGAACCGGGTGGGCAGTGTGTCACCCCAGTTGGCGCGCACCACCGCGCGAAGGGTGCCCGCCAGCGTCGCCGCCGTCAGATCCGATACCGCGCCGCCGACCAGGTCCACCAGGGCGCCCTGGTCCGGCAGGGCCGGTACGTCCTCGGTGCCGTACGAACCGACGATGTCCGCGGCGGCCGTACGGAACAGTTCGCGCCGCCGCACACCGCGCGCCGCTGCGACCGCCTGCTCGGCGTTGTCGGCGCGCCCGACCGCGGCGAGGATCTCCTGCTCCAAGTGGGCGCGCCCGCGGGGTTCGAGACCGTCGCCGTCGCCGAGGAGGGCCACCGCCTCGGGTGCGCGCATCAGCAGGTCGGGGGCGAGCCGGCCCGCGGACAGCACGCGGGCGAGGTTCTCGGCGGCAGCGCCCTCGTCCCTCAGCAGTCGCAGGTACCAGGGGGTCTTGCCGAGCGCGTCCGACACCTTGCGGAAGCCCAGCAGGCCCGCGTCCGGGTCGGCGGAGTCGGCGAACCAGCCGAGCAGCACCGGCAGCAGGGTGCGCTGGATGGCGGCCCTGCGGGTGACGCCTGAGGCCAGCGCCTCCAGGTGACGCAGGGCGGCCGCCGGGTCCGCGTAGCCGAGGGCGACCAGGCGTTCGCGAGCCGCCTCGGGGCTCAACCTGGCTTCGCCGGGGGCGAGTTGGGCGACCGCGTCGAGCAGTGGGCGGTAGAAGAGCTTCTCGTGCAGGCGGCGTACGGCGCTGGTGTGCCGCCTCCACTCCCGGGTCAGCTCGACGGCCGGGTCCGCACGCAGGCCGAGGGAGCGGCCGAGGCGCCGCAGGTCGGCCTCGTCCTGGGGGACGAGATGGGTGCGGCGCAGCCGGTAGAGCTGGAGGCGGTGCTCCATGGAGCGCAGGAAGCGGTAGGCGTCGTCGAATTGCACGGCGTCGACGCGCCCGACGTAGCCGCCGGCCGCGAGCGCCTTCAGGGCGTCCAGTGTGGTGCCGCTGCGCAGCGAGGTGTCGGAGCGCCCGTGGACCAACTGGAGCAGCTGCACGGCGAACTCGACGTCCCGCAGGCCCCCCGGCCCGAGCTTCAGTTCACGCTCGACCTCGCCCACGGGGATGTTCGCGACGACCCGGCGGCGCATCTTCTGCACATCGGCGACGAAGTTCTCGCGCTCGGCGGCCTGCCAGACGAGGGGGGCGAGGGCGGCGATGTACTCCTCGCCCAGTTCGCTGTCGCCGGCCACCGGGCGGGCCTTGAGCAGGGCCTGGAACTCCCAGGTCTTGGCCCAGCGCTGGTAGTAGGCGAGGTGGCTGCTCAGGGTGCGCACCAGGGGTCCGTTGCGGCCCTCGGGCCGCAGGTTGGCGTCCACGGGCCAGATGCTGCCCTCGACCGTCGACTCGGAGCAGATGCGCATCATGTGCGAGGCGAGCCGGGTCGCGGCCTGCACGGCCTTGCTCTCCTCGGTGCCGTTCACCGCCTCGCCGACGAAGATGACGTCCACGTCGGAGACGTAGTTCAGCTCGTGACCGCCGCACTTGCCCATCGCGATCACCGCGAGCCGGCAGTGCACGGCGTCGTCGGGGGCCGCGGCGCGGGCGATGGCCAGGGCGGAGCGCAGGGTGGCGGTGGCGAGGTCGGCCAGTTCGGCGGCCGTCTGGGCGACATCGATGGTGCCGCACACGTCGCGAGCGGCTATCGACAGCAGACAGCGGCGGTAGGCGACGCGCAGCGAGACGGGGTCGCCGGCCTCGGCGAGCTGCCGTTCGAACTCCTCCACCCCGGGGTGCAGGTCCTGCTGCTCGTAGGTGACCAGCGCCTGCCAGTCGCCGGCGTGACGGGCGAGGTGGTCGGTGAGCGCGGCGGAGGCGCCGAGGACCCCGAGCAGCCGGTCCCGCAGCGGCTTGGCCGAGATCAGCGTGTCGAGCAGCTCACGCCGGGCGGTGGGGGTGGGCTGCGCCTCCAGCAGCCGGACCAGCCCGTGCAACGCCAGATCGGGGTCGGCGGTCGCGCCCAGGGCGTCGAGCAGCACGGGGTCGGACCTTATCGGCGCCAGCTCGACGCTCTCCAGGAGCCGCTCGGCGGCGGAGGGGGCGGTGAAGCCGTGCCGCAGCAGCCGCGTGAAGGTGCTGCTCCTGCGCCCTGGCACCGTCATCCCGGCCTCCCGCCGAATCACACACGTCCTGGCCAGAGCGTAACCGGCCCAAGGGGCCATAGCCCCGGCTCCGGGGCCGCTCCTTCACGTGCAGCAGCGGGGACGGCAACCACTGCGTCGAGATCGCCCTGGCCCCCGGCGCGATTCATGTCCGGGACTCCAAGGTCCCTCAGAGCCCGCGGCTCACTGTGGCACCGACCGCGTGGGCCGACTTCCCGGCTCTCACGGGCGAGAACTGGTCTCCGACGCGCGACCTTTGTGAGGGACGCGGGCCGCGCCCTTGCACGGGGCCTGCGGCTGCGTCCCGTCCTCCCGTCACACCAGCGCGACTCCTTACGCGCGCATGCCGAGACAGGAGCAGCACCGACCGGCTACGGCGCCGCAGGCGAGCGGCGCGCACCGGACGGCCGGGGGCCGTGGGACCGCGGGGCCCACGCCCGTCGGCCCCTGCCCTCGGATCGGCGGGGTACCCGCCCTGACCTGCGCCTACAGCACCGGCAGGTTCTTCTTCAGCTCGAACGCCGTGACCTCGGAGCGGTACTCGTGCCACTCGGCCTGCTTGTTGCGAAGGAAGAAGTCGAAGACGTGCTCGCCGAGCGTCTCGGCGACCAGGTCGCTGTGCTCCATCAGGGTGAGCGCCTCACCCAGGTTCTGCGGCAGCGGCTCGATGCCCATCGCGCGGCGCTCGCGGTTCGTCAGGGCCCACACGTCGTCCTCGGCGCCCGGCGGGAGCTCGTAGCCCTCCTCGATGCCCTTCAGGCCGGCGGCCAGCAGGACCGCGTAGGCCAGGTACGGGTTCGTGCCCGCGTCCAGCGAGCGGACCTCGACGCGCGCCGAGCCCGTCTTGCCCGGCTTGTACATCGGGACGCGGACCAGGGCCGAGCGGTTGTTGTGGCCCCAGCAGATGTACGACGGCGCCTCTCCGCCCGCGCCCGCGGTGCGCTCGGAGCCGCCCCAGATGCGCTTGTAGGAGTTCACCCACTGGTTGGTGACCGCCGAGATCTCCGCCGCGTGCCGGAGCAGGCCCGCGATGAAGGAGCGGCCGACCTTCGACAGCTGGTACTCCGCGCCGGACTCGTAAAACGCGTTCCGGTCGCCCTCGAACAGGGACAGGTGCGTGTGCATACCGCTGCCCGGGTGCTCCGAGAACGGCTTCGGCATGAACGTGGCCTGCACGCCCTGCTCCAGCGCGACCTGCTTCATGACCAGGCGGAAGGTCATGATGTTGTCGGCCGTGGTGAGCGCGTCGGCGTAGCGCAGGTCGATCTCCTGCTGGCCCGGGGCGCCCTCATGGTGGGAGAACTCGACCGAGATGCCCATCGACTCCAGCATCGTGATCGCCTGGCGGCGGAAGTCCTGGCCGACGTTCTGCGGGGTGTAGTCGAAGTAGCCGGAGTTGTCGGCCGGGGTCGGCGGGGTGCCGTCGAGAGGCCTGTTCTTCAGCAGGAAGAACTCGATCTCCGGGTGGGTGTAGAAGGTGAAGCCCAGGTCGGAGCCGCGGGCGAGGGCGCGCTTGAGCACGTATCTCGGGTCCGCGAAGGACGGGGAACCGTCGGGCATGAGGATGTCGCAGAACATACGGGCCGCGCCCGGGGCCTCGGCACGCCACGGCAGGACCTGGAAGGTCGACGGGTCCGGCCTGGCGATCATGTCGGACTCGTAGACCCGGGCAAAGCCCTCGATGGCCGAGCCGTCGAAGCCGATGCCCTCGTCGAAGGCCTGCTCCAGCTCGGCCGGGGCCACGGCCACCGACTTGAGGAAGCCCAGCACATCCGTGAACCACAGGCGTACGAACCGGATGTCGCGCTCCTCCAACGTCCGGAGCACGAACTCCTGCTGCTTGTCCATCATCCGCTTCCTCATCCTTGCTGGTCAGGCCGCCTGTGTCCGCCGTCGCCACGGGAGGCGGTCGGGCACCTGGGCATCACACCACACCAGCGTTTCACGTGCATTGCGGACCGTGACCACCCGAGCGGGCCCCGGCCGAACGCCCCGCCTCCTGCGGGTGTGGTGCCCTGCCGCCCATCTTGCCCGCTCTCGCCCGTGTCCGTAACGGTCGATCGCGGTCCCGCAAGGGCCTGACGGCACTTTTCCCGCGTGAGTGATACCACCCCCGTTTAATTTGCATCTCAAATGCGACTTTCAATAGCGTCTCGCTCAGACGACCGACTGAGTCATCCAGGAGTCACGATGCTGTCCGAGCAGTCCGCGGTAACCGTCCGCGCCACCCTCCCCGCCGTCGGCGCGGCCATCGGCGAGATCACCAAGTCCTTCTACGGCAAGCTGTTCGCCGCCCACCCCGAGCTGCTGCGCGATCTGTTCAACCGCGGCAACCAGGCCTCCGGCACCCAGCAGCAGGCGCTCGCCGGTTCCATCGCCGCCTTCGCGACCTATCTGGTGGACCACCCCGACGAGCGTCCCGACGTGATGCTGGACCGCATCGCCCACAAGCACGCCTCGCTGCACGTCGTCCCCGAGCAGTACCCGATCGTCTACGAGCACCTGTTCGCCGCCATCGCCGAAGTGCTCGGCGACGCGGTCACCCCCGAGGTCGCCGGCGCCTGGAGCGAGGTCTACTGGCTGATGGCCAACGCCCTCATCGCCATCGAGAAGCGGTTGTACGAGCAGAGCCGGCAGACGGACTGGCGCGAGTGGAAGGTCGTCGAGCGGATCGAGGAGAACGCCGACGTCGCCACCTTCAAGCTGCGCCCCGTCGACGACGAGCCGGTGCCCGGCTACCGCGCGGGCCAGTACGTCTCGGTCGGCGTCCACCTCGCGGACGGCGCCCGGCAGATCCGCCAGTACAGCCTGACCGCGGCCCCCGGCTCGTCGGTGCGGCAGTTCGCCGTCAAGCGGGTCCACGGTGACGCCTCGACCCCCGACGGCGAGGTCTCGAACCACCTGCACGCGAACGTGCACGAGGGCGACGTCCTGCAGCTGTCCGCGCCGTACGGCGACCTCGTGCTGGACGCCACCGACGCCCCCCTGCTGCTCGCCTCCGCCGGCATCGGCGTGACCCCGATGATCGCCATGCTGGAGCAGCTCGCCGACTCCGGCCACCGCGCCCCGGTCACGGTCGCCCACGCCGACCGCTCCCCCGCCACGCACGCCCTGCGCGGCGACCACGAGGCCTTCGCCGCCAAGCTGCCGGACGCCGACGTGCACTTCTGGTACGAGCAGGACGCCCCCGAGTCCGCGCACACCGGCCGCGTCGACCTGACCAGCATGCCGATCGCGTCGGGCACGCACGCCTACCTGTGCGGTCCGCTGCCCTTCATGCGGGCGGTGCGTGCCCAGCTCATCGAGAAGGGCGTGGCGCCCGCCGACATCCACTACGAGGTCTTCGGGCCGGACCTCTGGCTCGCCTGAGGACTGCCTCGCCCATCAAAGGCAACCTCTCCCTGCCGCGGTGGCCGGCACGCCCTCTCGGCGTGCCGGCCACCGCCTTCGGCAGGGAGACGTTGCCTGTTGAGGCAGTACCACCGGATCGAACCGGTCAAGGACGCCTACGGGAGATCTCCAGCAGCAGCGGCCCGGTCGGTGCCGCGGCCACGTCCTCGATCGTCAGCGGGTCCAGCGAGGCGAAGAACGCCTCCTGGGCCTGCCGCAGGGCACCCCGCAGCCGGCATCCGGAGTTGAGCGGGCAGGGCGTGGTGCCCTCGCAGTCGACGACGTCACCGCTCCCCTCGAAGGCGCGCACGATCGCGCCGATCGAGGCCGTGCGCCCCGCCTCGGTGAGCGCCAGCCCGCCGCCCCGGCCGCGCCGGGCCTCGAGCAGCCCCCTGTGCCGGAGTTCGGCGACGATCTTCGCGGCGTGCGTGTACGGCACGTCCATGTGCTCGGCGACCTCACGGGTCGTGGGGCTGGAGCCGTCGGCGACGGCGAGCCGCATCAGGACGCGCAGCGCGATGTCAGTGGAACGCAGCAGCCGCATGGGGTTCAGCCTAAATAATGGGAATCTGCGGTTCAAATTATCGACACAAAAGCCGCCTCTTCGGTCACTCGTGTGTCTCTCCCCGCTCTAGCCCGTCCCCTCCCACTAGCATCAGCGGGCCCGCCGTCTCCCCCACCACCTCCACGAGCGCTTCGCGGGCACTGGCCATTCCACACCCTCCCTCAAGGACTCACCATGGACAGCGCCCACCAGCCCGGCACCGGCCCCACCGAGCGCATGGCGCGCCTGGAGGAGATGCGCCATGCCGAGCGCGTCCGCGGGCGCCGCAATCGGGTCCTGACGGTCGGGGCCGTGGTGGTCGCCGCCGGTCTCGTCGTCGGGGGTGTCGCCCTCGTCGAATCGCAGTCCGGCGACAAGGCCGTCGCGGCGAGCGCCGCGAAGACGAGCGATGCGAAGAGCGGGGTGAAGACAAGCGGCGCGAAGGACCCGGGCCACTTCGTCATGGGCGCCGACGGCGTGAAGACCTGGAAGGGCACGCTGGGCCGCACCCACACGACCAAGCCGGTGGCGTACCCCATGGAGCCTCCGGTCGGCGGCGACCACCACCCGGTGTGGCAGAACTGCAACGGCGACGTCTACACCAAGCCGGTCGCCGACGTGCATGCCGTGCACTCGCTGGAGCACGGTGCGGTCTGGGTCACCTACAGCAGCAAGGCGTCCAAGGCGGACGTCGACGCACTCGCGGCCAAGGTCAGCAAGACCCCGTACACGCTGATGAGCCCCGTCGAGGACCAGAAGGACCCGCTCATGCTCTCCGCCTGGGCACATCAGCGCACGGTGAAGAGCGCGAGCGACCCGAGCGTCGACGCGTTCTTCGCCCGGTTCGTCCAGGGCCCCCAGACGCCCGAGCCGGGCGCCGTGTGCACCGGCGGGATGTCCCGGTGAGGTACGCCGGCCTGCTCGCCGGCGCCACGGCGACGGTGCTCGTCGCGGCCGGGGCGATCACCTACGCGGTCGCCGAGAACGCCGGATCCACGACGCGGACCCCCACCGCCGACTCCGCGGACGCGGGCTTCGCCCGGGACATGGCGGTCCACCACCAGCAGGCCGTCGAGATGTCGTTCATCGTGCGCGACCGCACCGGGAACGAGGAGGTGCGCCGGCTCGCGTACGACATCGCGCAGACGCAGGCCAACCAGCGCGGCATGCTGCTGGGCTGGCTCGATCTGTGGGAGCTGCCGAAGGTGTCGCCCGATCCGCCGATGACATGGATGGGCATGGGCAAGATGGCCTCCGGCCAGGACGGCGCGCTGATGCCGGGTATGGCCACCGGCACCGAGCTGAAGAAGCTGAACACCCTGAGGGGCAGGCAGGCCGAGATCCTCTACCTGCAGTTGATGACCGGCCATCACAACGGCGGCATCCACATGGCCGAGGGCTGCGTCGCCAAGTGCACCGTGCGCGTGGAGAAGAGGCTCGCGCAGGGCATGGTCGACGCACAGCGGTCGGAGATCGAACTGATGACGGCCATGCTCAAGGCGCGGGGCGCGAAGCCTCGCGCCTGATGCCGCGCCCCACGACGCGACCCCGACGTCCGATCGCCGCGGAGGCAAGCGCTCCGCGGCGATCGCAACCATGCCGCAACAATCGAAGAGCCGTCGAAACCATTCCAAACACCCTCTGATTGTGGCTACTTGGCGTTTCCTTGGCTTTCTCATTCCCCTGGCATGAACCGTTCATCGAAAGAGTGGCCCCACCGCGTGATCCATTCACCGCGCCTTCAGCGCGCGGTGTTCTCCGCGGATCACCGACGGACCACTACATGCGACGAACCGCATCGCAGGGGGTTTTATGAGATCCAATCGCGCCAAGACGCGCGCCGGGGTGAGCTTGGCGGCGACTCTGCCGCTGCTCGCCGGCGCACTGGCGCTCGGCATATCCGCCGCGCACGCCGCGAACAGCCCCGACCGGGACGCGCTCGCGGGCACCAAACCCGCGTGGGCGACGGCCGTGGCGGACAAGGGTGCCACGAGCGACAACACCAAGGTCACCGCCCGGGTCTACCTCGCCGGACGCGACGCGGCGGGACTGACTGCCTTCGCGAAGGCAGTGTCCGACCCGAACTCGCCGATGTACGGCAAGTACTTGAGCGCCCAGCAGGCACGAGCGCACTTCGGTGCCACGAAGGCGCAGATCGCCGCGGTGACCAACTGGCTGAAGGCGTCCGGTCTGAAGGTCACCGGCACCACCCAGCGCTACATCGCCGTCACCGGTGACGCGGCGGCCGTCCACAAGGCGTTCGGCACCCGACTGCACAACTACGCCAAGGGCAAGCGGACTTACCGTGCCCCGGCGCAGACGGCATCCGTCCCCGCCTCGCTCGACGGCGCGGTCCTCACCGTCACCGGCCTGGACAACGCCCCGCACAAGGCGAACCACAAGGACACGCTGCCCCCGCCGGACGACGTCTTCCGCAACTCCGGCCCGTTCTCGTCGTACCACGGCTCCACCGTGGCCACCACGCTGCCCAAGGCGTACGGCCAGCAGATCCCGTACGCGGTCAAGGGCTACACCGGCAAGCAGCTGCGCGCCGCGTACGGCGCGGGCCAGGCGACCGGCAAGGGCGTGACCGTCGCGATCACCGACGCGTACGCCTCCCCGACCATCGCCCAGGACGCGGCCGCCTACGCCGGGAAGAACGGTGACGCGCCCTACGCGAAGCGTCAGCTGACCCAGGTACTGCCGAGCGACTACACGGACACCGAGGAGTGCGGGGCGGCCGGCTGGTACGGCGAGGAGACCCTCGACGTCGAGGCCGTGCACGCGGTCGCGCCCAAGGCGAACATCGTGTACGTCGGTGCCGCCTCCTGCTACGACGACGCTCTCATCGACTCGCTGGGCAAGATCGTCGACGGGCACCTGGCGGACATCGTCTCCAACTCGTGGGGCGACATCGAGGCCAACGAGACCCCGGACGTGGCCGCGGCCTACGACCAGGTCTTCCAGCTGGGCGCGGTCCAGGGCATCGGCTTCTACTTCTCCTCCGGCGACGACGGCGACGAGATCGCCAACACCGGGACGAAGCAGGTCGACACCCCCGCCAACTCCGCCTGGGTGACCGCGGTGGGCGGCACCTCGCTGGCGGTCGGCAAGGGCGACACGTACCTGTGGGAGACCGGCTGGGGCACCCAGAAGGCGACGCTGGCCCCGGGCGGCAAGAGCTGGACGAACTTCCAGTTCAACTCGGGTGCGGGCGGCGGCACCAGCAGGACCGTGCCGCAGCCCTTCTACCAGAAGGGCGTCGTGCCGAACTCGCTCGCCACGGCGTACAGCCGGGCCGGCAACCGCGTCGTCCCGGACATCGCGGCGATCGCCGACCCGAACACCGGCTTCCTGGTCGGCCAGACGCAGACCTTCCCGGACGGGTCGCAGCAGTACTCCGAATACCGCATCGGCGGCACCTCGCTCGCCGCTCCGGTGATCGCGGCCGTCCAGGCGCTCGCCCAGCAGGAGCGCGGCAAGCCGATCGGCTTCGCCAACCCGGCGATCTACGACCGCTACGGCTCGAAGGTCTATCACGACGTGGTGGACACGCCGACCGGCAAGCAGCTCGCGGTCGCCCGCGTGGACTACGCCAACGCCTTCGACGCGACCGACGGTCTGCTCACCTCGGTGCGCGCCCTCGG
This sequence comes from Streptomyces colonosanans, assembly GCF_001866645.1. Lineage (GTDB taxonomy): Bacteria > Actinomycetota > Actinomycetes > Streptomycetales > Streptomycetaceae > Streptomyces > Streptomyces colonosanans. The sequence continues at coordinate 61,125 of NZ_MLYP01000014.1, forward strand.
CAAGGACAGCTCCCTGAAGGCCGTCCGCGGCTATGACGACGTCACCGGTGTGGGCTCGCCCGCTCCCGGCTACGTCGAGTCGTGGCGCCGCCACTGAGCACCGGTTCACGCTGTACGCCACAGCGCGCCCGTCCCTCGTCACCGGGGGGCGGGCGCGCCGCGTCGGGCGTCCCCTTCGCCGTGGAGTGCCCCACGTGGGGCGGCCCACACCCCCATTGTGTCGCTCTGACGATTACTGGCGTCTAGACTGGGCGCGTGCCTCAACTTCGCCTCGCCCTGAATCAGATCGACTCGACGGTCGGTGATCTCGCCGCAAACGCCGAGGCCGTCGTCCGTTGGACCCGGCACTCCGCCGAGCAGGGAGCGCATCTGGCGGCGTTCCCCGAGATGGCGCTGACCGGGTATCCCGTCGAGGACCTGGCCCTGCGGTCCTCCTTCGTCGAGGCCTCGCGGGCGGCCCTGAGGGACCTCGCCGCACGGCTCGCCGACGAGGGTCTCGGGGAGCTGCCGGTGATCGTCGGCTACCTCGACCGCAGCGAGAGCGCCCAGCCGAAGTACGGCCAGCCGGCCGGCGTCCCGCAGAACGCGGCGGCGGTGCTGCACCGCGGGAAGATCGCGCTCACCTTCGCCAAGCACCACCTTCCCAACTACGGCGTCTTCGACGAGTACCGCTACTTCGTGCCCGGTGACACGATGCCGGTCCTGCGGATGCACGGGATCGACATCGCGCTCGCCATCTGCGAGGACCTGTGGCAGGAAGGCGGTCGTGTCCCGGCCGCGCGCACCGCGAAGGCCGGACTGCTGGTCTCGATCAACGCCTCGCCCTACGAGCGGGACAAGGACGACACGCGTCTCGAACTGGTCCGCAAGCGGGCCCAGGAGGCGGGCTGCACCACCGCCTACCTCGCCATGATCGGCGGGCAGGACGAGCTGGTCTTCGACGGGGACTCGATCGTCGTCGGACCGGACGGCGACGTGATCGCGCGGGCGCCGCAGTTCGCGGAGGGGTGCGTGGTCCTGGACCTCGACCTGCCGGCGGCGGAGGCGGACGCCCCCACGGGCATGGTGGACGACGGCCTGCGCATCGACCGGCTGGTGCTGTCCGAGGAGCCGCTGCCGGCGTACGAGCCGGAGCGGACGGGCGGGTACGCCGAGCGGCTGGAGGACGATGAGGAGGTCTACTCGGCGCTGGTCGTGGGCCTGCGGGCGTACGCGGCGAAGAACGGCTTCCGGTCCGTCCTGATCGGTCTGTCCGGCGGCATCGACTCGGCGCTGGTCGCGGCGATCGCCTGCGACGCGGTCGGTGCGGAGAACGTGTACGGCGTGTCGATGCCGTCCAAGTACTCCTCCGACCATTCGAAGGACGACGCGGCGGAGCTGGCGCGGCGCACGGGCCTGAATTTCCGCACGGTCCCCATCGAGCCGATGTTCACCGCTTACATGGACTCGCTGGGCCTGACCGGGCTGGCGGAGGAGAACCTCCAGTCCCGTCTGCGCGGCACGCTGCTGATGGCGATCTCCAACCAGGAGGGCCACATCGTGCTGGCGCCCGGCAACAAGTCGGAGCTGGCGGTGGGCTACTCGACGCTGTACGGCGACTCGGTGGGCGCCTACGGCCCGATCAAGGACGTGTACAAGACGTCGATCTTCCACCTGGCGCACTGGCGGAACCGGGCCGCCGAGGAACGCGGCCAGACCCCGCCGATCCCGGAGAACTCGATCGCGAAGCCGCCGAGCGCGGAGCTGCGCCCGGGCCAGGTCGACACGGACTCACTGCCCGACTATCCGGTCCTGGACGCGATCCTGGATCTGTACGTGGACCAGGACAAGGGCGCGGACGAGATCACGGAGGCGGGCTTCGACCGCCAGCTGGTCGTGAAGACGCTGCGGATGGTCGACACGGCCGAGTACAAGCGCCGCCAGTACCCGCCGGGCACGAAGATCTCGGCGAAGGGCTTCGGCAAGGACCGCCGCCTGCCGATCACGAACAGGTGGCGCGAGCACGCGTAGCGCTCCGCCGGGGGCGCCCTGCTGCGCCCAAGACCGTTCGGGGCGCGCGGCCGAGCGGGCTCACCTCTGCTCAGTCCACAGGAACGGTGCCCCCGGCTTGGGTTTCCATACCGGGGGCTGCCGTTGCCGCGGCGGCGTGGGGGCTCAGCCGCGCAGGCTCTCCGCGGACTCCGGGACATGCGCCGCCACCAGCCGTTGCCGCGGCGGCGTGGGGGCTCAGCCGCGCAGGCTCTCCGCGGACTCCGGGACATGCGCCGCCACCAGCCGTTCCTGCCCGGCCTGCGGAGCAGCCCCGCGGTCGACCGCGTACGCGACGCCCGCCACCGCCAGCCCCAGCACCGCCAGCCCCGCGCCCGCGACCGCCGGGGAGGTGACCGAGAAGCCCGCGGCCAGTGCGAGCCCGCCGATCCAGGCGCCGCCCGCGTTCGCCAGGTTGAAGGCAGCCTGGTTCGCCGAGGACGCCAGCGACGGGGCCGCCGACGCCTTCTCCATGACCATCAGCTGCAGCGGCGAGCCGGTGATGAACGCCGCCGTGCCCACCAGCGTCACCGCCACGGCCGCGCTCCACTCGGCGCCCATGAGCAGCGGGAACAGGGACAGCACCACCGCCAGCGAGGTCAGGCCGCCGAACAGCGTGCCCCGCAGCGAGTGGTCCGCCAGCCGGCCGCCGACGAGGTTGCCGATCGTCGCGCCGACCCCGAACAGGGCCAGCAGCAGGGTGACACTGCCCTCCGCGTACCCCGCCGCGTCCGTCAGCATCGGCGCCACATAGCTGTACGCCGAGAACAGCGCCCCGAAGCCCGCCACCGTCGTACCCAACGCCAGCCAGACCGGCAGTGAGCGCAGGGCCGCCAGCTCGCCCCGCAGACCGACGGCCGGGATGTCGGTGTGGACCCTCGGGATCAGGAGGAAGAGGGAGGCGATCGCGGCCACGCCGATGGCACTCACGCCCAGGAACGCGACCCGCCAGCCCAGGTGCTGGCCCGTCAGCGTCGCCACCGGCACGCCCGCGACGTTCGCGATCGTCAGTCCGAGGAACATCAGCGAGACCGAGCGGGCCTTGCGCTCGGGCGCGACCAGGTTCGTGGCGACGACCGCGCCGACCCCGAAGAACGCCCCGTGCGGCAGACCGCTCAGGAAGCGCGCGGCCAGCAGCCAGTGGTAGCCGGGGGCGAGGCCGGACAGCGCGTTGCCCAGCACGAACAGGACCATCAGTCCGATCAGGACCGTACGGCGGGACATCCGGGCCGTGACCGCGGCGAGCAGCGGCGCGCCGATCACCACGCCCAGCGCGTACGCCGAGACCAGATGCCCGGCGGCGGGGATGGATATGTGCAGGTCGTTCGCGACGTTGGGCAGCAGGCCCATCATCACGAACTCGGTGGTGCCTATGCCGAAGGCGCCCACGGCGAGGGCGAGCAGGGCCAGGGGCATGAAGGGCCTTGCCTTTCAGGAGCGGGGTTCCGCTTCATCATATGTTCGACTGCGGAACAAACCATGGCAGGCCCGGTGTTCCGGGAGGTGAAGGCACGGTTACCGGCACAAGGCCGCGCCGGTCAGGACGCGGAGGGGGCGAACTTCACCCGTGCCGCGACCGGCAGGTGGTCGCTTCCCGTCCGTGGCAGGGTCCACGAGCTTACCGGCTCGACGTCCCTGACCATGATCTGGTCGATGCGCGCCATCGGGAACGACGCCGGCCAGCTGAACCCGAAGCCACTGCCCGCCGCGCCCTGCGTGGAGCGCATCTGCGAGGTGACGGCGTTGAGCGAGCGGTCGTTCATGGTGCCGTTCAGATCGCCGAGCAGGATCACCCGGTTCAGTTTCTCGTCGGCGATGGCCTCGCCGAGCGCGTCCGCGCTGGTGTCCCGCTGCCGGGCGGTGAACCCGGCCTCCAGCTTCACCCGCACCGAGGGCATGTGGGCGACGTAGACGGCGACCTTCCCCTCCGGTGTGGTCAGGGTGGCCCGCATCGCCCGCTTCCAGCCCAGCTTGATGTCGACGGCCTCGACACCGGTCATCGGGTACTTGCTCCACAGGGCGACGGTACCGACGACCGCGTGGTACGGGTACGCCGGCGCCAGCGCCTTCTCGTACACCGGGACCGCGGACGCCGTCAGCTCCTCCAGGGCCAGCACCTGCGCCCCGGACGCGGCCACGTCACGGGCGGTGCCGACGGGGTCGGGGTTCTCGGCGTTCACGTTGTGCGTGGCGACCATCAGGTCGCCACCGCCGCCGGTCTTGTCGCCGAGCAGCCCGCCGAAGAGGTTCAGCCAGATCGCCGCCGGCAGCAGGACGGCGACCAGCGCGGTCGCCGACCTCCTCACCAGCGCGAGGAGCAGCAGCAGGGGGACGAGAACGACCCCGAGCCAGGGCAGGAACGTCTCGGTGAGGCTGCCGAGGTTGCCGACCCGGTTGGGGATCTGGGCGTGCAGCAGCATCACCAGCCCGACGATCACCGCGAGGACGGCCACAACGGTTCCGCGGCGCCAGATGCCGCGGTCGCCGCGCAGACCGTCGCACAGGCGCCGGAGCCGGGATCCTCGGCGGTCCGGTCCCGAGCCGCCGCTGCCCGTCTCCGTCATGTACGCCTGCGCCATACCGTCGCCTCACAGCCTGCCGTGCACACCGTCGTCTCCCCGCGGTACGACCCTAGGGGATGATCGGTTCCGTTCCTGCCGCCCCATGACGGCCGTACGGGCACAAGGACGACGAAGACGGCGCAGGAAGTTCCACACGGGCACACGAGCGGACCTTCTGTGACGAAACGCGTACACGGCCTACCGGCTGACGGGTCGTAGCCCTTCCAGCACCGTGTCGACGATCCGCTCGGCGAGGCCCTCCTCCAGCCCGGCGTCGGGGCGCAGAACGGAGCGTACGAGCATGGGGCCGACGAGGATGTCGTTCATCAGTTCCACGTCCACGTCCTGACGCAGTTCGCCGTTCTTCTGCCCGCGGCGCAGGACGTCGAGCCCGAGCCGGCGCCGGGGGGCGACGACGCACGCGTGGTACGCGGACCAGATCTTGGGGTTGCTCTTCATCTGGACGTGCGCGTTGTGCAGGATCGCCGAGGTGCGGCTGGCCAGCCCGCGCTGCCGCAGCGACTCCAGGAGCACCACGAGGTCGTCGCGCATCGAGGTGCCGGGCAGTTCGGGGTCCCCGGGCTCGGCCGAGCGCACGGCGTCGATGAAGAGGTCGTCCTTGTTGCTCCAGCGGCGGTAGATGGTGGCCTTGCCGACGCCGGCGGTGCGGGCGATGCGCTCTATCGAGAGGTCCGCGAGGGGGACGCCGTCCTCGATGAGCTTCATCACACCGTCGATGATGGCCCGTTCGACGGCCTCGCTGCGGGGGCGTCCGCGTACGGGGCAGTCCTGCTGGGGCCGGCTGTCGGCGAGGCTCACGTTCCGCTCCGTCCTTGCTGCGCTGGGATGGATGATTCTTCCCGCTGTGCGCGGTGCCGGACACCCCGCCCCCCGAGTGTCCGGCCCAGGCATGCCGTCAGTGATCCGCCGTCACCGACTCCGCCTCTTCCTGGTCCGCCTGCGGTGCGGGCTGCTTGCCGGGCAGGTACAGCGCCACCACGATCGCGCCGAGCAACGCCACGCCCGCGCCCCACAGCGCCGTGGTGTGCATCGCGTGCAGGAACGCGTCGTTGGCGGGGGCGACCAGGGCCTTGCCGTTCGGGCCGAGCTGCGCGGCCACACCGAGCGTCGCCTCGATCGACTCGCCCGCGGTGTGGCGGACGCCGGCCGGGAGGAAGGCGAGCTTGTCCTGGACGCCGTTGCGGTACGCCGTCGACAGGACCGAGCCGAGCACCGCGATGCCCAGCGCGCCGCCGACCTGGCGGAAGGTGTTGCTGAGCGCGGACGCGGAGCCCGCCTTCTCACGGGGCAGCGCCTGCATGATGACCACGCTGGTCGGGGTCATGATGTGGGCCATGCCGGTGCCCATGAGGAAGAAGATGACCTCGAGGATCCAGATCGGCGTGTCCGCCTTCAGGGTGGCGAACGAGGCGAGCATCGCGCCGACGACGACCATGCCGGCGGTCGTCGTGGCCTTGTTGCCGAACCGTTCGACCACCAGTCGGGCGCGCGGCGCGAAGATCATCTGCGCGGCGGCCAGCGGCAGCATCAGCAGGCCGGTCTGCAGCGGCGTGTACCCGCGCACGCTCTGGGTGTAGAAGACGGAGAAGAAGGTCACGCCCATCAGCGCGAAGAAGACCAGCGCGATCGCGGTGATGGCAGCGGAGAAGACCTTGTTCTTGAAGTACGTGACGTCGATGGACGGGTGGTCGCTGCGCTTCTCGTACACCACGAAGAACGCGAGCACGGCGAGACCGGCGGCGATGGTGGCGAGGACCGTGGCATCGGTGAAGTCGGCCAGCTGGCCACCCTTGATGATGCCGTAGACGAGCAGGACCAGGCCGATGACCGACAGGACGACACCGACGGGGTCGATGTGGCCGGGGTTGGGGTCGCGGGAGTCGGGGACCAGCCAGACCATCAGGATCAGCGCGGCGATCACGATGGGCACGTTGACCAGGAAGACGGAGCCCCACCAGAAGTGGTCGAGGAGCACTCCGCCGGTGATCGGTCCGATGGCGATGGCGAGGCCGACGCCGCCGGCCCATATGCCGATGGCCTTGGGCTGCTCGTCGCGCTCGAAGACGTTCATCAGGACGGCGAGCGTCGCCGGCATCACGAAGGCGGCACCGAGGCCCATGACCGCGCGGAACGCGATGAGCTGGCCCGGCGAGCCGGACTCGGCCGCGAGCGCCGACCCCACGCCGAACACGGCGAGACCGGCCAGCAGCATCTTCTTGCGACCCAGGCGGTCACCGAGCAGGCCCGCGGTGAACAGCAGCCCGGCGAAGACGAGCGTGTAGGCGTTGATGGCCCATTCCAGCTCGCTCTGCGTGGCGCCCAATCCGGTCGGGGCCGGGGTGGAGATGGTCTTGATGGCGACGTTGAGGATGGAGTTGTCGAGCACCACGATCAGCAGGCTGAGCATCAGCACACCGAGGATGGCCCACCGGCGCCGGTGCACCGCCTCGGGGACCCGGCGTTCGGCAGAGGCAGCAAGAGATGTCATGGCACTGAGCCTAGAAGCATTTCGATACGGAACCGTCTCGTATCGAAATTCTTTACTGAGGCCTTACGAACGCCCGTACGGGAGGGCCGGAGGAGGGCCGTGAGCCGCGTCCCGTCCCCGCCCTAGCCGCGCATGGCACGAAGTGCCACCATGGGGTTGATCCGGGGACGCCGTCAGGGCGCCTCGAGATGACAGAAGGAGCCGTTGCGATGACGCAGCTTCCGGCTGCCCAGGGGCAGCCCGCTCAGAGTGCGCTCAAGCCGTCCGACAGCAGCAAGGCGCTGTACGGGGGAAAGAGCACCCGCCGCATCACCGTACGCGACATCACCGCCGCCAAGGAGCGCGGCGAGAAGTGGCCCATGCTCACCGCCTACGACGCGATGACCGCGTCCGTGTTCGACGAGGCCGGTATCCCGGTCATGCTCGTCGGCGACTCGGCGGGCAACTGCCACCTCGGGTACGAGACCACCGTTCCCGTCACCCTCGACGAGATGACCATGCTGTCCGCCGCGGTCGTCCGGGGCACCCAGCGCGCCCTGATCGTCGCCGACCTGCCCTTCGGCTCGTACCAGGAGGGCCCGGTGCAGGCGCTGCGCTCGGCCACCCGCCTGGTGAAGGAGGCCGGGGTCGGCGCCGTGAAGCTGGAGGGCGGTGAGCGCTCGCACCGCCAGATCGAGCTGCTGGTGGAGTCCGGCATCCCGGTCATGGCGCACATCGGTCTGACCCCGCAGTCGGTCAACGCCATGGGCTACCGCGTGCAGGGGCGCGGCGAGGAGGCCGCGGCGCAACTGCTGCGGGACGCCAAGGCCGTGCAGGACGCGGGCGCGTTCGCCGTCGTCCTGGAACTGGTCCCGGCGGAACTGGCCGCCGAGGTCACCCGCACGCTGCACATCCCGACGGTCGGCATCGGCGCGGGCCCGGACACGGACGCCCAGGTCCTGGTGTGGACCGACATGCTGGGGCTGACCGGTGGCCGGGTGCCGAAGTTCGTGAAGAAGTACGCGGACCTGCGGCAGGTCATGGGCGACGCGGCGAAGGCGTTCGCCGAGGACGTCGTGGGCGGAACGTTCCCCCTTGAGGAGCACTCGGTGCACTGAGTGCACTGCCGGGTGCGGTAGCCGACACACTGCGCGCCGCTTGTCGCCGGCCGCGCGGTTCCCCCGCCCCTCACGGGGCCGCAGCAGCCCGCCGATCTTCCCCCGTCGGCGGGCTGCTCGCCGTTGTGTCGGCGGTGTGCCGGTGGTTCATCGGCGCTGTAGGCGGCCTGTCGGCGGTTTGTCGGTGGCGGCTGGCACCGTGGTCGGCATGACGCGCATCGACAAGAATCCCCACGACGCCGCATCGGACGCGGCCGTCACGGTACGGGGGCTGGTCAAGCACTACGGCGAGACGAAGGCACTGGACGGCGTCGACCTCGACGTGCGCGAGGGCACGGTCCTCGGTGTGCTCGGGCCGAACGGCGCCGGCAAGACCACCCTGGTCCGCTGTCTGTCCACCCTCATCACCCCGGACGCCGGCCAGGCGACGGTCGCCGGCTACGACGTCGTCCGCCAGCCCCGCCAGACCCGGCGCGTGATCGGCCTCACCGGCCAGTACGCCTCGGTCGACGAGAAACTCTCCGGGTACGAGAACCTGTACATGATCGGCCGGCTCCTCGACCTGCCCCGCAAGGAGGCCCGCGCCCGGGCCGACGGGCTCCTGGAGCGGTTCTCGCTCACCGAGGCGGCCAAGCGCCCGGCGTCCACGTACTCCGGCGGTATGCGGCGGCGCCTCGACCTCGCCGCCTCCATGATCGGGCACCCCGCCGTGCTGTATCTGGACGAGCCGACCACCGGCCTGGACCCGCGGACGCGGAACGAGGTGTGGACGGAGATCAAGCGGATGGTCGCCGAGGGCGCGACGGTGCTGCTCACCACCCAGTACATGGAGGAGGCCGAGCAGTTGGCCTCCGAGCTGACCGTCATCGACCGCGGCAAGGTCGTCGCGGGCGGCCGCGTCGACGAGCTGAAGGCCAGGGTCGGCGGCCGTACGCTGCGCATCCGCCCGGCCGACCCGCAGGAGCTCGGCCCGACGGCCACGGCGCTCGACGAGTTCGGCCTCACCGGACCCGGCAACGCGACCGTGGACACCGGGACCGGCACCGTCCTGGTGCCGATCCTCAGCGACGAGCAGCTGACCGCGGTGGTCGGCGCGCTCACCGCCCGCGGCATCACGCTCGCCGACATCGCCACCGAACTGCCCAGCCTGGACGAGGTGTTCCTGTCCCTGACCGGCCACAAGGCCAGTGCCCCGCAGGACGTCACGCCCGCCGACTCCCGCGAGGAGGTCGCCGTATGAGTGCCACGGCCATCGCCACCCCCGTCGCCGACGCCGACGCCCGGATCACGCTGCGCGGGCATCTGCGGCACACCGGCGCACTCATCCGGCGCAATCTGCTCTGGATCCGCCAGGACCCCGAGTCGATGTTCGACGCGCTGTTCATGCCGATCGTCTTCACGCTGCTGTTCGTGTACGTCTTCGGCGGCTCGATCGGCCTGGCGCTGGGCGGTGGCCAGGAGCAGTACGTGCAGTACGTCATCCCCGGCATGTTGGCGATGATGAGCATGACCCTCTCGCAGGGTGTCGGCACCGGGTTCAGCCAGGACTTCAACAGCGGTGTCATGGACCGTTTCCGCTCGCTGCCGATCGGACGCGGGTCCGTGCTGTTCGCGAAGATCGCCGTGGAGCTGGCCCGGATGCTGTTCGCCACGGCCGTCCTGATGGTCGTCGCCGTCCTGGTCGGGTTCCACATCCACCACTGGGCCGGCCTGTTCGCGACCGTGGGCCTGTCGGCGGTGTTCGCCTCCTCGATCATGTGGGTGTTCCTCACCCTCGGCGTGACGCTGAAGAACGCGCAGTCGGTGCAGGCGATGGGCTTCCTGGTGCTGTTCCCGCTGCAGTTCGGCTCCTCGATCTTCGCGCCGACGAACTCGATGCCCGGCTGGCTGCGGCACTTCACCGACTACAACCCGCTGTCCACGCTCGCGGACGCGGCCCGGGGGCTGATGGTGGGCGGCCCGGTCGCGCACGATCTGTGGGTGACGGTGGTCTGGTCGGTGGCGATCACGGCGGTCGCAGCGCCCATCGCCATCCGCAAGTACACCAGGAAGACCTGACCCCGGCACGGGGCACCAGCACCGCCGGTCCGCGTCAGACGAGGGCGACGGCCTCCTCCAGCGAGAGTCCGTCGCCCTCCGCGTAGGCGGCCTCGTACACGGCGTCGCCCAGCGCGGCGCGGGCCGCCGCCTCCGCCTTGGCGCGGGCCTCGCGTTCCGCCGGGGTCTCGACGTGGCCGGGCGGCAGCAGACGGTCGGCGGCGGCCAGGCAGCGGGCCGCGTCGCGGGCGCGGAGCCCGCCGTCCATGCCGGTGAGCACGATCGCGGCAATGACGAGGTGGACGGAGGGCATGTGCGGCGCGATCATCTGGGTCATCCGGTCCTCGGCCCACGCGAGCGACTTGCGCACCTTGGCCAGGGCTTCGGGATACCGCTCGTCCACCGTGTCCAGCCAGGCTTCCACGCCGAGCACCAGGCCCTCGAAGACCACGAAACCGATCGCCTTGAAGTCCCTGCGCAGCAACCGGATCTGCTCACGCGCCTCGGCCACCCGGTCGGTGCGGCTGAGCCACATCGCCAGGAAGATCCGGGCGGCGGGCATGGCGCCGCTGAACCAGCTGTGGTCCTCCTCGACGACCTGGCGCAGCAGCCGCTCGCCCCTTTCGCTCTCCCCCGCGTCGAGCAGGACACTGCCGAGGCGGGCGACGAGCACGGCCGTCTGGGAGCGGGCGCCGAGCTGTTCGGCGTACTCCCGGGCGGCCTCGTAGTCGGCTGCCGCGAGCAGGTACTCACCGCACCGTTCACGGGCCTCGCCACGGGCGGACAGGGCCTCGGCCACGCCCCAGGCGTCCCCGATCCGACGGAAGATCTCCAGTGCGTCGTCGGCGTCCCGGCTCGCGTCCCCCGCCCAGCGGCTGCGGTTGGCGAGGATGTTCGCCCGTACCTGCAGGCACTGGGCCAGCTCCCAGGTGTAGCCGCGTTCACGGCAGGTGCGGACGGTCTCGTCGAAGACCGCGCGCATACGGTCCACGTCGGCGGTGAGCAGCACGGCGAAGAACCACAGGAAGCCGGGCATGCGGCAGGTCTGCGGCTGGCCGGGGCGGTAGGTCTCGCTGATGACGCGCAGCTTCTCCTTGGCCTCGGCCGTCTCCCACGCCGAAGGGTCCATGTCCATGCAGGCGAGGTGGAAGAGATGGGCGCCGCGGCGGGCCTCGTCGAGGATCTCCGGGCGCATCGGCGGCGGGCTGTCGGTGCACTTCTCGCGGAGGTCGGGCACCTCTCGGGCGGGCGAGGTGAAGGGATCGGGGCCGAGGGCGATGACGGCGTTCGACCAGGCGCGGGCCTCGGTGCGCAGGTCCCGCATGTGCCAGTACCAGCCCAGCGAGTGCAGCAGGCAGAGCGCCTCCTGCTCGTCACCGGCAGCGACAGCGCGGCGCAGGGCGGTGCGCAGGTTCTCGTACTCCACCTGAAGCCGTTCGATCGCCGCGCGTTGGGCCGATGAGCGCAGCAACGGGTCGGTGGTGCGGGCGAGTTCGCGGTAGTACGTGAGGTGGGCGCGCTCGGCGTCGGGCCGCTCACCGGACTCGTCGAGCCGCTCGCCCGCGTACTCGGCGACGGTCTCCAGGAGCCGGTAGCGCATCTCCCCGTCGCCCGAAGGGGTCGCCACCACCAGGGACTTGTCGACGAGGGAGCCGAGCCCTTCCAGTGCGGCGGGCCCGCACACTGCCTCGGCTGCGGCCAGGTCGCAGCCGCTGGCGAAGACGGACATCCGGCGCAGCACCGAGCGTTCGTCGGCGTCCAGGAGGTCCCAGGACCAGTCGACGACGGCCCGCAGGGTCTGCTGCCGGGGCAGCAGGGTGCGGGCGCCGGAGGTGAGCAGCCTGAAGCGGTCGTCGAGCCGGTCGGCGATCTGGCGCAGCGACAGCATGCGGAGCCGGGCGGCGGCCAGTTCGATGGCGAGCGGAAGGCCGTCGAGGCGACGGCAGATCTCGGCGGCGGCCTCGGGGTCGTCCTGGACCCGGAAGCCCGGCCGGACGGCGGCACCGCGGTCGGCGAGCAGCTTCAGCGCGTACGGCTGCGGCAGCGGCTCGACCGGACGCAGCAACTCCCCCTGTACGCCGAGAGGTTCACGGCTGGTGGCGAGGACCGTCAGACCGGGGCAGCGTTCGAGGAGGTGCTCGACGAGCCGGGCGGCCGCGTCCACGACGTGTTCGCAGTTGTCGAGGATGAGCAGCATGCGGCGCCGCAGGCAGTGCTCGGCGAGCCGGACGAGGGGGTCGTCGTGCCGGTCGGCGACGGCACGCATCTCCTCGGCGCCGGCACCGCGCAGCACGGTCTCGCGCGCCCCGACGGCGGTGAGCACGGCCTCGGGCACGGCGTCCGGGTCGTCGACCGGCGCCAGTTCGGCCATCCACACTCCGTCCGGCGCCGTGTGCGCCACGGCCTCGGCGGCCTCCTGCGACAGCCGCGTCTTGCCGGCGCCGCCCGGCCCGAGCAGGGTGACCAGCCGGGCGGCGGCGAGGTCACCGCGGATGGCGCCGATGTCGGCGTCCCGTCCGACGAAGGAGGTCAGGCGGGCACGGAGGTTGCCGGGCGGCGGGGAGGCGACGGGTATGTCCGCACCGGGGGGCACCAGGGGGCGGGGGACGGCGGCAGGGACCGGCGCGGCTTGCGGGGCGTACAGCAACTCCCCGTGCAATGCCCGCAGTTCGGGCCCCGGATCCGAGCCGAGCCGGTCCGCGAGGAGTTGCCGTACGTCCTCGTACGCGGCCAGTGCCTCGGCAGGCCTGCCCGCGTCGCGCAGGGCGCGCAGGCGCAGCGCCTGGAGGGGCTCGTCCAGGGGGTGGAGGTCGCACAGGGCGGTCAGTTCGGGCAGGTGCTGCTCGCCGTGGCCGAGGGTGAGGGCCGCCGTGAGGCGGGCGCGGCGCACGTCGAGGCGGCGGGTCTCCCAGCGGGCCGCCTCGGCGGTGCGGTCGGGGAGGTCGGCGAGGGCGGGGCCGTGCCACAGGACGAGGGCGTCGTCGAGGACGACCGCCGCCTTCGCGGGGTCGCCGTCGTCCAGCGCGCGCAGACCCTCCCCGGCGAGCCGCTCAAAGCGGTGCAGGTCGATGCCGTCCGGTGCCGTGGCCAGCCGGTAGCCGCCGTCCGCGGACTCCACCGCCTCCGGCCCGAGCGTCCGGCGCAGCCGTCCGACCAGCGCCTGCAGGGCGCCCGTGGCGTCGGCGGGCGGGTCGCCGTCCCACACCTCGTCGACGAGGAGGGCGGCGGGGACGGTCCGACCGGCCCGCAGGGCGAGCACGGTCAGCAGGGCGCGCAGCCGCGCCCCGCCGACCGGGACGGGCGTGCCGTCGGCGTGGAATGCCTGGGTGGTGCCGAGGATCCGATAGCGCACGGGGGTCATTGTCTCCGGTGGCGTCAGTGCCGGTCACGGGATTCGGGCGGTGCGGCGGTCTCCGCGTACCCACCCTCTCCGGAACCGGTACCGTTCGCGAGACGTTTTCGAGGTATGCCCGCCACGGCCGGGCGGCCTCCGGCACGAGCCCAGGGAGTCCTATGACCACCGCCGCCACCCGGCGCAGCGACCGGAGGATCAGCCCCGTCTTCGTGGGGCTGCTGGCCGTGACGGCGGTCACCGGCTGGGCCACCTGGAGCGGCTTCGCCCAGGAGCCCGGCGTGGCCGTGTTCCTGTTCGTGACGAGCGCGTGGATCGTGTCGCTCTGCCTCCACGAGTACGCGCACGCGCGCACCGCACTGCTCGGCGGCGACATCACGGTCGGCGCCAAGGGCTACCTGAGCCTGAATCCTCTCGCCTACACACATGCCCTGCTGAGCATCGTCCTGCCGGTGATCTTCGTGATCATGGGCGGGATCGGTCTGCCGGGCGGCGCGGTCTTCATCGAGCGGAACCGCATCCGGGGCCGCTGGCGGCACAGCCTGATCTCGGCGGCGGGCCCGTTGACGAACGTGCTGTTCGCGGTGGTGTGCACGGCACCGTTCTGGCTGCACGCGCTGGACGGGGTGCCCTCGGACTTCCGGTACGCGCTCGCGTTCCTCGCGCTGCTCCAGGTCACCGCGGCGATCCTGAACTTCCTGCCGGTGCCCGGCCTGGACGGCTACGGGGTGATCGAGCCCTGGCTGCCGTACAGCGTGAAGCGGCAGGTGGAGCCGTTCGCCCCGTTCGGCCTGCTGTTCGTGTTCGCGTTGCTGTGGGTCCCGTCGGTCAACAGCGCCTTCTTCGATGTGATCAACGGGATCCTGGGCGGCCTGGGCATCGACGCACCCGACCACTATTGCGGCCACTACCTATACGACTATGTATTCAGGACGCTGTCCGGGGGTCTGTTCGGGGATGCTGCCCCCGCCCCCATGTGTACCGCGTCTTAGCCGCCCAGACATAACGAGCCCCGCTCACCTCCACAGGGGCCGCTTCTGGCAGGGCGCCAGCGAGTACTGCCAGGTCAGCCGGTGACGGACTGACCCTGGGCCGCCTTGCCGCGCCGCAGGTAGTACCAGGTCATGTTGGACGACAGGCCCGCGAGCAGCACCCAGACGATCCCCATCCAGCTGCCCTGGACGAACGACACGACCGCCGCGGCCACGGTGAGCAGGCAGGCGACCAGGGCGTAAAGGGCGAGGCGGGGCATGGGTACGGCTCCTGTCGGGGGACACTGCTACGACCGGTACGCCGACCAGTGTCCCCCATGGGCTCACACGTCGGTGATGCGGAGTCCCGCATGCGCCTTGTACCGGCGGTTCACGGAGATCAGGTTCGCCACGAGCGACTCCACCTGGTGGGCGTTGCGCAGCCGCCCCGCGAAGATGCCCCGCATGCCGGGGATCCGCCCGGCCAGTGCCTGCACGGTCTCGACGTCGGCGCGCTCCTCGCCAAGGACCATCACATCGGTGTCGATCTGGTCGAGTTCCGGGTCCTGCAGCAGGACGGCGGACAGATGGTGGAAGGCGGCGGTGACCCGCGAGTCCGGCAGCAGGGCCGCGGCCTGCTCGGCGGCGCTGCCCTCCTCCGGCTTGATCGCGTACGCGCCCTTCTTGTCGAAGCCGAGCGGGTTGACGCAGTCGACGACGAGCTTGCCGGCCAGTTCCGCCTGCAGGGACTCGAGCGTCTTGCCGTGTCCCTCCCACGGCACGGCGACGATCACGATGTCGCTGCGCCGGGCGGCCTCGGCGTTGTCAGCGCCCTCCACGCCGTGGCCGATCTCCTCGGCGGCGGCCTGGGCGCGCTCCGCGGCCCGCGAGCCGATGATCACCTTCTGGCCGGCCCGGGCGAGCCGGTAGGCGAGGCCCTTGCCCTGCGGGCCGGTGCCGCCGAGCACGCCGACGACGAGCCCGGAGACGTCGGGAAGGTCCCAGGGGTCCTTGGCAGGGGCCTTCTGTGCACTGTCGGTTGAGGTCATGGGCCGACTCTACGTGCGCACTCGACCCCGCGCTCCGCGCCGTCGGGTGAGGACGGCCACGGGGAGCCCGGGAAAACCGATTGCCCCGGGCCGCTGGTCGGCTCAGCATGGCCATTCGTGACCGAGGACACCAACGCCGGCCGTGTGTCAGGCTCCGTACCGGCCGGAGAGGATGCCGCGGACGCGCCGTCCCCCGACGGCTCCCGCTCCCTGCTGCGCGCGATGCTTCCCGACCTCGCGCCCTGGCGCTCGTCGGCGGACTTCCGGCGGCTGTGGCTGGCCGGGCTGATCACCAACTTCGGCACCTTCCTCACCTTCGTGGCGGTGCCGGTGCAGTTGAAGGAGCTCACCGGCTCGACGGCGGCCGTGGGCGCGGTCGGTGCCGTCGAGCTGATACCGCTGATCGTCTTCGGTCTGTACGGTGGCGCGCTCGCCGACGCGTACGACAAGCGGAAGCTGATCCTGTCCACCGAGGCCGGGCAGGGTCTGCTGTCCGGCGTGCTCCTGGTGAACGCGCTGCTGCCCGAGCCCGCGGTCTGGCCCGTGTACGTCGTCGCGGCTCTCTCCGCCGCCCTCGGCGCCGTCCAGCGGCCCGCGCTCGACGCCCTCATCCCGCGGATCGTGGCGCACGAGCATCTTCCGGCCGCGGCCTCGCTCAACTCGCTGCGCTGGACGGTCGGCGGGGTCGCGGGCCCGGCGCTGGCGGGTGTGGTCGTCGCGTACGCCGGGCTCGGCGCTGCGTACGGCGCCGACGTCCTGACCTTCGTGGTGTCGCTCGCGCTCGGCCTGGGGCTGGCCGCCTCCCCCGCTTCCGACAAGGCCGCAAAGCCGTCGCTGCGGTCGATCACTCAGGGCGCGCGGTACGCGTGGGGCCGCAAGGAGCTCCTCGGCACCTACGCCGTCGACCTGGCCGCGATGTTCTTCGCGATGCCGCTGGCGGTCCTGCCGTTCCTCGCGGACGAGCTGGGGGCCGAGTGGTCGCTGGGGCTGATGTACGCGAGCATTCCGGCCGGCTCGCTGCTCGTGTCGCTCACGAGCGGGTGGACGTCGCGGATCCACCGGCACGGACGGATGGTGGTGCTCGCCGCGGCCGGGTGGGGGCTCGCGATCGCCGCGGCGGGGGTCGTGGGGAACATCTGGCTGGTGCTGCTCTTCCTCGCGCTCGGGGGCTGCTTCGACATGATCAGCGGGATCTTCCGGGGCGCGATGTGGAACCAGACGATCCCGGACGAGCTACGCGGCCGTCTGGCCGGTATCGAGCTGCTGTCGTACTCGGTGGGCCCGCAGCTGGGACAGGTCCGGTCGGGCGGCATGGCGGCGTGGACGGGCGTGCGCACCTCGGTGTGGTCGGGCGGTCTGCTGTGCACGGGTGCGGTGGCCCTGCTGGCACTGTGCCTGCCGGCCCTGATGAGCTACGACAACCGCACGAACGAGCACGCGGTACGGACGCGGGCGGAGCGGGAGCGGGCGGCGGACTGAGCGGCCGGAGGGGTTTGCCACCGCCGCCCCGTCCCTGGGGGCTCCGCCCCCCCCGCTCAGTCCTCTTCCCGTTCACCCGCCGGAGGGACGTCGTGCCACCGGGGATCCGTCTCCCACTCCAGGTTCCGCTCGCGCGCCGTCTCCATCGCGCGCTCCGCTTCCGCCCGGGACGC
The DNA here is from genome assembly GCF_001866645.1 of Streptomyces colonosanans. Lineage (GTDB taxonomy): Bacteria > Actinomycetota > Actinomycetes > Streptomycetales > Streptomycetaceae > Streptomyces > Streptomyces colonosanans. The sequence continues at coordinate 78,381 of NZ_MLYP01000014.1, forward strand.
GTACGGCCCGAACCGGTCCTTGGCGGGACATTCGGGGCCCTCCTCGACCTTCTGATGCTCCAGGCAGTAGTACCATTCGCCCGGCTTTCCCGCGGTCCGCTTCTTGAACAGGGCCATGACCAGCTCCTCTCACCACGGACATGTTCCCCCATCGTCCCTGGATAGACTCGCTGTCATGTCTGGCCAGTCACTGCTCGCTCCCGGGGAGCTGTCCCCGCCCCGTTCCGTGCCGGGGAACATCCGTCGCCCCGAGTACGTCGGCAAGCCCTCGCCGAAGCCGTACACCGGCCCCGAGGTGCAGTCCCCCGAGACCGTCGAGGCGATGCGGATCGCCGGGCGGATCGCCGCGCAGGCGATGGCGGAGGCGGCCAAGCGCATCGCGCCGGGCGTGACCACGGACGAGCTGGACCGGGTGGCGCACGAGTACATGTGCGACCACGGCGCCTATCCCTCGACGCTCGGCTACCGCGGCTTCCCGAAGTCGCTGTGCTCGTCGGTCAACGAGGTGATCTGCCACGGCATTCCGGACTCGACGGTGCTGCGGGACGGCGACATCATCAACCTGGACGTGACGGCGTACATCGGCGGCGTCCACGGCGACAACAACGCCACGTACCTCGTCGGGGAGGTCGACGAGGAGTCCCGGCTGCTGGTCGAGCGCACCCGCGAGTCCCTCAACCGCGCCATCAAGGCCGTCAGGCCCGGCCGCCAGATCAACGTCGTCGGCCGGGTCATCGAGTCCTACGCCAAGCGCTTCGGCTACGGCGTGGTCCGCGACTTCACCGGCCACGGCATCAGCACGTCGTTCCACTCAGGCCTGATCGTGCCGCACTACGACAGCCCGCACGCCGCAACGGTCATGCGGCCCGGCATGACGTTCACGATCGAGCCGATGCTGACCCTCGGCACCTACGAGTACGACGTCTGGGACGACGGCTGGACGGTCGTCACCAAGGACCGCAAGCGCACGGCCCAGTTCGAGCACACGCTGGTGGTGACGGAGACGGGAGCGGAGATCTTGACGCTGCCGTAGGGCCGTGGTCGGCCCGCGCCGTCCATCAGGGGTGGTGGACGGCGATCTCCCCGTTGCTGGTGGTCAGGTCGAGCCGGTACCGACCCGACGGGTCGTCGGTCACATCAATGTTCTTGCTGCCGTTGCCGTTCTTGGCACTCACCCGGTAGCCGGCCTGGGGCACGGTCAGGTCGATGTGCCCATTGGACGTCTTGGCCCGCACGTCCTGGGGTGTGGCGAGGGACAGTTCGATCGCTCCGTTGGACGTCTTCGCCTGGAGCCGTCGGCCCGCGATGTTCCGCCCTCTGATACGTCCGTTGGAGGTCCGTGCCTCGACCGGGCCGGACACGTCGTTCATCTCGATCAGGCCGGAACTGGTGGCCACCTTCACCTCGCCCACCCGCGTCACGCTGACGGAGCCGCTGGATGTCTTGCCGCTCACCGGGATACCGGCGGGCACGTCGACGATGTAGGTCACCGAACAGTGGCTGCCACAGCCACCGAGGACGAGGACGCCGTCCTCGATCCGGTAGCTGGCGCCCTGCGGCCTGTCGCCCCGGTACGCGACGGTGCGGCGGAGCGACAACCTGCCGTTGCCCTTCGTTCCGTTCACCGTGGCACCGCCCGACCCGATCTCCAGCCGAACCGAGGTGATCTTCCCGGACAGCGTGCTGTCGTCCTGGAAGCTCTCCGCCTTCAGCTGATCGCACGCGGTCAGCCCACCGGCCGCGATTCCGGCCGCCACGACGATCGCGAGGCAGCGAAGCCGCTGACGCATGAATGTCCCCCGTTCTGGGCGCCGTCCGCGACAGGCCCGCAGAAATCGCTGTTCCGAGTTGTCCGGATCCAATGCCCAGCAAACTACTGCGAGTCCCGGTCACCCGTGATCGGGGTAAACCCCCAAACTGCCCCTTAAGGGCACCGTTCCTAATCAGTGAGCAGGAGTGAGTCTTGGGCTCAAACCTGGTCAACTGGCGCATCCCGAACGGTTGTGGATGCACTGGTCACCCGCGTTCGCGCCGCGTCCGGCGACACGGATCGTGTCCGTGGTCCGGGGATGCGGGGGCGGGTTTCCTCACGCCCGCGGGCTCCGTGTCCGGCCTGGGCGGTCCGATGCCCCACACGATCGCTCTGGTCGTGTGGGGGCGGTGCCGTCCGTCGCCGGACGCGGTGCCCGAGAGCGCGTCGTCCGATCGCGACTCCGGCGGCGTCGTGGCGGGTGATCTTACGGTTCTTGCTGCTGAGGGGCTTCTGCCAGTGCTCGGCGCCCCAGCGGGAGGTGTAGGCGGGGTCGACGACGACGATGCTGATGCCGAGTTCGGCGGCCATGGACACGAGCCGTGCCCGCAGCTTGGCGACGGGCATGCCGGAGATCAGCTTGCGGAATCGCTTCCTGCGGCCGTGCTTCTCCCGCGTCTTCTCCGCGCCGAAGTCCAGGTCTTCGATCGCGATGGAGACGCCTTCGCGCCGTGCCCAGTGAAGGAGGCGGGTGAGGGCGTGCCTCACCTGGGCGTCCCGGTAGGTGGCCGGCCCGTCGAGGTCGTAGAAGAACCGGCGGGGCTCACCCGTCGGGTTGCCGTGCTCATCCAGACGCCACGCTGCGAGGTGGTCGGCATTGGTGTCCACACCAATGAGCCCGTTCGCCCTGGCTACGTCCAGGGGAACGGCCTGGACCGGGGGGATCGTCCACGACGCGGTGAGGTACCAGCGGCCCCGGTCCACGTCCAGGTGGATGCGGTAGGCGACAGCACGGTTCGCCGATACACGGTCGGCCCATTCTTCGCCGCGGTGCCAAAAGCCGATCCGGCCGTCGAGCACGTACCGGCCGCGCGGGGCGTTGGCCAGGTGAGCCAGCGGAGCCGGGAGCTTGATGCCGACCTCGCCCTCGGAGCTGACGCGGATGGTTTCGTTCCCAA
>NZ_MLYP01000140.1 GCF_001866645.1 Streptomyces colonosanans
TCCTGGAGTTTGCCGTCGACCTCTTCGATCGGGCGTCGGTCGAAGGCATGGTGGAGCGGTTTGTCCGGGTGCTCGGGGCGGTCGTGGTCGACCCGGATGTGCGGGTGGGCGCTTTGGAGGTGCTGTCCGAGGATGAGCGGTATGAGCTGGTGGTGCGGCGTAACGCCACGGTGGTTGAGGTTCCGTGGGTGTCGTTGGCGGAGTCGTTCGCGGCGCGGGTGGCGGCTGACCCGTGTGCGGTTGCTGTGGTGTTTGAGGGTGTGGAGCTGTCGTATGGGGAGCTGAACGCTCGGGCGAATTGTCTTGCGCGGTTGTTGGTGGAGCGTGGGGCGGGGCCCGAGCGGGTGGTGGCGTTGATGCTGCCGCGTTCGGAGTGGTTGCCGGTGGCGTTGCTGGCGGTGGT
>NZ_MLYP01000141.1 GCF_001866645.1 Streptomyces colonosanans
CGCCGCCCGCGACGTCACCGCCCGCCGACAGCGACCCGTCGAGTCCGTCTCGGGGGTTCCGGCACGGCAGACACGGGTCATGAAAGAGCTGCCGGTGACGGTTCAGTCCAGCGGATCCGCGGGATGCGGAGCCACCAGCGGCAACTGCGAGGCCAGTCGCTGCTCGCACAGCTCGACCAGGCGGTCGTACCCCGACTTGCCCATCAGCTCGATCAGCTCGGCCCGGTACGACACGTACACCGGCTCGCCCGCGCCGTGCGCCGACGTCGCCGACGTGCACCACCAGTGCAGATCGTGGCCGCCCGGCCCCCAGCCCCGGCGGTCGTACTCACCGATCGACACCTGGAGGACCCGGGTGTCGTCGGGCCGGTCGATCCACTCGTAGGTCCGCCGGATCGGCAGCTGCCAGCAGACGTCCGGCTTGGTCTCCAGCGGTTCGCGGCCCTCCCGCAGCGCGAGGATGTGCAGCGAGCAGCCGGCCCCGCCCGGGAAGCCGGGCCGGTTCTGGAAGATGCACGAGCCCTGGTACGGACGGGTCTGGCGAGATCCCTCGTCGTCCTCGACGATCCAGCCGGTCTCCATGCCCACGTCATGGTTCTGCCAGAGTTCCGGCGTGAGGCGCCCCACGTGCTCGGCCACCCGCTTCTCGTCGTCCTCATCGGAGAAGTGCGCCCCCAGCGTGCAGCACCCGTCGTCGGCGCGGCCCGCCTGGATGCCCTGGCAGCCGCTGCCGAAGATGCAGGTCCAGCGTGACGTCAGCCAGGTCAGATCGCATCGGAAGACCTGCTCGTCGCTGGCCGGATCCGGAAACTCCACCCACGCGCGCGGGAAGTCGAGCCCCTTCTCGTCGCTCGTCCTCACGTCCCTCGCGGCCGGCTTCGCCTGCGAAGAATCCTTCGACTTCTTGGGGGATTTGCCGGTCTTCGCCTTTTTCGTCTTTGGCACGACTCCAGGGTAAGTGGCCCGGGGCCACTCCGTGGAATAAAGATCTTCGTACGGGCAGTAGCGTTCCGCCCATGAGACTCGGTGTCCTCGATGTGGGTTCGAACACGGTGCATCTGCTGGTGGTGGACGCGCACCCCGGCGCACGCCCGCTGCCCGCGCACTCACACAAGGCGGACCTGCGGCTCGCCCAGCTCCTCGACGACAGCGGGGCGATCGACTCCAAGGGGGTCGACCAGCTGGTCGCGGTCGTCCTGGACGCCCTTCAGGCGGCCGAGGACAAGGGTGTCGAGGACCTGCTGCCCTTCGCCACCTCCGCGGTGCGCGAGGCGAGCAACGCGGACGAGGTGCTGACCCGGGTCGAGGACGCCACCGGCGTCCAGCTGCAGGTGCTGGCCGGTGAGGAGGAGGCGCGGCTGACCTTCCTCGCGGCCCGCCGCTGGTTCGGCTGGTCGGCGGGCAAGCTCCTCCTCCTCGACATCGGCGGCGGCTCGCTGGAGATCGCGTACGGCATGGACGAGGAACCCGACGCGGCCGTGTCGCTGCCGCTCGGAGCGGGCCGGCTGACCGCGGGCTGGCTGCCCGGCGATCCGCCGGACCCGGCCGATGTGAAGGCGCTGCGCCGTCATGTGCGGGCGCGGATCGCGAGCACGGTCGGCGAGTTCAGCCGCTTCGGGGCGCCCGACCACGTCGTCGCCACCTCCAAGACGTTCAAGCAGCTCGCCCGGCTCGCCGGGGCGGCGCGCTCCGCCGAGGGGCTGTATGTGCAGCGCGAGCTGAAGCGGGAGTCGCTGGAGTCGTGGGTGCCGCGGCTGGCCGCGATGACGACCGGCGAGCGCGGGGACCTCCCCGGCGTCTCCGCGGGCCGCGCGGGGCAGCTCCTCGCCGGGGCGCTGGTCGCGGAGGGCGCCATGGACCTGTTCGGGGTGGAGGCGCTGGAGATCTGCCCGTGGGCCCTGCGCGAGGGCGTGATCCTGCGGCGGCTGGACCACATGGGCCCGCAGTAGGGCCGAAGGGGCTCAGGGGAACTGCGCGGCCGGCCCCCACCGGCCGCGCGCCTGACCTGGACCGACGATCGGCGTACAGGCGCCACCAGCCGTCCCGTGTTCCACACGCGCCCGCGCCCGCCCGGTCCATCGTTCCCGGCCCAACCGTCCAGGGCACCCCGTACCCTGTCCCTCGTGGCAGAACCAGCGGTGCGCATCCCGGATGCGAAGGTCGCCCTGTCGACGGCCTCTGTCTATCCGGAGTCGACGGCGACGGCCTTCGAGATCGCGGCGCGGCTCGGGTACGACGGGGTCGAGCTCATGGTGTGGACCGACCCGGTCAGCCAGGACATCGAGGCTCTGCGCCGGCTCAGCGACTACCACCAGATCCCCGTCCTGGCCGTCCACGCCCCCTGTCTGCTGATCACCCAGCGCGTCTGGTCCACCGACCCGTGGGTCAAGCTGCAGCGTGCCCGTGCGGCCGCCGAGAAGCTGGGTGCCGGTACCGTCGTCGTCCATCCGCCCTTCCGCTGGCAGCGCCAGTACGCGCGCGACTTCGTCGACGGCATCTGGCGCATGGCGAACGAGACCGATGTGCGGTTCGCTGTCGAGAACATGTATCCGTGGCGCTACCGGGACCGCGAGATGCTCGCGTACGCCCCCGACTGGGACGTCACGAACGGCGACTACCGGCACTTCACGATCGACCTCAGCCACACCGCGACGGCCCGCGCCGACGCGCTGCAGATGCTCGACCGCATGGGCGACCGCCTCGGCCACGTCCACCTCGCCGACGGCAACGGCTCCAACAAGGACGAGCACCTCGTCCCCGGCCGCGGCAGCCAGCCCTGTGCCGAGGTCCTGGAGCGGCTGGCGCGCACCGGCTTCGACGGGTACGTCGTGGTCGAGGTCAACACCCGCCGTGCCATGTCCAGCGCGGAGCGCGAGGCCGACCTCGCGGAGGCCCTCGCCTTCACGCGGCTCCACCTGGCGTCGTCGTCCGTCCGGGTGCCGCGCGGGTGACCGAGGCGGTGCGTCACGCATCCCCGAGGGGGGGCACAGCCCCTGGACCGGAGCTCGCCGCCCGAGACATCTGTCCCGTATTCCGGACGCTCGCGTCCACTTCGTGGAGCACCCGCGTACGCTCGACGTGAGCTGAGAACTCTTTGAAGGAGCGAGCGACGATGCCCGAGCTGAGGTCCCGCACAGTCACCCACGGCCGCAACATGGCGGGCGCCCGCGCCCTGATGCGCGCCTCCGGTGTACCCGGTGCGGACATCGGACGGAAGCCGGTCATCGCCGTCGCCAACTCCTTCACGGAGTTCGTGCCGGGCCACACCCACCTCCAGCCGGTCGGCCGGATCGTCAGCGAGGCGATCAAGGAGGCCGGCGGCATCCCGCGCGAGTTCAACACGATCGCGGTGGACGACGGCATCGCCATGGGCCACGGAGGCATGCTCTACAGCCTGCCCTCCCGCGACCTGATCGCGGACAGCGTGGAGTACATGGTCGAGGCCCACTGCGCCGACGCCCTGGTCTGCATCTCCAACTGCGACAAGATCACCCCGGGCATGCTGATGGCGGCCCTGCGCCTGAACATCCCGGCGGTCTTCGTCTCCGGCGGCCCCATGGAGGCCGGCCGCGCCACGCTGGTCGACGGCACGGTCCGCACCCTCGACCTGGTCGACGCGATCTCCGACGCCGTCAACGACAAGATCTCCGACGAGGACATCCTCCGCATCGAGGAGAACGCCTGCCCGACCTGCGGCTCCTGTTCCGGCATGTTCACAGCCAACTCGATGAACTGCCTGACCGAGGCGATCGGCCTCTCCCTCCCCGGCAACGGCTCGGTCCTGGCCACGCACACGGCCCGCCGGGCGCTGTACGAGAACGCGGCCCGCACGGTCATGGACCTGACCCGCCGCTACTACGAGCAGGACGACGAGACGGTCCTGCCGCTCAACATCGCCACCTTCGCGGCCTTCGAGAACGCCATGGCCCTCGACATCGCGATGGGCGGCTCGACCAACACGATCCTGCATCTGCTGGCGGCGGCGCAGGAGGCGGGCGTCCCCTTCGGCCTGGAGGAGATCGACCAGGTCTCGCGCCGGGTCCCCTGCCTGGCGAAGGTGGCACCGAACGTCGCGAAGAACCGCACGTACTACATGGAGGACGTGCACCGCGCCGGCGGCATCCCCGCCCTCCTCGGCGAGCTGCACCGCGCGGGCCTGCTGAACGAGGACGTGCACGCGGTCCACAGCCCGTCCCTCGCGGACTGGCTCAAGACGTGGGACGTCCGCGGCGGCTCCCCGTCCGCTCAGGCGGTGGAGCTGTGGCACGCGGCGCCCGGCTGTGTGCGCTCGGTCGAGGCCTTCTCCCAGTCCGAGCGCTGGGAGGCGCTGGACGAGGACGCCGAGAACGGCTGCATCCGCTCGGCCGAGCAGGCGTACTCCAAGGACGGCGGACTGGCGGTCCTCACGGGCAATCTCGCGGCCGACGGCTGCGTGGTGAAGACGGCCGGCGTCGACGAGTCGATCTGGACGTTCGAGGGCCCGGCGGTGGTCTGCGAGTCGCAGGAGGAGGCCGTCGAGAAGATCCTGACCAAGCAGGTCAAGGAGGGCGACGTCGTCGTCATCCGCTACGAGGGCCCCAAGGGCGGTCCGGGCATGCAGGAGATGCTCTACCCGACCTCGTATCTGAAGGGCCGCGGCCTGGGCAAGGCCTGCGCGCTGATCACCGACGGCCGTTTCTCCGGCGGCACCTCGGGCCTGTCGATCGGCCACGCCTCCCCGGAGGCGGCATCCGGCGGCACGATCGCGCTCGTCGAGGACGGCGACCGCATCCGCATCGACATCCCGAACCGCTCGATCGACCTGCTGGTGTCCGACGAGGAACTGGCCGCCCGCCGCACCGCCCTGAACGGCGTCTACGCCCCGGCGAACCGCGACCGCAAGGTGACGGCCGCCCTGCGTGCCTACGCCGCGATGGCGACCAGCGCGGACAAGGGCGCGGTGCGGGACGTGGCGAAGCTGGGTTGAGCCGTGCCGCGAAGGGCGTCCGATCGTCTTGCGCAGTGAGTTGGGGACGCGGCCGACGGGTGGTTGACCATTCAGCGCGGTGTGTCCGCGGTGGTGAATGCGGGTGTGCAGCCAGTCGGGGAGGGCGTCGCGTCCTTCCTGCTCTGAGCGCTGGGTCCGCGATGAGCAGCAGGCCGGGCCGGTCGGTGACCGCGTCCGGCATGGCCGTGAGCACCTCACGCTTCTTCCAGCACGACTAGTGGACCGTGTACTGCCCGGAAGGCGAGGCCGGCACGACCGTCGAGGTCATCCAGGAAGTGGTGGAACCGGCCAGATGCCTGATGGGCCGGCAGGTGTCGTCGGTGCGCTTTCCGTTCACGACAGCGGCGGCGGAGTGTGGACGCCAAGTGACCCTCCACCACGGCTCCCCCACCCCATCCGTGTCCGGCACTGACAGGTGCCCGGGCCGCGCGGCGCGCCGAGGCCGGTTCCGGTGCACGTCTTCCGCCTGATCACGCAACTCAAGTGGCGCGGAAGGCATCCTAGAAGGTGATCGTGACCGAGAGAACCGTAACTGCAGTGTCTGGGTGGGGAATTGCTGATGGAAACGACTTCTGGTCGGCGTCTGGCGCAGGTCGGTGTGATCGCTTTGTGCGCCGCTGCCCTTGCGGCATGTGGGACCTCGACACGTTCGTACAACGTGTCGGGGGCTCCGGGAGGTGACAGTGCCGCATGCTCCAGCCTGGTGGGCAAGGCGCCGCAGAAGCTGGGGGGGTACAAGCGCAACGATTCCGACCAGAAGGGGACAGCTGTATGGGGGGACGGTGACGTCGTTCTCCGGTGCGGGAACATCTCGGATGTTCCCAAGTCGGCTCCGTGCTCGTCAGTGAAGGGGGTCGACTGGGTCGTGAACGAGAAGAAGACCCACGACGGGGTGAAGACGGTTCTGTCGTACGGGCGAAGCCCTGCGGCCGAGATCACGGTGTCGGAGCGGATCAAGGACAAGGACGCCGTCATCGGTGAGCTGTCCGGAATCGTGTCGGGGCTGGCGAAGCACGAGGCGTGCGCGAAGGGGAACTGAGCTTCTGCCCAAGGGTTCCCCTTCCGCTGCGTGCGGGAGGCGAACCTTCCCGTAGTGGCCCTCCAGGGCAGGGTGCCCGAAGGTGCGATAGCGGCCGGTGGGGCAGGAGGCGTAGAAAATCACTGAACATGCGTGCGAGTGCCGAAACATGGTGTCGAACGCATGGTCAGGGAAGCATTTCCACCTTCTACGGGGAGAAGTTATGCGTAAATCCTTCTCGCGTCTGGCCTCCGGTGGTGCCGCTGTGGCGGCTGCCGGTGCGCTGCTGTTTGCGGCCGCTCCGGCGAACGCCACGTCGTCCTCAGGCAGTTGGGGCATCCCGGGCGGCCACAAGATGCAGGTGAACGCCTGGCACTGTGGCACATACGTGAACGCCTGCGACTGGAAGGCGTCGACCAAGCTGTACAAGGGCAAGGCCCACGACAAGGCCCAGTGGGTGCAGAACCGCGCCATCCTGACCGCCCACGGCATCAGTGTTTCTATCAAGATCTCGAAGAACCCTGAGGCGACGCTGAAGATGACCAGCAAGTCGCAAGGTGAGGTCCGCTGGAAGAACTACGGCAAGAACAAGTGGATCTCGGACACGTACGGTCAGATGAGGCCCAGCAGGCTGACCGTGTACGTGTCGACGAAGTCCTGCGGCTCGGCCCAGATCACCAGCAAGATCAAGTTCACCGAGAAGTGCGTCACCGCCGGTGCCGCCTGATCAGCGCTTGATGCTGTGCACCACCTGACCGTTTCTGCCCCCGCCCCGGGGCGGGGGC
>NZ_MLYP01000142.1 GCF_001866645.1 Streptomyces colonosanans
CGCCCGCGTTGTTGACGAGGATCGTCGGCGCGCCCAGTTCCTCGGCGATCCGCGTCATGGCCGCCTCGACCTGCGCCTCGTCCGAGACGTCGCAGCCGACGGCGATGGCCTTGCCCCCGGCCGCGGTGATCTTCTCCACGGTGTCCTTGCACGCGACCTCGTCGAGGTCGATCACCGCGACGGCCCGGCCCTCGGCGGCCAGTCGTACGGCGGTGGCGGCGCCGATACCGCGCGCTGCGCCGGTGACGACGGCGACGCGCTGCTCAGTGGTGGACATTGCTGGTTCTCCTCGCCCTTGGAAAGCCTGGAACACCTTCGGGAAATCTACGGCCACCACGGTACGCCCACAGGTGAGCGACCGCTTAGTACCTTCAGTGGACGCGACGCTAGAAGCCCTGGCACCCGGTGTCAACGGCACACCGGGTGCGTGTGATCCATTACCTCACCAGGAGGTCCAGCAACCGCTCCGCCTCGGCCGCCGGATCGGCGGTCAGCCCGGTGTGCACGGGCCCGGGCTGGACGACCGTCGAGCGGGGGGCGATCAGCCAGCGGAAGCGCCGCCCGGCGTCGTCGCACGCCGCCTGCCCGGCCGCCGAGCCGCCCGCGCACACGCCCTCGACGGCGCGGAGCGCCGCGCGCACACCGGCCACGTCCGCGCCCGGGTCCAGCGCCAGCAGTTTCGACTCGTCCAGGTGTGTCCGGGCGGCGACGAACGACTTGGCGCGGCAGTAGACCAGTACGCCCGCGTTGATGCACTCGCCGCGTTCGACGCGGGGCACGATCCGCAGCAGCGCGTATTCGAAGACGTCCCGCTTCACTTGTCCCCCTGAAAGGTCTCGATGCCCTTGATGCGTTCGTGGACGGCGGCGGCGCGGGCCAGCAGCGGCCGGGCGTAGGCGCGCCGCAGCGCGTCCGGCGTGTCGAAGCCGGGCTCTCCGGTCAGCCACTCGTCCGGGATCCGGGCGGTCACCTCGGCCAGTAGTTCCTCGGTGACGAGCGGCGCCAGCTCGGCGGCGGCGCCCGCGACGTCCGGTGCGAAGGGGGCGAGTGCGTGGTCGCTGGCGTCGTAGGGCCGGGCGGCGGAGGCCTCGGCGCCGGGCCAGTTGTGCTGCCAGATCATGGTGGCCCCGTGGTCGATGAGCCACAGGTCACCATGCCACATGAGCAGGTTGGGGTTGCGCCAGGAGCGGTCGACATTGCCCACGAGCGCGTCGAACCAGACGATCCGCCCGGCCTCCTCGGAGCCGACCTCGAACGCGAGCGGATCGAAACCGATCGCCCGGCTGAGGAAGTCCATGCCGAGGTTGAGTCCGCCGCTCCCCTTGAGCAGCTCCTGCACCTCCTGATCCGGCTCGCCCAGGCCCAGCACCGGGTCGAGACCGATCGTCACGAGTTCGGGTACGCGCAGGCCGAGCCGGCGGGCGAGCTCGCCGCAGACGACTTCGGCGACGAGCGTCTTGCGGCCCTGTCCGGCGCCGGTGAACTTCATGACGTAGGTCCCGAGATCGTCGGCTTCGACGAGCC
>NZ_MLYP01000143.1 GCF_001866645.1 Streptomyces colonosanans
GAGGGCCAGGGGGATGACGACTCCGGCGTCGATACCGACTTCCGGGCCGGTGTGCGGGGTGGGGGCGTCTTCGAAGGTTTGGAAGCGGAATGCGATGTGCCAGCCAAGGGCGTCTTTGACCAGGCGCGCGCCGGTGATCCGGTTGTCGGCGTTCGCGTGCTTGCTGACGGGCAGGTCCTTCGTCCAGCGGAACCGGACCCGGCCGAGCTTGGGGATGTTGACCATGCCCCACCGGCGGTGGACCCGCGTGACCTGCAAGTCCCGTCCCTGCGGCACGTCGACGCTCATCGCCGTGCGCATGCGGGGCTTGTAGTTGGGGGCCTCGGTCCGTCCTTCCCAGCAGTTCTTCCACGCCTGGAAGTACGTCTTGAGGACCGCCTGTGCGGCCTGCGCGGGCAGTGCGCCGAGCCAGTCGAGGTCTTTGCGGCCCTGCCGGATCGCCGCGTCGGCGGCGGCCAGGTTCCGCCGGCTCGTGGGGAGCATCGTCCACCACGAGTGCAGCAGGTTCCACGTTGTTCGCGCCGCGTGGGCCTGGCCGTCCAGGACCCGGACCTGGGCAGGCGTCAGCGTGAGCCGGGCCCGGTGCCCGAACATCC
>NZ_MLYP01000144.1 GCF_001866645.1 Streptomyces colonosanans
CCGCAGATCGTCAAGAAGCGGCAGCGCCGGCTGACCGGCGTCGATGAGATGGTGCTCTCGCTGTCGGCCCGCGGCCTGACCCACGGGGAGATCTCCGCCCATCTCGCGGAGGTCTACGGCGCCGAAGTCTCCAAGACGACCATCTCCACGATCACGGACAAGGTGATCGACGGCATGAACGAATGGCAGAACCGGCCCCTCGACTCGGTCTACCCGGTCCTGTTCATTGACTGCGTGCACGTGAAGCTGCGCGACGGGAAGGTGGCCAACAGGCCGATCTACGTGGTCCTGGCGGTCACGGTCGAGGGCACCCGCGAGATCCTCGGGCTGTGGGCCGGCGACGGCGGCGAGGGCGCCAAGTACTGGCTCCAGGTGCTGACCGAGATCAAGAACCGCGGCACGGAAGACGTCTGCATGGTCGTCTGCGACGGCCTCAAGGGCCTCCCGGACGCGATCGGGGCGGTCTGGCCGCAGGCGATCACGCAGACTTGCGTCGTTCACCTGCTGCGGGCGTCGTTCCGTTACGCGGCCCGGCAGGACTGGGACAAGATCTCGAAGGCGCTCAAGCCGGTCTACACAGCCCCGACCGAGGACGCCGCCACGGAACGGTTCCTGGAGTTCAGTGACGCCTGGGGCGGGAAGTATCCAGCGATCGTGAGGCTGTGGGAGAACGCCTGGGCCGAGTTCGTACCTTTCCTCCAATTCGACACAGAAATAAGGCTGTCTCTTATACACATTCT
>NZ_MLYP01000145.1 GCF_001866645.1 Streptomyces colonosanans
CTTTCCTCCAATTCGACACAGAAATAAGGCGAGTTGTCTGCACGACGAACGCCATCGAGTCGGTCAACGCGCGCATCCGCAAGGCCGTCCGCTCCCGCGGACATTTCCCGAACGAGCAGGCAGCGATCAAGTGCGTCTACATGGCCGTCATGAGCCTGGACCCGACGGGGCAGGGCCGCAAACGCTGGTCACAGCGATGGAAGGCCGCACTCAACGCCTTCGAGATCACCTTCGACGGTCGGCTCTCCGCCGCCCGCCGCTGACCCACTAACAACTCCAGAACCACCGTTAACTTTACAGACCC
>NZ_MLYP01000146.1 GCF_001866645.1 Streptomyces colonosanans
GGTTGTTCTTCGTACGGCGGGACAGCACCTGCATGACCCGCTCGATCTCCTTCTCGCGCCCGATGACCGGGTCGAGCTTGGACTCACGAGCGGCCTGGGTGAGATTCCGGCCGAACTGGTCCAGGACGAGCGAGGTCGAGGGGGTGCCCTCGGCCGGGCCGCCGGCGGTGGCGGCTTCCTTGCCCTGGTAGCCCGACAGCAGCTGGATGACCTGCTGGCGGACACGGTTGAGGTCTGCGCCCAGCTTGACCAGGACCTGGGCGGCGACGCCCTCGCCCTCACGGATCAGGCCGAGCAGGATGTGCTCCGTGCCGATGTAGTTGTGGCCCAGCTGAAGAGCCTCGCGGAGCGACAGCTCCAGGACCTTCTTGGCACGGGGAGTGAAGGGGATGTGGCCCGAGGGCGCCTGCTGGCCCTGGCCGATGATCTCCTCCACCTGCTGGCGGACCGCCTCGAGCGAAATCCCGAGGCTCTCCAGGGCCTTAGCGGCGACACCTTCACCCTCGTGGATCAGGCCCAGGAGGATGTGCTCGGTGCCGATGTAGTTGTGGTTGAGCATCCGGGCTTCTTCCTGAGCCAGGACGACAACCCGCCGCGCGCGGTCGGTGAACCTCTCGAACATCGTTAATCGCTCCTCAGAGCGGTCAGGCAGTAAGGGGACGCTCCCCTCCCTGTCCTTCCGCAGCTTAGTCCCGCAAGCGGGGACCGCTCATTCCAACTGCCGACACCGTCCTTGGCCTCCTGACCCCGAACGCCGACATCTGCTCCAACCCGATGGTGCGAGACGATGTTCCCGCAGGCCAGGCAGTTACCCCACTCGCCAGTACGCCCATGGCGAACGTGGAATGACCCGTCCTGCGTGTCGCCCCCTCCCACTAGGGATGTCTTACCCGTAAGCACCGAGACTCCATGCCGCGCGCACCGGTTCCCTCCGCTACGGGCGAACATCCTTGCGCCGCCACGCACCCCCGAGCGCCCCCTCTTCCGGCACGGTGTGCGATCACTCCTCCACCCAGCGTAACTTGCGAACGAGTGCGGCTGTTGCTCCTTGCATGGTCCGCCCCTCACCCGACCGCCGCCCCTCACTCGCTTCTGCCGGGGCGCCCCCGCCTCGCAGGCCTATCGATACCGGCGACGAGGTGCGGGAGTGGTACGAGAGCGGACTGGGCTGGGCGACCGCGCCCGGCGAGCCGGTGCGGCTGATCACGGGAGTGCGCTTCGACGTCCTGGAGGTCCCTGCGGAGGCCGGGCTCGCCGCACTGCGGCACCTGGGACCGGCGTCCCCGGTGGCGCTGCACGCGGGGCGGATGCGGCTGCTGGTGGCCGCGGGCAGCGCGGAGGAGCTGCCGGGGCTGCTCGACTGGCTGGAGTGGGGCGATCTCGCCCTGGACCTCACGGTGACCGGTGTGGGCGGGAACGTCGAGGCGCCCCTGCCGCCACAACGGGCTTCGGTCGCGGCACCCGAGGGTCCGGCCTGCATCCCGGGACCCCTGCCGCTTCCCCTGGGCCGGGTCGGTTCCATCGGTTCGCAGGGGGCCGCCGTCTGGCTGCGGCCCCCTGAGCCGGGGTTCGAGGTCGAATCCCAGTTGCCGACACTGTCGGCCTTGGGGAGCGATGGGGGCGCCCCCGATCTCGTGCGGCTGGTCGACACGATGGCGACACAGTGCCACCGGGTCCGACTGCGACGCACGTGCGCTCAGGCGTTCGCCTTCTCGTAGGCCTCGCGAATGGACGCGGGAACACGGCCACGGTCGTTGACCTCGTAACCGTTCTCCTTCGCCCAGGCACGGATCTGCGCGGTGTCCTGGCTGCCGGCGGAAGCGGCGCGGGCCTTGCCGCGACCGCCCGACGCACGACCGCCGGTACGACGACCGCCCTTCAGATAGGGGTCGAGAAGGCCACGGAGCTTGTCCGCGTTGGCAGTCGTGAGATCGATCTCGTACGTCTTGCCGTCCAGCGCAAACGTCACGGTCTCGTCCGCCTCGCCGCCGTCGAGGTCATCGACAAGAAGGACCTGAACCTTCTGTGCCACCGGATTTCCTTTCATCGATAACTTCAGGGGCCGGAGGTCTGCGGCCTGCGCCCGCTTGTTTCGCGTCCCCTGTTATATGCAGTACTGCAGTACGCCGGAAAGCAAACCGCTTTTGCTGGAAAAACACAAACCCTTGTGAGAGACCGAGGGGTAGCCGGGAGGCCGGAAACGTGCGCGTTTCGGACATAGGGAACGCGGGCAAGGCTGTCGACTGATGGCCGGCGAATACTTCGGAGGCGATCTGTCAGCGATCACAGATGCAGAAGCATCCGGCTGTTGCCCAAGGTGTTCGGTTTCACTCGTTCGAGACCGAGGAACTCCGCTACGCCCTCGTCATAGGAACGCATCAGCTCGGCGTAGACATCTGTATCGACGGGGGTCTCGCCGATCTCGACGAACCCGTGCCCGGCGAAGAAGTCCACTTCGAAGGTCAGGCAGAAAACGCGGCGAACCCCGAGCCAGCGGGCGGTCTGCAGCAACTTCTCCAGCAACTGGCGCCCGACGCCGAGCCCCTTGGCCTCCGGCGTCACCGCGAGAGTGCGGACTTCCGCGAGATCTTCCCACATGACATGCAGGGCACCGCAGCCCACGACCTCGCCGTTGTCGTCGCGTTCCGCCACCCAGAACTCCTGGATGTCCTCGTAAAGCGTGACCGTCGCTTTGTCGAGCAAGATGCCTCGCCGGACGTAGGCGTCGAGCAGGCGACGCACCGCCGGGACATCGCTCGTCCTGGCCCGTCGGACGGTGAGGGCTTTTGCGGCGGTTTCCGGACTCTGTGCTGGCATGAGTGGACGCTATCGCCCGGTGCGATCCTCGGCCGAGGCGGGGTTCTTCTCGTCGGGCTTCTCCGCGGGGTTCTCCTGCGGCTTCCCGCCGGAGTTCGTAGCCGGCTGTTCGGAGGGTGCGCCTGATTCGGGGGAATCGGCCCCCGGTGCAACCTCAGTTTCACCGGCCCCGGACTCCTGGACACCCTGCGGTCCCTGGACGATTCGTACGGCGTCACGCAGAGCCTGCCGCTGTTCGTCGCTCATCATCCCGAAGAAGGCGACGAGCGCGGCCGCGGGGTTGTCGCTCTGCGCCCAGGCATCGTTCATCAGTGCGGCCGCGTAGGCGGCGCGGGTGGAGACCGCCTCATATCGATAGGCCCGGCCTTCCGCCTCGCGGCGGACCCAGCCCTTCTGATGGAGATTGTCCAAAACGGTCATCACGGTGGTGTACGCGATGGACCGTTCCTGCTGAAGATCTTCCAGGACTTCTCGAACGGTCACCGGGCGGTTCCACTTCCACACCCGCGTCATGACCGCGTCTTCGAGTTCTCCCAATGGCCGGGGCACGCTCAGCACAATAGTGGGAGATCCCACCCATGGCCTGTTGAACGTGCACTTTCATGATGAATGGCGACAAAAAGGGCGCACGACTCGAAAAGCGTGTGAGTCGTGCGCCGGGTGCGCGAGTACCGGTGGAGGCCCTTCGGGGTCAGGCCCCAGCGTCCGGGGAGGACGGGCGGGTGCCCTCGGAGCGCGCGAGGGCGGCGTCGACGGCCGCGTCCTCCTTGGCCTTGTTGGCGCCACCCTGGGTCTTCACGATCACCCGGATCAGCCCGATGAAGAACACGGCCATGACGACCGGGGGCAAGAGCGCGGAGACGTAGTCCATGGATCCAGAGTAGCCAGGGCCCACCCGAGGGGTCCCCTCGGGTGGGCGTTACCGGATCGGGGCGGGCGTCGCGGGGACGGCGCGGGTACGGCGCCGTCCGGCGTCGGGTCAGACCGCGGCGAGCCGCTGCGCGGAGCGCGCGGGAGGGGCCGGTTTCCGCTTCGGGGGGAAGACCTCGCCGGGGGTGGGGATGGGGCGCGAAG
>NZ_MLYP01000147.1 GCF_001866645.1 Streptomyces colonosanans
TGCCTTGGGAACGCAGTGCACCGGCAGCAGGCTCAGCCCCCACCCCCCGGTCACGACGGCCCCCTCCAGCACCCCGGCGTCGGGCGCCAGCACGAGCCGGAGCAACCCCCACCACCACAGCGCACCCAGCGCCAGCGCCACCCCCCAGCGCGCTGCACGCCCCGCCATGGCCGTCACCTCCCGCCCGAGGAACCAGACCCTAGAACGCACCGTCACGGCCGGGGAGGGCGCACCACCGGCACACGGGAGCACCGGAACCCGCGCGTGTCCCCGGCAGCCGTCGCAACCGGTGCACACCGCGCACACCGTCCTGCGCGCCGGGCCGCGCCCAGGTGCGGGCGTGGCCGGCGCGATGTTCTACGTTCACCCGTTCGCCGCCTGGAACATCCAGTGGTGCTTCTCGAGGTCCGCGGTGATGGAGATGAAGATGTCCTGGCTCACCGGATCCGCCTCGGCGGTCGATTCCACCCGCTCCCGCATCCGCGCGATCACCGCGCCGAGCGCCGACACCAGGGTGCCCACCGCGTCCGTGTCCTTGATCCAGCCCTGGGGCACGGGGCCGATCCCGCTGCTCTGGGCGACCGTCCCGGCCCGCCCGTCCGGCGGGACACCCAACGCCGAGGCCCGTTCCGCCACGGTGTCAGAGTGCCGCCGTGCGCTGTCGACGACTTCGTCGAGCTGGAGATGGACGGGGCGGAAGCGCGGCCCGATCACGTTCCAGTGGACCTGCTTCGCCACCAGGGAGAGGTCCACCAGGTCGACCAGAGCGCCTTGAAGCGCCTCGGAGACGGTCTTGAGATCCGCGTCGGACAGCGGGCTCTTCACGACGTACATCGGCTTCCTCCGCGAGGATTCGTACGGCCCCGAGCCTCCGCCTTCCACCATGACCGCCGCGCACGGGCCCGGCAAACGGGGGAAGCCGCCCGCGCAAGGCCCGGCGCACCGGTGCGCCACCGGCTGCCCGCCGGAGCCCGGCACCGCCAGGCGCGCACGCCCGGCGCATCACGCCCGCACGACGGCCCCGGCCGCAAAAGAGCCCCGGCCGCACCCCTCCGGATCTGTCCGGAGAAGCCCCGGCCGGGGCTCTGACACACATATCGCCGTCTCACCCACCCACGCGTGTGAGGATCAGGCGGCGACCACGTCCACTGCCTCGGCGGGCGCCTTGATCGTGACCCGTTCCGGTGGGACACCGGTGACGGACACGGAATTGAGCATCGGGCGACGCACCGGTGCGGGCACCGGCTCGGTGGCCGTCGCCGACCGTGCCAGCTCGGCGAGTGCGAGTTCGTCGCTCACTTCCCGCATGAGCTCGGACATCCGTACGTCCAGCGCGTCGCAGATCGCGGAGAGCAGTTCGGAGGACGCCTCCTTCTGCCCCCGCTCCACCTCGGAGAGATAGCCGAGCGAAACTCGGGCGGACGAGGAGACTTCGCGCAGAGTACGGCCCTGGCGCTGGCGCTGCCGACGCAGCACGTCACCCAGCAGGCGACGGAGCAGAATCATCGGTGGCTCCCTCCTCGGACCGCGAAAACGCATCCTTCACGCCCCACCGTACCGCCTTGCGCCGCGGCCGTGCGGGGAGCGCTGTTGTGTTCACTCAGGGCTGCAACCATCAAGTCCCCC
>NZ_MLYP01000148.1 GCF_001866645.1 Streptomyces colonosanans
TGACCTGTCGCAGAAGGTCACCGTGGACGTCGCAGGCGAGATGCTGGAGCTGAAGAACACCGTCAACGGGATGGTGGACCAGCTGTCCGCCTTCGGCTCCGAGGTCACGCGGGTGGCGCGGGAGATCGGCGTCGAGGGCGAACTGGGCGGCCAGGCGCAGGTGACGGGCGCCGCCGGTACCTGGAAGGACCTCACGGACTCCGTCAACACGGCCTTCCGCAACCTCACCGGTCAGGTGCGCAATATCGCCCAGGTGACGACGGCCGTGGCCAACGGTGACCTGTCGCAGAAGGTCACCGTGGAC
>NZ_MLYP01000149.1 GCF_001866645.1 Streptomyces colonosanans
GAGCGGGGGGAGATCAGCTCGGGGGTGGCGGGGGACATAAGGGCTCACCTTCGAAACGTACGGGTGCTGGGATCTCGTTTCCGCCGCGACGGCGCCTGCTGCCCGGGCAGGCGAGACGGCGGATACCGGCGGTGCCGAACCGCCCGGTGCGACGCGCGGCGTGCGACGGGTGCCGCGGACATGAACGGACCCGCAGGCCGCGTGAGCCTGCGGGTCCGTTCGTGTCCGGCTAGAGCCGGCGCAGCGTCACGCCGCCTTCGGCGCGTTCACGTCCGACGGCAGCGCCTTCTGCGCGACCTCGACGAGCGCGGCGAACGCGCCCGCGTCGTTGACGGCCAGCTCCGCGAGGATCTTGCGGTCGACCTCGACGTTCGCGGCCTTCAGACCCTGGATGAAGCGGTTGTAGGTGATGCCGTTGGCGCGGGCGGCAGCGTTGATGCGCTGGATCCACAGCTGACGGAAGTCGCCCTTGCGCTTCTTGCGGTCGTTGTAGTTGTAGACCAGCGAGTGGGTGACCTGCTCCTTGGCCTTGCGGTACAGGCGCGAACGCTGACCGCGGTAGCCGGAGGCCTGCTCGAGGATCGCCCGGCGCTTCTTGTGGGCGTTGACTGCCCGCTTGACGCGTGCCACTTGTTAACTCCTTGTAGCGGGGCCGCGGGTGAACTCACGCGGCCCGGAATCGATTGGGTCCCGGTCCAGACGTACGGCGCTCACGCGCCGCCGCGTCACTTGCCGAGAAGCTTCTTGATCTTCTTGGCGTCGCCCGGGGCCATCTCGGCGTTGCCGGTGAGGCGACGCGTCAGTCGGGACGACTTGTGCTCGAGCAGGTGGCGCTTGCCGGCGCGCTCACGGAGCACCTTGCCGGAGCCGGTGACCTTGAAGCGCTTGCTGGCACCGCTGTGCGACTTGTTCTTCGGCATAGCGCCGTTCTCTCCTCGTCGGGTGGCGCTCCGGTGCCCGGTCACGAAAACCGGGCACGATAGAGCGTCGCTCTTGTATCGGTTACATCCTGGGACTGGCGTCCCGGGTCTTGCGCCCGGGGCAAGCACACCCCGGGATCACGCCTCGGCGGGCTCCTCGGCGGGCGCCTCAGCGGGCGCCTCAGCCTCGGCAGGGTTCTGCGAGCGACCGGGGTTGGCCTTCGCTTCCGCCTTGCGGGCCTCCTGCGCCTGACGGGCCTCGGCCATCGCCTCGGTCTTCTTCTTGTGCGGACCGAGAACCATGATCATGTTTCGGCCGTCCTGCTTCGGGTTCGACTCGACGAAACCGAGGTCCTGGACGTCCTCCGCGAGACGCTGCAGCAGTCGGTAGCCCAGCTCGGGCCGGGACTGCTCGCGACCACGGAACATGATCGTGATCTTGACCTTGTCGCCCTGCTTGAGGAACCGGACGACGTGACCCTTCTTGGTGTCATAGTCGTGCGGGTCGATCTTCGGCCGGAGCTTCATCTCCTTGATGACCGTGTGCGCCTGGTTCTTGCGCGCCTCACGGGCCTTCATGGCCGACTCGTACTTGAACTTCCCGTAGTCCATGAGCTTGCACACGGGCGGACGGGCGTTCGCCGCGACCTCGACCAGGTCCAGGTCGTACTCCTGCGCAAGCTCCAGGGCCTTGGCAAGCGGCACAATGCCTACCTGCTCGCCGCTGGGACCGACAAGTCGCACCTCGGGAACGCGAATCCGGTCGTTGATGCGGGGCTCGGCGCTGATGGATCCTCCTCGGTAGCACCTTACGGCCGCCTGGCTGGACAGCCGCGTATGTCCGGTTGACATGGGACCAACCATCGCGGCGCATGAAAAATGCCCCGGACGGGACACAGGCGGGACTCCGAGCTTTCCGGAGCACCGCCGCGGTGTGCCGCGGGGCGCGTTTCGGACGACTCCATCGACCGTGCGGAGTGATGGTGGTCGTCTGACCGGTGACCCGCCGTCCCGGAGGACGGCCAGGTGGGAGATCGGAGCCTCCACTTGTGGGCCGGGCACTGCCGTGTCCGGCCGGTCGTCACACAAGGCTAGCAGCTCCCGGGGACTGGTGCGAACCGGCGTCCGCCGAGCCCTGGCCGCCCCGGATCCCGGCCCGCACGGGCTCCTGTGCGCAGGAGGCCGGACGCCTGGGCCTATCGTGGAGGCCATGAGTGACACCTCCCCCGCGCAGGCCCCGGCCTCCACGGCTGCCCCCGACAGCCCCGACTTCGACAGCATGACCCGCGACATCGCCGAGGTCCCCGCGGTCGAGGTGATCGTGACGGTCGCCGTCAACCTGATGAGCGCCGCCGCCGTGAAGCTCGGCCTGACCGAGGAGGGCGACGCGCACAAGGACCTGGACGAGGCCCGCAAGCTGGTGCACGCGCTCGCCGGCCTGCTCGACGCGAGCGCGACGGAGATCAGCTCCTTCCACGCGGCCCCGCTGCGCGACGGTCTGAAGTCGCTCCAGCTGGCGTTCCGCGAGGCGTCGATCGTCCCGGACGAGCCGGGCCAGGGCCCCGGTGAGAAGTACACCGGGGCGGTCTACGGCTGATCCGCCGATTCACCCACGCACGAACAGGGGCTCGCCCGGCGGCGTCGCCTCGGCCGGCAGTACTGCCAGGTCGAGGCCGCGCACCAGGCGGGCCCTCAGTGTGTCGTCGGCGGCCATGCGCTGCGCCACCGCCTGGGCGGCCTCGGCCGGGGCCGCGGCGGAGTCCAGGACGAGCGCCAGAATGCCGTCCGCCTGTCCCGGGCCGAGGTAGGCACGCACCACGGCGGGCTCGGCGGCCACGGCGGCGCGTACGGCGTCGGCCACGGCCGGGTCGGCGAGCGGATCGGTCGTCGTACGGCCCTCCGCGAGTGCGAGCAGTGCGTGTCCCGTCAGCTCGAAGGGCACCGGCCCGGACATGTCCAGCACGATCGTGTCGGCCTTCTCGTGCAGGGCGGCCTGCAGAGCCTGCTCCATGGGCACGGCGACGGGGCGCGCCGCGGGATCCCAGAGGGCCAGCGTGTCGGTGGACGTGAAGGCGGGCAGGGCGGTGCGGCCGCCGGCCTTGAGGGTCGGCACGGCCATCTCGCTGGTCTTCTCCCGCCGCAGCCCGTTCTCGTCCTCCTCGACCTCGCCGAGCACGGCGACGACGGGGACGAGAAGCCGCGTGCCCTTCAGGGCCTCCAGGACGGGTGCCACGGCGGTCCTGTCCTCGGCCCAGGCGGCGAGCGCCGCGCTCAGCCGGGGATCGGCGGAACCGTCGTCGTCGGAGTAGCCGGGGTAGGGAATGTTCAAGTTCGCCACGGTCACCGACCCTATCGGGGGCTCTCTGCGGGGCTTGCGCCGACCCTGTCCGGCAGCGGTCACCGCAGGGGCGTGCCCTCAGGGGGCGGGGCGCGTCCGATTGCGGCCCCGCCACAGCACCACCGACGACACCAGCAGCACCGCGCCGAGGGCGCCCGCGAGCAGGCCCGCCCAGCCGGCGGACGTCGCCTTGACGGCCCTGTCCGGGCCGGGGCCGAAGTACTTCCGGCCGTACGCCGCCGGGTGCAGCCCCTCCGGTTCGAGGTGTGCCGCCGCCTTGACGGCCGCCGCGGGGTCGATGAAGCCGAATCCGCGGGAGTCGTCGCGGCCGCCGGTCGGGGCGTGGCGGGCGGTCTTCTCCAGGAGTTGCTTGATCTGGGCCGGGGTCAGGCCCGGATGCGCCGCCCTGATGAGCGCGACGGCTCCGGAGACGAACGCGGACGCCGCGCTCGTGCCCCAGCCCTCGTAGTACTTGCGGTCCGGATCGGCGATGACGACGTTGACGCCGGGCGCGCTGACGGTGGCGTACCAGCGGCGGGTGGAAAAGGCGGCGCGGGTGCCGTAGCGGTCGACGGCGGTCGCGGCGATGACGCCCGGGTAAGCCGCCGGGTACGAGATGTGGTCGCCCTTCTCGCCGCCGTTGCCGGCCGAGGCGACGACGACGGCGCCCTTCTTGAGGGCGTACTGCACGGCCTCGTCCTCGGCCGCTTCGGGGTGCGCGGAGTCGGAGTCGTCACCCAGGGAGAGGTTGATGACGTCCGCTCCGTGGTCGGCGGCCCAGCGGATGCCCTCGGCGAGGGCGTTGCCGCGGGTTTTGCGGGCCTGCGCACGGGCCGGGTCGCCGTCCTCCAGGATGACGCGGACCGGGAGGATCTTCGCCTCGGGGGCGATGCCCATGACGCCGTCGGCATTGCCGATGCCATGGCCGTGGCCGGCGATGATGCCGGCCATCGAGGTGCCGTGCCGGGCCCAGGCACGGTCGCCGCGCCGGGCGCCGAAGCCCACCATGTCCTTGCCCTCGAGGATGTTGCCGGACAGGTCGGGGTGGGTGGCGTCGACGCCGGTGTCGAGGACGGCGACGGTGATGCCCTTGCCCTCGGTCGTCTTCCAGACCTCATGGGCGTGCAGGGCGTCCAGCGCCCACTCCTGGGCCCGTATCCCGTCGGCGTGGGCCGCGGCGGAGGGCAGCAGGGCAAGGGTGCCGGCGAGCAGGGCGGTGAGGAACCGGGCACCGGCCTTGCGGGTCATGACGGCTTCTCCGTGGCCGAGGTGACGGTTCGGTTAAGGCCCGCCTCGATGCGGTCGGCAAGGCCTGTCGCCTCGTTGCCGAGACCCGATTGGGCGGGGACCGTGGTGGCGCCGCTCTTCATGGCCTCCGCGGCGGACTGGGGTTCGGTGACGGTACGGCCGTCGGCGAAGCCGGAGACGGCGTAGACGACGACGGGGACGTCCGTGCGGACCGAGATCGTCCAGGAGGCGCGCTGGGCATCGCCGAAGCCCGCGGCAACGGTGTCCCGCGCGGCGTACGGACGGGGCATCAGATCGGTGCGCCTGTCGAGGCTCTCGTCCTTGAACTGGCGCTTCAGGGCACCCATGGCGGCGGCGTCGGCCCGGGTGAACAGCAACCCGACGGTGGTGACATGGCTGCGGGTCGCGTCCGTGTAGGTGGCGCGCAGCAGCCGCAGACAGCCGACGGGGGCGAGAGCCCTGCCGAGGAGGGGGTCGAAGGCACCCTTGCAGCCGCTGTCGGGGGCGACGGCGACGCGCGTCCAGGCGCGGCCGGCGCCGCCGGGGCCCGCGCCGGGTCCGTCGAGGGTGGGCGGGAAGAGGCGGTCGACGGGCACGCTGTGCCACAGGCTTCCGGTCACGGCGTACGCGCTCCGCGTTCCGTCTCCGGAGCCGTCGCCGATGAGCCAACTTCCGGTCATGGCACCGCCGATGAGCCCGAGGCCGAGAACCAGGCAGGCGGCGGCCGCGGTGGTCCGGGTCCGCAGCCGGACGCCGAAGGTTCGCGGGCGGACGGTGTCGGTGTCACGTGTGTCGGGCCGGGCGAAGGTCACGAAGGGGCGGGTGGCCTCGGCGGGCCGCGCAGCCGTCCCCATGCCGTCCCCGGCGAGCGGGGGGATGCGCGGGGGCGGTACGGCGTACGCCCCTGTGCCCGCGGGAACGCCGGTGGCCGGCGGTGCGTCGGGGAAC
>NZ_MLYP01000015.1 GCF_001866645.1 Streptomyces colonosanans
CTTGTCCTCAGTTGCTCGCGTCCACTGTGTTAGTTCTGAGACAACGATCCGTTGTCGGTTCAGAGCAGAACATCAATTGAAGAGTGTGCTTGTTCGCTCGAAACCATTAGGGTTTCGGTGGTTATAGCGTGAGGGAAACGCCCGGTTACATTTCGAACCCGGAAGCTAAGCCTTACAGCGCCGATGGTACTGCAGGGGGGACCCTGTGGGAGAGTAGGACGCCGCCGAACAATCTTTGGAGGACCTTTGGTCCCAGCGACTCGCTGGGACCAAAGGTCCTTTTTTGTTTTTCCACTGCGCGCCGGGTACCCGGATGCGCGAGAATGACTTTGCAGTACCGAAGACAGGAGTCACCGATGTCCCCCAACCCTGCCGACGAGCGTCCTGAGCGCGACCAGCGCCGACGGGACAGTGGTGACCGAGGCGGCTACCGCGGGGGGCCGCGCCGCGGCGACGACCGCGCCGGCTACGGGGACCGCGGCGGCTACGGCCGTCGTGACGACCGCGACCGGGGCTTCCGCCGCGACGAACGTCGCGATGACCGCCGCGAAGGCGATCGCGGTGACCGCGGTGGTTTCCGCCGCGATGACCGGTCCACCGGCCCGCGCCGTGACGACCGGGACAGGGGCTTCCGGCGCGACGGCGACCGTCCCTCCTACCGGCGCGATGACGAGCGCGACGGGTACGGACGTCGTGACGACGACCGCGGTGGTCACGGTCGCCGCGACGACGATCGTGGTGGCTATGGCCGTCGTGACGACCGACGCGGCGACGACCGCGACCGGGGCTTCCGGCGCGACGACCGCGGTGGCTACGGCCGTCGCGACGACCGCCATGACGGCGCCCGCGGTGACCGTGGCGGCTTCCGCCGTGAGGACGGCCGTGGCGGCGAGCGCGGTGGTTTCCGTCGCGAAGAAGGCCGTGGCGGCGAGCGTGGCGGTTTCCGCCGTGAGGACGACCGCGGTGACCGTGGCGGTTTCCGCCGCGAAGACGCCCGCGGTGACCGTGGCGGTTTCCGCCGCGAGGACGGCCGTGGCGAGCGCGGTGGGTTCCGTCGCGAAGAAGGCCGTGGCGGCGAGCGTGGCGGTTTCCGCCGTGAGGACGGCCGTGGCGAGCGCGGTGGGTTCCGTCGCGAAGAAGGCCGTGGCGGCGAGCGTGGCGGTTTCCGCCGTGAGGACGACCGTGGTGACCGTGGCGGTTTCCGTCGCGAGGACGGCCGTGGCGGCGAGCGTGGCGGTTTCCGTCGCGAAGAAGGCCGTGGCGGTTTCCGTCGCGAGGACGACCGTGGTGACCGTGGCGGTTTCCGTCGCGAGGACGGCCGTGGCGGCGAGCGTGGCGGTTTCCGTCGCGAAGAAGGCCGTGGCGGTTTCCGTCGCGAGGACGACCGCGGCGAGCGCGGCGGCTTCCGAGGACGTGACGATCGTGGCTTCCGCGGCCCCCGTCGCGACGACCGCGGTGGTCGCCCCGGTGGGTTCCGTGGAAGCGACGACCGGCGCGGCGGCGGCCGGTTCCGTGAGGAGCGGGACCGCGACCGCGAGCCGATCAAGCGGCTGCCGATCCCCGAGGACGTCACGGGCGAGGAGATCGACAAGGACGTACGGCAGGAACTGCAGAGCCTGCCCAAGACGCTCGCCGACGACGTCGCCAAGAACCTGGTGATGGTCGCCAGGCTCCTCGACGAGGACCCCGAGGGCGCGTACGGGTACTCCAAGGTGGCGCTGCGCCTCGCGTCCCGCGTGGCCGCCGTGCGTGAAGCGGCCGGCTTCGCCGCGTACGCCAACCAGAAGTACAGCGAGGCCCTCGCCGAGTTCCGTGCGGCCCGGCGCATGACCGGCGACGTCGACCTGTGGCCCGTCATGGCCGACTGCGAGCGCGGCCTCGGCCGACCCGAGAAGGCGCTGGACATGGCCGGTGCACCTGAAGTGCACAAGCTCGACAAGGCCGGTCAGGTCGAGATGCGGCTCGTCGCGGCCGGCGCGCGCCGCGACATGGGGCAGCTCGACGCCGCCATCGTGACACTGCAGAGCCCGGAGCTGGCCTCCAACTCCGTGCAGCCGTGGACCGCGCGACTGCGGTACGCGTACGCCGACGCGCTCCTCGCCGCCGGACGGGAAAGCGAGGCACGCGAGTGGTTCGCCAAGGCCGTCGAGTCCGACAAGGACGGCAGCACCGACGCTTCCGACCGGCTCGCTGAGCTGGACGGCGTGGAGTTCGTCGACGCGCTCGACGAGGACGCCAACCACGAGAGCACCCAGGACCCGGCCGGCGGAGCCTCGCCGGAAACGGTCACCGAGGACACCGAGGACACCGAGGACGGCGACTCCGACGACGACAAGAGCTGACCCTCACACGTGAACGGGGGGCGGGATCCCGGCCGGGATCCCGCCCCCCGTTCACGTTCCCGGGACGCGCCGAGCACGTCAGGACGTCAGCGCCCGCAACACCAGCCCCGACGCCGGCTTCGGACCGAACGACGTCGACTTGCGCGGCATCGTCACACCCTGGCGGGCCAGCTCCCGTACGACCTCCTCGCGGACCGGGTGCATCAGCACAGCCGTGCCGCCGTCACGCTCCGCCTTCTCGACCGCGGCGGCCGTGTCGTGGATGTAGGCGATGTGCTCCGGCGAGTCCTCGGGGATGCGCCACACGTGCTCCAGGAGCGTGGCGTGCAGGACCGTCGCATCCAGGGTGCGCCAGGCCTCCGGGCGGTCCGCCGGGACCGTACGCGCCAGAAGGTCCGGGCTCGGCTGGTCGACCAGATGGAAGACGCCATCGCCCGCCAGCAGGAAGGCGTTGCCGGTGCAGGCCGCGTCCGCGAGCACCTCCCGGGCCTTCGTGAGCGGGACACGCAGGTCGCGCACACGGAACAGGCCCGTGAGAGCGGACAGCGCGTCGGCCACCGGGAGGCGGTGCAGAAGGCGGTGGATCGCACGGACCCGGAGCGGATAGCGGGCGGTGTCCACCAGGAGGACCAGGCCATAGTCCCAGGGGCTGGGAGAAGCATGCTCCGCGCGTAGACGCAGATAGGTGGCCCAGCGGTGGTGACCGTCAGCGATCAGAGCCTGGTGCCCGGCGAGATCCGTCCGGATCTCGGCCAGGTCGGCCGGATCCGTGACCGCCCACAGGCGATGGCAGAAGCCGTCCTCCGTGGTGGTGCACAGCAGAGGCGTGCCCTCGGTGGTGCGCTCGATGACGGCCCGCGTACCGACGTCGGAACCGTTGCCCCGGTACGTCAGGAGAAGGGGTTCCAGGTTGGCGGAGGTCGCGCGCATCAGGGCCGCCCGGTCCGCGATCACGTGCGGCATGACGTCCTCGTGGGGGAGGACTACGCCGTCCGAGGGCTCCGAGACGCGCAGGGCTCCTATGACACCGCGCTGCAGCAGCCCCTCGCCACGCTGTTCGTAGACGTAGAGGCCGGGCTCGGCGTCGGCCGTCAGGATGCCCTCGGACAGCCAGCGGCGCAGGGTGTCCGCCGCCTGCTGGGTGCGGGCCGCCGGGGTGGTCGCCTGGGGCAGTATCAAGCGGACGATGTTGTACGGGTCCGCCGACTCCAGATGGAGCAGCCCGTCCGGGCGCACGACGACGTCGTACGGCGGAGAGGTGACCGCCGCGAGACTGCCGATGCGACGCGGGTCGTAGCGCAGCCCCCGGAAGGGGGCCAGGTCGAGGCCCGCATGCGCCGATACGTCCCTGGGAGCTGCAGTGTTCATTGATGCATCGTAAGTGTGTCGGTGCCATGAGCGATGATCGAGGAAAGCGAACGAGCGAGGAGCATGCGTAATGAGTCAGACCGTCAGGACGAGCCCCGAGGGAAGCGCCCGGCCCCTGAGCGAGGCGTACGACACGGCGCTGCTCGACCTGGACGGAGTGGTGTACGCGGGCGGGAGCGCCATCGCGCATGCCGTGGAATCGCTCGGCACCGCCCGTGCGGACGGGATGCACCTGGCGTACGTCACGAACAACGCGCTGCGTACACCGGACGCGGTGGCCGCGCACCTCACCGAGCTGGGGATACCGGCGCAGGCCTCGGACGTCATCACCTCGGCGCAGGCCGTGGCCCGGCTCATCAGTGAGCAGCTGCCCGCAGGGTCGCGCATCCTGGTCATCGGCGGCGAAGGGCTGCGCGTCGCCCTGCGGGAGCGGGGCCTGGTGCCCGTCGAGTCCGCCGACGACGATCCGGTGGCCGTGGTGCAGGGGTACGGCGGGCCCGAGCTGCCCTGGGGGCGGTTCGCGGAGGCGTGCTACGCCATCGCCCGCGGCGTGCCCTGGTTCGTGTCGAACACCGACCTGACGATCCCGAGCGCGCGCGGCATCGCCCCGGGGAACGGGGCGGCCGTGGAGGTCGTACGCATCGCGACCGGCGCCGAGCCGCAGGTGGCGGGCAAGCCCCTGCCGCCGATGCACCGCGAGACGATCCTGCGCACCGGAGCCGAGCGGCCGCTGGTGGTCGGGGACCGGCTGGACACGGACATCGAGGGAGCGTTCAACGGCAAGGTCGACTCGCTGCTCGTCCTGACGGGAGTGACCGACGGCGCCCGACTGCTTGCCGCGCCCCCGCACCACCGGCCGACCTACGTCGACGCTGACCTGCGCGGCCTGCTGAGCGGGCAGCCGGAGGTCACCCGGGCCGGCGACGGTTTCCGCTGCGGAGGCTGGACGGCCACGGCGGGGCAGGAGCGGCTGGAGCTGGCGGGCGAGGGCGAGGCCCCGGACGGACTGCGGGCGCTGTGCGCGGCGGCCTGGACAGCGGCCGGCGACGGCTCGTGCGGGCTGGACGGAGGGAAGGCGCTGGCGCGCCTCGGGCTGTGAGACGGCCGCCGGTCCCGGTGTTCGCGGCGAAGCCACGGCACCGGGACCGGCGCACACCCCTGGCGGCGCCCGCCGCACCCAGGGCACGCGCCCGCGTGGTCGCTAAAGGAGTTTCCTGAGCCGGAGCAGATCCCACAGACCGGCCTCCAGCTTCACCCGGCCCGAGCCCCAGGCCCTCGCGAAGCTCAGCTCGCCGTCGACCATCGCCACCAGGTCGTCACCGGCCATGGTCAGCCTTATCTGGGCCTTCTCGGGCGGAGGCCCCGGAAGCGTGTCGAGGACCTCGATCCGGCCGCCCCTGAGGTGGCCGACGAAGGTGATGTCCAGGTCGGTGATACGGCAGCTGAGCGAGCGGTCCAGGGCCGCGGCCGTACGTACGTCCCCGTCGGCACCGGCCAGGTTGTCGGAGAGCTTGTCGAGTGCGCTGCGGCACTCCTCAATCGTCGCCATCGGGAGTGACGGTACCTCAGCGTCCACTGTCGCTGGATGGCGTGAGCGTCGGGATTCCGGCTCGCGGTGCCGCGCGAAGGCGGGGACAGCGTGATCCGGCAACAGCGCGATCCTTCGATCTCCGCCGAGGAGCGATAGCGTCGGGGCATGAGCGAGTCTGTTCCGGAGACCGATCCTTCCCAGAACGCGGCGATGCCGGAGCCCCGGCCCGCCGCTGTGCCCTTGCACGTGCCCCGGACCCCCACGGGCCACGCCGATGTCGACGCCGGGCTGGAGCGGCTGGCCGACGCAGACCACCTCGCCACGGACGGACACCTGGAGGTGTACGAGGATGTACACAGGGGGCTGCGCGACGCGCTCACCGCGCTCGACGCCCGCCCGGGACCTCCGGCGCCCCCACGGCATCTCGGACTCGGAAACAGGAGCTGAACCGAACGTGGCAGGAGTCGCACGCCGCCGTCTCGACGCGGAACTGGTTCGTCGGAAGCTGGCGCGCTCGCGCGAGCACGCCAGCCAGCTGATCGCCGCGGGCCGGGTCACCGTCGGCAAGACCGTCGCGACCAAGCCCGCCACCCAGGTGGAGACCGCGGCCGCCATCGTGGTCGCCCAGGACGACCACGACCCCGACTACGTCTCGCGCGGCGGCCACAAACTCGCCGGTGCCCTGCAGGCCTTCGTACCGCAAGGCCTGCAGGTCGAGGGGCGGCGGGCACTGGACGCCGGCGCGTCCACCGGAGGCTTCACCGACGTCCTGCTGCGCGCGGGTGCCGCCCATGTCGTCGCCGTCGACGTCGGATACGGACAACTCGCCTGGTCCCTCCAGAGCGATGAACGCGTCACCGTCAAGGACCGTACGAACGTGCGCGAGCTGACGCTCGAAGCGATCGACGGGGAGCCCGTGGATCTTGTCGTGGGGGATCTGTCCTTCATCCCGCTCGGGCTGGTGCTGCCCGCCCTGGTGCGGTGCACGAAGCCGGACGCCGACTTGGTGATGATGGTCAAGCCGCAGTTCGAGGTGGGGAAGGAACGGCTGGGCAGCGGCGGTGTCGTCCGCAGCCCGCAGCTGCGCGCGGAAGCCGTGTGCGGGGTGGCCGAACGGGCCATGGAACTGGGGCTCGGAGTGAAGGGCGTGACGGCGAGTCCATTGCCCGGACCCTCGGGCAATGTCGAGTACTTTCTGTGGCTGCGAGCCGGAGCACCCGCACTGGACCCGGCCGACGTAGACCGTGCAGTGGCGGAGGGGCCGCGTTGACACAGAACCGAGCTCGTACTGTTTTCCTGCTCGCCCACACCGGGCGGCCCGCGGCCATTCGCAGCGCCGAACTCGTGGTCAAGGGGCTGCTGCGGTGCGGGATCGGCGTACGCGTCCTGGAGGCCGAGGCTGCCGACCTGCCGCTGCCGGAGGAGGTGGAGCTGGTCAAGGAGGCCACCCCGCAGTGCCTCGACGGGTGCGAGCTGCTGATAGTGCTCGGCGGTGACGGCACCCTGCTGCGCGGCGCCGAGTTCGCCCGCGCCTCCGGGGTGCCGATGCTCGGCGTCAACCTCGGCCGGGTCGGCTTCCTCGCCGAGGCCGAGCGGGACGATCTCGACCGGGTCGTCGACCGGGTGGTGATGAAGGCGTACGAGGTCGAGGAGCGCATGACCGTCGACGTCGTCGTGCACCGGAACGGCGACATCGTGCACATCGACTGGGCGCTCAACGAGGCGGCCGTGCAGAAGGTCTCCGCCGAGAAGCTCCTGGAGGTCGTCCTGGAGATCGACGGGCGGCCGGTGACCGGGTTCGGCTGCGACGGCATCGTGTGCGCCACCCCCACCGGGTCGACGGCGTACGCCTTCTCGGCCGGTGGGCCCGTGGTGTGGCCGGAGGTGGAGGCGCTGCTCATGGTGCCGATCAGCGCGCACGCACTGTTCGCCAAGCCGCTGGTGACCTCGCCGGACTCCGTGCTCGCCGTGGAGGTGCAGCCGGACACCCCGCACGGGGTGCTCTGGTGCGACGGGCGGCGGATGGTGGAGCTGCCGCAGGGAGCGCGGGTCGAGGTGCGCAGAGGGGCGGTGCCGGTGCGCCTGGCCCGGCTGCACCACGCTTCGTTCACCGACCGGCTGGTGGCCAAGTTCGCGTTGCCGGTGTCGGGGTGGCGGGGGCGGCCTCGCTAGGGCTGTGACCGGAAGGGTTCACCGGCTCGCGACGCCTGGCACGGCTCCCCCACGCTCGGCTTCTCCCCCACTCTCGGCTCCGCTCGAGCGGGGGGACCCCCAGCGCGGGAGGGGCCCCCACCGCCGCGTGGTCGCATCACCCGAGTACGTCCAGTACGCGGGTGATGCTCCGCCTTGCGATGTTCCCCCACTGCCTGAAGGGCGTGGGAGATGCCCCCGGCACCGGACGCCGCGAGCTTTCCGGCAATCCTTTCCGGTCACAGCACGAGCTTCGGGGGCCCGGTTACCTCCCCAGGGTGACAAGGGCCGCTCGCACATCCCCCGCCCGACCTCGTAAGGTCTTCTCCGTGTTGGAGGAGATGCGGATACGGTCACTCGGAGTCATCGACGACGCGGTCGTCGAGCTGTCGCCCGGCTTCACCGCCGTGACCGGCGAGACGGGTGCGGGCAAGACCATGGTCGTCACCAGTCTCGGTCTGCTGCTCGGCGGGCGCGCGGATGCG
This sequence comes from Streptomyces colonosanans, assembly GCF_001866645.1. GTDB lineage: Bacteria > Actinomycetota > Actinomycetes > Streptomycetales > Streptomycetaceae > Streptomyces > Streptomyces colonosanans. The sequence goes on from NZ_MLYP01000015.1 coordinate 7,917, forward strand.
GCGCTCGTACGGATCGGGGCGAAGAACGCGGTCGTGGAGGGGCGGATCGCCATGCGCGAGGACGCCCCCGCCGTCGCACGCGCCGAAGAGGCCGGGGCCGAGCTCGACGAAGGGGCCCTGCTCATCAGCCGTACCGTTTCCGCCGAGGGGCGCTCACGGGCGCATCTGGGCGGGCGTTCCGTGCCCGTCGGCGTGCTCGCCGAGCTGGCCGACGAACTGGTCGCGGTGCACGGTCAGACCGACCAGCAGGGGCTGCTCAAGCTGTCCCGGCAGCGCCAAGCGCTCGACCGGTACGCGGGGGACGCCGTCGCCGTGCCGCTCGCCACGTACACGGAGGCCTACCGACGGTTGCGGACCGTGTCCGCCGAGCTGGAGGAAATCACCACCCGCGCGCGTGAGCGGGTCCAGGAAGCCGACATGCTGCGCTTCGGGCTCGACGAGATCGCGGCCGTGGAACCGCGCGCGGGCGAGGACGTGGAGCTGGCCGAGGAGGCCGAGCGACTCGGGCACGCGGAGGCGCTCGCGTCCGCCGCGACCGCCGCGCACGCCGCCCTCGCGGGCAATCCGGAGGACCCCGAGGGCGTCGACGCGGCCACGCTGGTCGCGGGCGCGCACCGGGCCGTGGAAACGGTGCGATCGCACGATCCGGCGCTGGCAGGCCTCGCCGACCGGATCGGGGAGATCGGGATCCTGCTCGGTGATGTCGCCGGTGAGCTGGCCGGGTACGCCGATGACCTGGACTCCGATCCGCTGCGGCTGGCCGCCGTCGAGGAGCGACGGGCCGCGCTCACCGCACTGACCCGGAAGTACGGGGAGGACGTGGGCGCCGTCCTCACCTGGGCCGAACAGAGCGCCGCACGGCTGACCGAGCTCGACGGCGACGACGAGCGGATCGAGGAGCTGACCGCCGAGCGGGACACCCTGCGCGGCGAACTGGGCGGCCTCGCACAGGCGTTGACGGACGCGCGCACGGACGCGGCCGAACGGTTCGCCGCCGCTGTGACCGCCGAGCTGGCCTCGCTCGCCATGCCGCACGCACGCGTGTCGTTCGCGATCCGGCAGACGGAGGATCCCGACGGCGTCGAGGTCGGCGGGCGTACGGTCGCGTACGGGCCGTCGGGCGTCGACGAGGTCGAGCTGCTGCTCGCCCCCCACCCCGGTGCGCCGGCGCGGCCCATCGCCAAGGGCGCCTCCGGCGGTGAGCTCTCGCGCGTGATGCTCGCCGTGGAGGTCGTCTTCGCGGGGACGGACCCGGTGCCGACGTATCTGTTCGACGAGGTCGACGCGGGTGTCGGCGGCAAGGCGGCGGTCGAGATCGGACGCCGGCTGGCCCGGCTCGCGCAGACCGCACAGGTCGTGGTCGTCACCCATCTCCCCCAGGTGGCGGCGTTCGCCGATCGCCAACTGCTGGTGGAGAAGACGAACGACGGGTCGGTGACACGCTCCGGGGTGAAGGTCCTGGAGGGCGAGGAGCGGGTCCGGGAGCTGTCCCGGATGCTGGCCGGCCAGGAGGACTCGGAGACGGCCCGGGCACACGCGGAGGAACTGCTGGCGACGGCGCGGGCGGATGGGTAGTAGCCCGCCCGGCCGGTCCTCCTGCGAGAGCAGTTGCTAGCGTCCGACCATATGAACGACAGCGTGTACGTGGGCAACGCGGGCAAGGATGCGGCACTGGACCGGGGATGGCTCCTCGGGCACTTCAAGGACACCGACGACCCGCGCCACAGCGAGGACGTGGAGATCAAGTGGGGTGTCCACCCCCGTGGCGATGAGCGGTTGGAGTGGGTGAGGGGCGAGGAGCGCACAGCTCTCCTGGTGCTCGTCAGCGGCCGCTTCCGCGTCGAACTCCCCGGCCGCAGCGTTCTTCTTGAACAGCAGGGGGACTACGTCGTGTGGGGGCGCGGAGTCGACCATTCCTGGTTCGCGGAGGAGGAGTCGGTGGTGCTGACCGTTCGCTGGCCGTCCGTGCCCGGCTACGCAGTGGCAGAGAAGGGTCAGGCGGGACTGCGGACCTGACCGCGAAGGGGGCGACGCCATGTGCTGATCGCGGGGACGCGGACGGTCGTCTCGCAGCCGACCGCTCGGCCGGCCGGAGGGCGTAGTCGGTCGAACTCGTTACGCCCCTCGCCCGTGTGGGTGACCTTGTCCGTCCGGGGCCACCCGGTCCGCTGTCGTCGCGCATCCCGCCGGTGCCGCAACACCCGCGCGTCCTGGCATGCTTGAGTCATCCGCGGAGCACCTCGCGCGGTCCACCCCCACCGCACGATCCTTCTGTACGTTTCTTCGTGACCGTCCGACGCCGAACCAGGAGCCCCGGCCACGTGAGCCTTGCGAGCAGCCTCCCACCGCACGGCCGGTCGCCGCTGCACACCGTGCAGGTGCTCGGCGGGGGCAGCGCGGGCAGCAGCGCGCATGTGCGGTCGCTGGCCTCGGGACTGGTCGCTCGGGGCGTGCGCGTGACCGTGTGCGCCCCTGCTGAGGCCGAGCACATCTACGATTTCACCGGTGCCGGCGCCCAGCACATCCCCGTGCCCCGCAGCACCGAGCCCGTCTGCCTGACCGCACTCCGCTTCGCGTGCGCCGACGCAGACCTGGTGCACGCGCACGGGTTGCACGCCGGCCTGCGCGCCGCCCTCGCGCTCAGCGGGCGCCGCACTCCCCTCGTCGTCACCTGGCACATCCGTGGACACGCCGAGGGCGCCCGCGCCCGTCTCCTGCGCGTTCTCGAACGGCGTGTCGTCAAGGCCGCGTCCGTGGTGCTGGGCACGTCGTCCGACCTCGTCGACCGGGCTCGCCGCCGCGGAGCCCGCGACGCCCGGCTCGCCGCCGTCGCCCTGCCGACGCCCCGCAAAGCCGTCGAACACGACGACCCCGACCGGCTGAGGCCCAAGCTTCGCGCCGAAATCGGCGCCATGGACCGGCCGCTGCTCATGGCCGTCGGCGCCCTGGACCGCCACCGCGGGTACGACGTGCTGCTCGACGCCTCCCGCGCCTGGCGCCACCTCGACCCGGTACCCCTGGTCGTGATCGCGGGGGAGGGGCCGCTGCGGGCGGAGATCCAGCGGCGCATCGAGGACGAGGAACTGCCCGTGCGGCTGCTCGGGCGGCGCGACGACGTCGGTGAACTGCTCGCCGCCGCCGACCTTGCGCTGGTGCCGGGCAGTTGGGAGTCCCGGTCCGTCCTCGCCCAGGAGGCCTTGCACGCGCGCGTGCCGCTCGTCGCCACCACCGTCGGCGGTATGCGCGAACTCGTCGGTGACGCGGCCGAACTGGTCCCGTGCGGGGACGCGGACGCGCTCGCCGGCGCCGTCGTACGCCTCCTCGACGACCCCGTGCGCCGGGACCAGCTGAGAGAGAAGTGCGAACAACAGGCCGCGACCTGGCCGACGGACGACGAGACCGTTGCTCAAGTGCTCAGCATCTACGACGAGTTGACCCGGATGTGTCCGCTTACCCAGGCCTGATCTACGGCACGTGTCGGCGTGCCCGCAGGGCCAGGCTGAGGGCCAGGACCGTCTGCGGGTCGTCGAGGTCCGTGCCCAGCAGCTCCCCGATCCGGGCCAGCCGGTTGTAGAGCGTCTGCCGGTTCAGGTGCAGTTCGCGGGCAGTCTCCGCCTTGCGGCCCGCGTGCGCCAGATACGTCTCCAGCGTGGGCAGCAGCGGCGGCCGGGAGCGGCGGTCGTGGTCGCGCAGCGGGCCGATCGCGCGGTCCACGAACGCCGCCAGGTCCGGGTGGTCGCGCAGCCGCCACAGCAGGAGGTCGATGTCGAGGCGGCGGGCGTCGTACCAGGGCAGCTCCGGCAGTCCCTGCGCCGCCGCCGCCGTCTCCGCCGCGTGCCGCAGCCCCGCCGACGCCGCCGCCCAGCCGCCCGCGACACCGACCACCACGACCGGTGGCGGCGCGCCCGGCCGCTGCAGGCCGGCCCGCTCCACACCCGCCCGCAGCGCAGCGGCCACCCGGTCCGCGACCGCCGAACGCTCCGACTCCGAGCGCAGGCCCAGCAGCAGCGGGACCCGGCCCTCCACCGGACGTACGCCGAGCAGGACCGGTACGCCCACCGACGCCAGCTTCTCCGCGACCGCCCGCGCCAGGACCGCCCAGCCCCCACCACCCGGCGACAGCCCGTCCGCGAGCCGCATCACCACCGGCAGCAACGGGCTGCTGCCCGGCTTGAAACCCAGCACCCGGGCCTGCGCGGGCGCGTCCTCGGCGGCGATCCGGCCCTCGGCGAGGTCGGAGAGGAAGTCGCCGCGCCCGCGCGCCGCCAGCTCCTCCTCCTGCCGGGCCTGCATCAGCACCACGGCGAGGATGCCGGCGGCCCGCTCGGCGGCTATCCGGTGCACCGGCGCCACCGGCGCACTGACCGGCAGCAGCACCAGCCGGGCCCGTACGGAACCCGAACCGGGTCCGCCGCCCGGCACGTCCACGAGGGTCGTCCCGGCGGGCGGCTCGTTCTTGTGCTGACCGCGCAGGCCCTCCCACACCTGGAGCGGGTCCGTGTCCGCCGGACCGGCCCCGGCGGCGTACAGCAGCTGCCCGTCGGCGGTCTCCAGGAACACCGGGTTGCCGCTGAATTCGGCCAGGATGCGCAGGACCTGGGGCACCCCTCCGCCGCCGAGCAGCGCCTGCGTGCAGCGGCGGTGCACCTCCTCGGCCCGTTGGAGCAGCGCGTAGTGGCCGTTGACGATCTCGGTGTGGATCTCCTCGGTGACCGCCACGAACGGCACCTCGCGGTGCAGCTGGACAAGCGGCAGTCCGGCAGTCCGGGCCGTCTCGATGAGGGCGGCGGGCAGCCGGGCGAAGCGCGGGCCCAGCTCCACGACCAGGGCCGCGATGCCGCGCTCGGCCAGCGTGCGGACGAACGCGCGCTGGTCGGCGGGCCGGGTGCCGAGGCCGTATCCCGTGGTCAGGAGCAGTTCGCCGCCCTTGAGCAGCGAGGCGATGTTCGGGACCTCGCCCGCGTGCACCCAGCGGATTGGGCGGTGCAGCCGGTCGGCGCCGGCCAGCACCTCCGGCAGCCCGCTGCGCAGCCCGGGTAGCTCCAGCGCCCGCTGCACGGTGATCCCGGCGCCCTGAGTGCTGTGGGGGTCGAAACGGCTGTCCATGCAGTGACGCTACAACCTGCGCGGATGCCTCGGGTGCACGGGCGGCCGCCGGTCAGCCCGGAGCAATGTTGTGGTTGTACCGGAACACGTTGTCGGGGTCGTACCGCCGCTTCACCCGCGCCAGCCGGTTGAGGCTCTCCGCGTCCAGGCCGCCCACCACCCGGTCCCTTCCCTGGTCCCCGATGAGGGGCATACACACCACGCCGGTGCGCCAGGGCCGGACATCGGCACGCGCGTGCTCGACCCAGCTCAGGACCCGGTCGTCGTCCGACGGGTCCGCCCAGACGCCGCAGGGGTGCACGGCCCAGGGCGCGTCCCCCCGGGGGACGGGGTAAGCGGAGGTGACCGCGCCACCGAACGGGAACAGCATGTACCGGCAGCCGGTGGGGACGGGCATGGTGCGAGCCCGGGCGCAGAAGACGTCGACCAGTCCATCGGGCAGGGCGGTCAGATACTCGGCCGACCCGTGGTTCCGCATCCCGGACGGGGTGTCGAGCAGGCACTGGACGTCCGCGTACGGCAGCGCGGCGATCACCTCCGACTCGTGCGGCAGCTCCAGCAGCGGCCGGGCGAGCCCGCGCAGGCGGTCCGCGCCGCCGACGTACGTGATCACCACCAGGCACAGCAGGGTGCCGACCAGATACCCGGGGACGAACGGCTCGGACCGCCCGGTCAGGTACAGCACGGCTCCGCCGGCCTCCGCCGGGCCGGTGGCGACGACATCGCGGAAGACACGGATCGCGTCGGGGCCCGCCTCGGGCCGGAAGACGACCACGGCGACGGAGAACTCGGGCAGTTCATGCAGCCTGAGCGTGAGCGCGGTGGCGACGCCGAAGTTCCCGCCGCCGCCGTGCAGCGCCCAGAACAGCTCGGGGTGCTCCTCGGCGGTCGCACGGACCGTGGTGCCGTCCGCGGTCACCAGTTCGACGCCGAGGAGGCTGTCGGCGGCGGGGCCGAGGGCCCGCTCCAGCCAGCCGCTGCCGCCACCGAGGACGAAGCCCGCGACGCCGGTCGCGGAGTCACGGCCGCCGGTGGTGGCGAGGGCGTGCGGCTGAGTGGCTCGATCGAGATCGTGCATCAGGGTGCCGCCCTCGACCCGTACCGCGGCGGCCCCGGGGTGGACCGTGACCCCGCGCATCCGGCGCAGGTCGACGACCACCCCGTTGTCGTTGACGCCCATGCCGGCGACGCTGCGGCCGCCGCCGCGCACGGCGATCTTCAGATCCAGATCCCGGGCGAAGCACACCGACCGGACGACATCGGCCTCGCCCGCGCACTGCGCGATCACGGCCGGACGGCGGTCGATCCGCGCGTTGCAGACGGTGCGGGCCACGTCGTAGCCCGCATCGCCGGGAGCGAGGACCTCACCGGCCAGATCGGCACGCAGCGCGGCGAGCGCCGTGCGCGCCTTGGTGAAGGGAGCCATGACAGCTGCCCCCTTCCGGCACGGCAGCGGGGACAGGGCTGCCTTCAGCCTAGTGCTGTGACCGGAAAGGTTCACCGGCTCGCGACGCCCGGCAAACCTTTCCGGTCACAGCGCCAGGCGGGCACGACGCGCCGGTCCTGCTCGGCGCCGGTACGCGGGCGCGGCGCGGTCCTCAGCCCCCGTACGCCCCAGAAGCCGTCAGCCGCAGTGCCGTGTCGATCAGTGGCACGTGGCTGAACGCCTGTGGGAAGTTCCCGACCTGGCGCTGCAGCCGGGGGTCCCACTCCTCGGCGAGGAGGCCCAGGTCGTTCCGCAGAGCCAGCAGCTTCTCGAACAGCTTGCGGGCCTCGTCCACCCGGCCGATCATCGCCAGGTCGTCCGCCATCCAGAACGAGCAGGCGAGGAACGCGCCCTCGTCGCCCGGCAGCCCGTCCACGCCCTCGCTCCCGCCCAAGGTCGGGTAGCGCAGGATGAACCCGTCGGACGTGGACAGCTCGCGCTGGATGGCCTCGATCGTGCCGATCACGCGCTTGTCGTCCGGCGGCAGGAAGCCCATCTGCGGAATCAGCAGCAGCGCGGCGTCCAGCTCCTTGGAGCCGTACGACTGCGTGAAGGTGTTGCGCTCCTTGTCGTAGCCCTTCTCGCACACGTCCCGGTGGATGACGTCGCGCAGCCTGCGCCACCTCTCCAGCGGGCCGTCCACGTCCCCGGACTCGAGCAGCTTGATCGTGCGGTCGACCGCGACCCAGGCCATCACCTTGGAGTGCACGAAGTGACGGCGCGGGCCGCGTACCTCCCAGATGCCCTCGTCCGGCTCGTCCCAGTGCTGCTCCAGATAGCGGATGAGCTTGAGCTGGAGCAGGGAGGCGTAGTCGTTGCGGGCCAGGCCCGTCATATGGGCCAGGTGCAGAGCCTCGGTGACCTCTCCGTACACGTCCAGTTGCAGCTGGTGCGCGGCGCCGTTGCCGACCCGCACCGGCGCCGAGTTCTCATAGCCGGGCAGCCAGTCCAACTCGGCCTCGCCGAGTTCGCGTTCGCCCGCGATGCCATACATGATCTGCAGGTTCTCGGGGTCGCCGGCGACGGCCCGCAGCAGCCACTCACGCCAGGCGCGGGCCTCTTCGCGGTAGCCGGTGCGCAGCAGCGAGGACAGGGTGATCGCCGCGTCGCGCAGCCAGGTGTAGCGGTAGTCCCAGTTGCGCACGCCGCCGATCTCCTCAGGCAGCGAGGTCGTGGGCGCGGCCACGATGCCGCCCGTCGGCGCGTAGGTGAGCGCCTTCAGCGTGATCAGGGAGCGGATGACGGCCTCGCGGTACGGGCCGTGGTACGTACAGTGCTCCACCCACTCCCGCCAGAAGTCCTCGGCCGCCTCCAGCGACTGCTCGGGCTCCGGCAGCGGCGGCGGCTCCCTGTGCGAGGGCTGCCACGAGATCGTGAACGTGATCCGGTCACCCGGCGCGACCGTGAAGTCCGCGTACGTGGTCAGCGCCTTCCCGTAGGTCTCGGCCTGGGTGTCGAACCACACCGAGTCGGGCCCCGCCACGGCCACCGTGCGCCCCTCGTGCTTGTGCACCCAGGGCACCACTCGTCCGTACGAGAACCGCATGCGCAGCACCGAGCGCATCGGCACACGGCCGGAGACGCCCTCCACGATGCGGATCAGCTGCGGGGCGCCGTCACGCGGTGGCATGAAATCGGTCACTCGGACCGTGCCGCGCGGGGTGTCCCACTCGGATTCGAGGATCAGGGACTCGCCACGATAGGAGCGCCGGGTCGCCGCCGGCGGCTCGATGTCCGCCGCATGGGCGGGACCCAGACGCCAGAAGCCGTGCTCCTCTGTGCCGAGCAGCCCCGCGAAGACGGCATGGGAGTCGAAACGGGGCAGGCACAGCCAGTCCACGGTGCCGTCCCGGCAGACCAGCGCCGCGGTCTGCATGTCTCCGATGAGTGCGTAGTCTTCGATGCGCCCGGCCAATGCAACTCCAGTCGAACGGCCACGTCGCCCCGGGGAGGGCGGTTGCTTTTGCGGTCAGGGGGGGTCGATGAGAAGTCGTCGGTCACCGACCCATTCGTGAATGAAGCAGTCGATGTTCAACGAACTGACGAGCCGTTGTTGTTCCGGTGACGGGCGGGGGTGGTGCCGTTCGCCGGGAGTGCTCGGCAGCGAGTTTCCGAGCAGGATACGACGCACCTTGATGATCCGCTTGCTGCTCCGGACAAGGGAAGTGTGCCGAACGAGTGAGCCACGGGGGAAAAGCGCATGAGCATCATGCGTCCGTGGTGACGCGTGTGCGGAGTGTGGCCGGAAGCAGTCTCCCTCCGGCGCTGATACCCTGGTAGCCCGTGGACCGGTGGGCTCGAAACCCCCGAACCGCAGCGACGGCACCCCCGAAGATCCTTCGGAGGACCAGCCGTACCGCACCCCCAGACCGCGACCACGGGAGCCCCCTCTTGGCCATGCCGCCCAATTCCACGACGACCAAGCACATCTTCGTCACCGGGGGTGTCGCCTCCTCGCTCGGCAAGGGCCTGACGGCCTCCAGCCTCGGCATGCTGCTCAAGGCGCGGGGCCTGCGCGTCGTCATGCAGAAGCTCGACCCGTATCTGAACGTGGATCCGGGCACGATGAACCCCTTCCAGCACGGTGAGGTCTTCGTCACCAACGACGGTGCCGAGACCGACCTGGACATCGGCCACTACGAGCGCTTCCTGGACCGCAACCTGGACGGCTCGGCCAACGTCACCACCGGCCAGGTCTACTCGACGGTGATCGCCAAGGAGCGGCGCGGCGAGTACCTGGGTGACACGGTGCAGGTCATCCCGCACATCACCAACGAGATCAAGCACCGCATCCGGCGCATGGCCACCGACGAGGTGGACGTGGTGATCACGGAGGTCGGCGGCACGGTCGGCGACATCGAGTCGCTGCCGTTCCTGGAGACCGTCCGCCAGGTCCGCCACGAGGTCGGCCGCGACAACGTCTTCGTGGTGCACATCTCGCTGCTGCCGTACATCGGCCCCTCCGGTGAGCTGAAGACCAAGCCGACCCAGCACTCCGTCGCGGCCCTGCGCAACATCGGTATCCAGCCGGACGCGATCGTGCTGCGCTGCGACCGCGAGGTCCCGACTGCGATCAAGCGCAAGATTTCGCTGATGTGCGACGTCGACGAGGCCGCTGTCGTGGCCTGCCCCGACGCCCGCTCGATCTACGACATCCCGAAGGTCGTGCACGCCGAGGGCCTGGACGCCTACGTCGTCCGCAAGCTGGACCTCCCCTTCCGCGATGTGGACTGGACGACCTGGGACGACCTGCTCGACCGCGTCCACAACCCCGGGCACGAGGTCACCCTCGCCCTGGTCGGCAAGTACATCGACCTGCCCGACGCCTACCTGTCGGTGACCGAGGCGCTGCGCGCGGGCGGCTTCGCCAACAGGGCCCGAGTGAAGATCAAGTGGGTCACGTCCGACGACTGCAAGACCCCGGCGGGCGCCGAGAAGCAGCTGTCCGACGTGGACGCGATCTGCATCCCCGGCGGCTTCGGCGACCGCGGTGTCTCCGGCAAGGTCGGCGCCATCCAGTACGCCCGTGAGAACAGGATCCCGCTGCTGGGCCTCTGCCTCGGCCTGCAGTGCATCGTGATCGAGGCGGCGCGCAACCTCGCCGGCATCCCCGACGCGAACTCCACCGAGTTCGACGCGGCCACTGCCCACCCCGTGATCTCCACCATGGCCGAGCAGCTCGACATCGTCGCGGGCGAGGGCGACATGGGCGGCACGATGCGCCTGGGCATGTACCCGGCCAAGCTGGCCGAGGGCTCGATCGTGCGCGAGGTCTACGACGGCAAGGAGTACGTCGAGGAGCGCCACCGTCACCGCTACGAGGTGAACAACGCCTACCGCGCCGAGCTGGAGAAGAAGGCGGGCGTCCTGTTCTCCGGCACGTCCCCGGACGGCAAGCTCGTGGAGTACGTCGAGTACCCGCGCGATGTTCACCCCTACCTGGTGGCGACGCAGGCGCACCCCGAGCTGCGCTCCCGCCCGACCCGCCCGCACCCGCTGTTCGCGGGCCTCGTCAAGGCCGCGGTGGAGCGCAAGACGGGCAAGTAACACAAGAGTTGTACGGTGGCCGGGGTGCGCGTCCTGCGGGATGCGCGCCCCGGTTGTCGTAGGTGCGTGGGAGGACAGGGCAGATGACGATCAAGGACACCCCCGAGGAGTGGGAGGTCAGGGCGAGCAGGACCCCGTTCGTCGGCAACAAGACCTCCGTCCGCACCGACGACGTGGTCATGCCCGACGGCTCGGTTGCCCGCCGGGACTACCAGGTGCACCCCGGCTCCGTCGCCGTCCTCGCCCTCGACGACCGGGGCCGGGTGCTGGTCCTCCGGCAGTACCGCCACCCCGTGCGGCACAAGCTCTGGGAGATACCGGCCGGCCTCCTCGACGTCCCCGGCGAGAACCCGCTGCACGCCGCCCAGCGCGAGCTGTACGAGGAGGCGCACGTCAAGGCCGAGGACTGGCGGGTGCTGACCGATGTCTACACCACGCCCGGCGGCTGCGACGAGGCCGTGCGCATCTTCCTCGCCCGGGACCTGTCCGAGGCGGAAGGACAGCGCTTCCAGGTCGAGCACGAGGAGGCCGACATGGAGCTGGCCCGGGTGCCGGTCGAGGACCTCGTCCGCGGTGTGCTGGCCGGCGACGTGCACAACAACTGCCTTGTCGTCGGAGTCCTTTCCCTGGTCGCCGCACGGGACGGCGACGGTCTGGACGCCCTGCGCCCGGCCGAGGCGCCGTGGCCGGCGCGGCCGTTCGCGTCCTGAGGCCGCGTCGGCCCGCTTGCCCGCGGACCCCACACCCGGACGACGCCATCGGTCCTACCATCGCCTGATCCGATCGGGGGATGGGTGCGCCGTGCTCCGACGGGAGCGTCGCAGAGCGTGAACTAGGCTCTGGAAACGACCCGCCCAAGGCCCGGCGGGCCCGTGTGCGCGGTGGGACGGGAGCGTGGCCCGTGACGGATCAGGCGGTGGAGGCAGACGGCAGCGAGCTGCCGCCGGGCGATCGGCGTCCCGCCGTCACGGAGCGTCATTTCCTCGGCCGCACAAGGGAGTTGAAGGATCTGCTGGCCGATATCGAGCGTGCGGGCCTCGACACCCTCACCGGCCGCAAGGCGCCCCGCGCGCGGGTGCTGCTCATCGCGGGCCGGCCCGGATCCGGCCGCACCGCGCTCGCCGAGGAACTGGTACGCGAGGTGGCGGACCGCTATGCGGACGGAGTGCTGCGTGCCCGGCTCAGCGAGCCCGACGGCACACCCGTACCGACCGAGCGCACCGCCCGGGAGCTGCTCACCGCCCTCGGCCTGCCCACCCCGCCCGGAGCCGGCGAGGACGAGCTGGGCCAGGCGGTGCGCGAGGCTCTCCGGGAGCGTCGCGTGCTGCTCCTGCTCGACGACGCGGTGGCCGCCGACCAGGTCGACGCGGTGCTGCCCGAGACACCCGACTGCCTTGTCGTCGCCGTCTCCGAGGGCCCGCTGACCGGCATCACGGACGTGCGCCCGTGCATTCCGGGCGGCCTGGACACCAAGTCCGCGCAGGAGCTGCTCACCCGGTACACCGGCTCGGTGCGCATCACCGTCGACCCGCGCGCCGCCGAGGTGCTCGTCGAGGAGTGCGCCGGCCACCCCGCCTCGCTGGTCCTCGCCGGCGGCTGGCTGGCCGCCCGCCCCAAGGCCGCCGTCGCCGACCTCGCCAAGCAGTTGCGCGCCAGGAACGACGAAGGGCCGCCTGCGGCCCGGGTCTTCCGGCTCTCGTACGAGGGACTGCCGAACGCGGCCCGGCGGACCCTGCGCTTGCTCTCCCTGGCCCCCGCCGGTCTCGTCGACCCGCACACGGCCTCCGCACTGGCGGGCTGCTCGGTGGAGGACGCCCATGGCACCCTCGACGACTTCGCCGCCCTCGGCTTCCTGCGCCGCATGGACTCTCCGCTACCGCGGTACGCGGTCCCCGGATGCCTGCTGCCCCTGCTGCGCGCGCTCGCCGAGGACCAGGACCGCCCGGCCGAACTGCAGTTGGCCCGCGCGCGGATGCTGGAGCGGACCGTGCGGTTGCTGCAGTCCTGCCGTGCGATCACCGAGACCGACAGTCCCCAGGCCCGTGAGAAGCTCGCCGGCCTGCCCCGGGCCCTGCGCTTCCCGAGCCCCAGGGCCGCCGAGGACTGGCTGCGTACCTGGCAGCCGGCGCTGCTGGCCGCGGCCCGGCACGCGGTCGCCGACGGCGGGCTGGACACCCTGGCCCGCCGCCTCATGGCCGCGCTGGTGCGGGCCATGGTCGCCCACTTCGGCACCCGTGCGGCCGCGCCCGAGCTGTACGGCATCCACCGGCTCGTCCTCGACGTCGCCGAGCGCAGGAACCTGCCCCGGGAGCGGGCGGCGGCCCTGCTGAACCTCGCCGACCTGGACGCGCAGACCGGCCGGACTGCCGAGGCACTGGCCCGTTACCGGGCCGCGCTGGACGCCGGACGGGAGGCGAGGGACCCGTATGCGACGGGCCGCGCGATGGAATCCGTAGGCGGCGCCCACCAGGAACTGGGGGACTACGACCGGGCCGCCGACTGGTACGGCCGCGCCCTGGCCCAGCGTCTCGCCCGTGACGAGCGCGCGGACGCCGCCCGGCTCTACGGCCGCATCGCCACCGTCCACACCTACGCGGGCCGCTACGCGGAGGCACTGCGCAACTGGCGCGCGGCGGCCGCCGAGCACCGCAGATACGGCGATGTGGCCGCCCACGCACGGGCGTTGAGCGAGCTGGCCCGGATCCAGGAGTACGCGGGCCGGCCCGAGGAGTCGCTGCGCACCGGCCAGGAGGCCCTCGAGTGGGCGCAGCGCGCGGAGGACGTGCGGCTGCAGGCGGCGCTGCGGCTGCGGCTGGCCGACACCCTGGAGCACCTCGGCGACCCGGCGTCGGCCCGGCTCCACCGGGAGGTCGCCGAGCGCCTGCGGGGAGAGGAGTGCCAGGACCGGGTGATTGCACCGAATCAAGACACGAAAGCCTACGAAATCCGCAGTGCATCCGATGAGGATTAATGCAATGAAAGGCTAGACAGCTCGAAATCCTTCATTAGACTGGCCCCACCGCCGGTTCTCCTGCGGTGTCTCCCGGTACGTTCCCCTGTGCCCGGGTATGACAAGCATTGACCGGGCTTGCACTGCCCCGGCATGCACAGCCCCAGAACCCTCTGAGTCAAGGACCGTGATCGACGTGAAGGTCGGCATCCCCCGCGAGGTCAAGAACAACGAGTTCCGGGTGGCTATCACCCCCGCCGGCGTGCACGAGCTGGTGCGCAACGGACACCAGGTCGTCGTCGAGCGGAACGCCGGCGCCGGCTCCTCGATCCCGGACGAGGAGTACGTGGCCGCCGGGGCCGAGATCCTGGAGACCGCAGACGAGGTCTGGGCCGCCGCCGACCTGCTGCTCAAGGTCAAGGAGCCCATCGCCGAGGAGTACCACCGGCTCCGCAAGGACCAGATCCTCTTCACCTACCTGCACCTGGCCGCCTCCAAGGAGTGCACGGACGCCCTGCTGGAGTCCGGCACCACGGCCATCGCCTACGAGACGGTCGAGCTGCCGAACCGCGCGCTCCCGCTGCTCGCCCCGATGTCCGAGGTCGCGGGCCGTCTGGCCCCGCAGGTCGGCTCCTACCACCTGATGCGCGCGGCCGGCGGCCGCGGTGTGCTGCCCGGCGGTGTCCCGGGCGTGCTCGCCGCCAAGGCCGTGGTCATCGGTGCCGGCGTGTCCGGCTGGAACGCCGCGCAGATCGCCATCGGCCTGGGCTACCACGTCACCCTGCTCGACAAGGACATCAACAAGCTCAAGGAAGCGGACAAGGTCTTCGGTACGAAGATCCAGACCGTCGTCTCCAACGCCTTCGAGCTGGAGAAGGCCTGCCTCGAGGCCGACCTCGTCGTCGGTGCCGTCCTCATCCCGGGTGCCAAGGCCCCGAAGCTGGTCACCAACGAGCTGGTCTCCCGGATGAAGGCGGGAAGTGTCCTTGTCGACATCGCGATCGACCAGGGCGGCTGCTTCGAGGACTCCCGCCCGACCACGCACGCCGAGCCGACCTTCAAGGTCCACGAGTCGGTCTTCTACTGCGTCGCCAACATGCCCGGCGCCGTCCCCAACACCTCCACCTACGCGCTGACGAACGCCACGCTGCCCTACATCGTGGAACTCGCCAACCGCGGCTGGGTCGAGGCGCTGCGCCGTGACTCCGCGCTGGCCAAGGGCCTCAACACCCATGACGGCAAGGTGGTTTACCAGGGCGTCGCCGACGCCCTCGGCCTGGAGCACGTCGAGCTGGAGACCCTGCTCGGCTAGTCCTGCCGAAGGCCCGGGTCCGAACTCCCGGCGCCGCAAGGCGACAGGTCAACCCGCGTCGTCAACACCACATGCCCGGCCGGACCTTGCCCGACAAGGTCCGGCCGGATGTGTGTATGGTCACTTTGCGACACTCGTTCAACTCGCCTCGAACGCAACCCTTCCACCGTTTCGCACACCGGTGAAACCCGGCGAACGACGCCCGGGCACCCTTGACAGCGGCATGGTTCATTGCCGACACATCGGGCCGGGTCCGGCGGATTGTGTTGCTGCGGACCGCCGACACGCCATAGAGTCGCCAACCGTCGGCATGGTGCCACGCTGACCTATCTAGAAGTTTCCTGGTCACCAAGGAGGTAAGACGACTTGTGAATGAGTCGACATTTACTCCCGGGGGTGGTCAACCAGGAATGCCTGCGCGGGCCACGGGCCCCACGGGGCTCGAGGCTGTCGGCTCCGTCGCTGTCCGTACCTTCGCAGCCCACCAGAGCCAGAGCCCCCACCTGGCTCCGACAGCACACCAGAGCATGGATGGCCCACACGTGAACGCCATGGCCGGCAACGGGAGAGGCGGGGTCCACAACAACTTCGCCGACTACGACGAGCTGCCCGAAGGGCACTTCTACGACCCCGACGCCGAATACGAGCCCGATCCCGAGTACGCGGCGACGCTCGCGCCCGACGCGGCCCGCCAGCGCCGTGAGCGCATCGGCCCGACCGGCCGCCCGCTGCCGTACTTCCCCATCCCGGGTCCGCTGACCAACCACGGCCCCGCGAAGATCATCGCGATGTGCAACCAGAAGGGCGGCGTCGGCAAGACGACGTCGACCATCAACCTGGGCGCCGCGCTCGCGGAGTACGGGCGCCGGGTGCTGCTCGTCGACTTCGACCCGCAGGGCGCGCTGTCGGTGGGCCTCGGCGTCAATCCCATGGAGCTCGACCTCACTGTCTACAACCTGCTCATGGAGCGGGGCATGTCCGCGGACGAGGTCCTGCTGAAGACGGCGGTCCCGAACATGGACCTGCTGCCGAGCAACATCGACCTGTCCGCGGCCGAGGTCCAACTGGTCTCGGAGGTCGCGCGGGAGTCGACCCTGCAGCGGGCCCTCAAGCCGCTGCTGCCCGACTACGACTACATCGTGATCGACTGTCAGCCCTCGCTCGGCCTGCTCACCGTGAACGCGCTCACCGCGGCGCACAAGGTGATCGTGCCGCTGGAGTGTGAGTTCTTCGCGCTGCGCGGTGTCGCGCTGCTCACCGAGACCATCGAGAAGGTCCAGGAGCGGCTCAACCCGGAGTTGGAGCTCGACGGCATCCTCGCCACGATGTACGACTCCCGGACCGTGCACAGCCGCGAGGTCCTCGCGCGGGTCGTCGAGGCGTTCGACGACCACGTCTACCACACGGTGATCGGCCGGACCGTGCGCTTCCCGGAGACCACGGTCGCCGGTGAGCCGATCACCACGTACGCCTCCAACTCCGTCGGTGCCGCCGCCTACCGCCAGCTCGCCAGGGAGGTGCTCGCCCGGTGTCACGCCGAGTGAGTCTGCCGGGGGCCGACGAACTGTTCCGTACCACCGGGGGAATGGCGCTCCAGGCGTCCACTCCCAGGCGCCAGGCGGGCGGCGAGGCCCGGGTGCCGGGTCCCGCGGGCGAGAGCGACGCGACGGTCGCGGAGGACGCACCGCCGTCGGTGCCCGTGCAGGGCGGTGACGGCGAGGGCGACGAGCACGTCGCGGCGGACGCCGCGCAGGCGGAGGCGGGGGAGTCCCGCACACGGGCCGCCGCGGCGGAGCGGGCCGCGCGGCGCCAGGCGGCGCAGGAAAGTTCTGCTGGTACGTCCGCGGCCCAGCCGCGCAAGCGGGGGCGTGCGGCCGGGCGGCGGCCCAGCGGGCGCGAACGGCACGACGAGAAGATCACCGTGTACGTGTCCGCGGAGGAGCTGATGGATCTGGAGCACGCCCGTCTCGTGCTCCGGGGCGAGCACGGGCTCGCGGTCGACCGCGGGCGTATCGTGCGCGAGGCGGTCGCCGTGGTGCTGGCGGATCTGGAGTCCCGCGGGGACGCGAGCATTCTCGTACGTCGGCTGCGCGGGCGGTAAGCAGGTAGCCTGCGACGGCCATGACCTCGTACGACGGCTCCGCTCCCGCTACCGGCCCCTCCGGCTTCGGCGGCCGTCGGCGTGCGCTGGGGCGCGGGCCCGGGGCTGCGTCCCGGCCTGCTCCGCCTGAGGCGACGAGCGAGTCTCCGGTCGCGGGCCAGGGGCATGACGTCGGCGAGAGCGACGACCGACAGCCCGGTCCGCAAGCCGCCTTCGAGGAATCCGAAGCCGTGCCGGACCCCGCGTCCCACGGGCCCGGGGCTGCCGTGACCTCGGACGAGACGGCCAAGCCCCCGGGGGAGCCGGAGCCCGGTGACGGAGTGTTCAAGGTCCGGCTCGCCAACTTCGAGGGGCCGTTCGACCTCCTCCTCCAGCTGATCTCGAAGCACAAGCTCGATGTCACCGAAGTCGCCCTGTCCAAGGTGACCGACGAGTTCATGGCGCACATCCGCGCCATGGGGCCGGACTGGGACCTCGACCAGACGACCGAGTTCCTCGTCGTCGCCGCGACCCTGCTCGACCTCAAGGCCGCACGGCTGCTGCCCGCCGCCGAGGTCGAGGACGAGGCCGACCTCGCCCTGCTCGAAGCCCGGGACCTGCTGTTCGCGCGGCTGCTGCAGTACCGCGCGTACAAACAGATCGCGGAGATCTTCAACCGGCGGACCGAGGACGAGGCCCGGCGCCACCCCCGTACCGTCGGCCTCGAACCCCACCATGCCGACCTGCTGCCCGAGGTCGTCATCAGCATCGGCCCGGAGGGGTTCGCCAGGCTCGCCGCCAAGGCGATGCAGCCCAGGCCCAAACCGCAGGTCTACGTCGACCACATCCACGCCCCGCTGGTGTCCGTGCAGGAACAGGCCCAGATCGTGGTCGTCCGGCTGCGCGAGCTCGGCGAGACCAGTTTCCGCGTGCTCGTCCAGGACACGGACGACACCCTCACGGTCGTCGCCCGCTTCCTTGCGCTGCTGGAGCTGTACCGCGAGAAGGCCGTGGCACTGGAACAGGAGGCCGCCCTCGGCGAGCTGGTGGTGCGCTGGACCGGCGGGGACGGCGACGGGACACCCACGGTCACGGACGAGTTCGACCGGCCGCCCGAGGATCCCGCCAAGAACCGCACGACCCCACAGGAGAAGGCGTGAGCGAGGAGACCGCCGAGGTTCCGGCCGGCCAGAGCACCGTGGCCGGGCTCGACCTCAAGCCCGCCCTGGAGGCCGTCCTCATGGTCGTGGACGAGCCCGCCACCGAGGAGCACCTCGCGAAGATCCTCGAGCGGCCCCGGCGGCAGATCGCCGACGCGCTGCGCGAACTCGCGGACGAGTACACCGTGCAAAGGCGCGGATTCGAGCTGCGGTTCGTCGCGGGCGGCTGGCGCTTCTACACCCGGGCCGCCTACGCCCCAGCCGTGGAGCGCTTCGTGCTCGACGGGCAGCAGGCCCGGCTCACCCAGGCCGCCCTGGAGACCCTCGCGGTGGTCGCCTACCGCCAGCCGGTCAGCCGCACCCGCGTCTCGGCGGTCCGCGGAGTGAACTGCGACGGTGTCATGCGCACCCTCCTCCAGCGCGGTCTGGTCGAAGAGGTGGGCACGGAACCCGAAACAGGTGCGATCCTGTACAGGACGACGAACTACTTCCTGGAGCGGATGGGCCTGCGCGGCCTGGACGAGCTCCCGGAGCTCGCGCCCTTCCTCCCGGAGGCGGAGGCGATCGAGGCCGAGACCCAGGAGGGCGTACTGTCGTTCGACCCGGACGCCCCCGATGCTCCGGACGCAGACGATGATCACACGACGAACACGACGACGGAACTTTGATGCGAAGCAGCGGCAGCGGCAAGAGCGGCGGGCGCGGTAACTACCGCGGTGCCGGTAACGACAGGGACCAGAAGCAGGGGCAGGGCCGCCCCCGCAGGCCTCGCCCCGAGGAGCGCCGCTACGACGTGGGCCCGGGCGCCTCTCAGGACGGCCCCAAGTCCGGGCGGGGCTCGAGCGCGCGTGGCGGCGCCAAGGGCGGACCCAAGCAGTCCCAGCAGCGCGGCGGCCGTTCGGCGCCCGCGCGCTCCCGTGAGTACGACGCGCGCGCCGAGGAGCGCAACCGCGATCGGTACGCGGGCAAGAAGGACCTCAAGCTGCCCAAGACCTTCCCGGGCGCCGAGCAGGAGGGCGAGCGGCTGCAGAAGGTGCTCGCGCGGGCGGGTTACGGCTCCCGGCGGGCCTGCGAGGAACTGATCGAGCAGGCCAGGGTCGAGGTCAACGGCGAGATCGTCCTCGAGCAGGGTCTGCGGGTCGACCCCGAGAAGGACGAGATCAAGGTCGACGGGCTGACCGTGGCCACGCAGTCGTACCAGTTCTTCTCGCTCAACAAGCCGGCCGGCGTCGTCTCCACCATGGAGGACCCGGAGGGGCGTCAGTGCCTCGGCGACTACGTCACCAACCGCGAGACCCGGCTCTTCCACGTCGGCCGGCTCGACACCGAGACCGAGGGCGTCATCCTGCTCACCAACCACGGTGAGCTGGCCCACCGGCTGACCCACCCGAAGTACGGCGTCAAGAAGACCTACCTGGCGCACATCGTGGGCCCGATCCCGCGCGACCTGGGCAAGCGTCTCAAGGACGGCATCCAGTTGGAGGACGGGTACGCACGCGCGGACCACTTCCGGGTGGTCGAGCAGACCGGCAAGAACTACCTCGTCGAGGTGACCCTGCACGAGGGCCGCAAGCACATCGTGCGCCGCATGCTGGCGGAGGCCGGGTTCCCGGTGGACAAGCTGGTGCGGACGGCCTTCGGCCCGATCACGCTGGGGGACCAGAAGTCGGGATGGCTGCGACGGTTGTCGAACACGGAGGTCGGGATGCTGATGAAGGAAGTGGACCTGTAGGGCGTTGAGCATTTCCCGGGCGTGCAGCGCCGTTCTGCGGTGGCTGCACGCCCGGGTGCGGGGTATTGTCGTGAAAGGTGCAAATGGCCGAACGTAACGACTCGAAAAGCTTGAAGCGGGTCGTTATGTAATCGATGACCGAATGCGCGAATTTTTGCGCATTTTGCCTTTCATGCAATGGCAGGTCTTCATATGGGCTGGCTCACCTTCGGTTACTTCATCTCGTACATTCCGTACGCCATGTTGGTGAAGGCGCTGGCCAGCGGGGTGACTCCGCTATCGAGCCAGCCGGTCGACGGCTTCGAACTGCTGCCGGCGTCCGCTCTCGGCCAGATTGCCGTGATGCCCGTGTTCCTGCTCTTTTCCGGGCGATGGCGGCATATGCGCGTCGGTGGGATCGGCGGGCGTCGGATTCGGGCGGTGGGTCCGGAAACGTTGGCGGCCGGGTTTTTCGCCTCCCTCATTGTCGGCAGCACCACAATGAACTACACCTTTTCCGGTGTCTCGATCCTCTTGATGCTGCTGCTGATGCGCGGCGGAGTTCTGGTCATGTCCCCGCTCATCGACAAGGCCCGTGCACGGCGGGTGGCGGCGGCCTCCTGGACGGGGCTGCTCCTCAGCCTCATGGCGGTGTCGGTGGCTCTGGCCGACGTCCACAGCTATCACCTCACGCCGCTCGCCATGGCGAGCGTGCTGACGTACCTCGTCGGATACTTCGGCCGGTTCGAGATCATGAGTCGGGCGGCCAAGAACGGGCTGCTCGCGACCGAACGGTGCTTCTTCGTGGAGGAGCATGCGGTCACACCGGTCTGCCTCACCGTGCTGCTCGCGGCCGGGGCGCTGGCCGGGCAACCACAGTTGCGCGTCGGCTTCACCTCGTTCCTCGGTACCCCTCTCGCAGGGGCGGCCGCGGCGATCGGCGTGACCTACGAAGTGCTCTTCGTCTTCGCTTCCCTGATCTACCTCGACCGACGCGAGTACACCTGGGGTGTGCCGGCATGGGCCTTCGCGAGCCTGATGTCGGGGCTGGTCGCCTCCTACGCGCTCACCTGGCTGGCCGGGGTCCGAGCTCCGGGGGTCGGCCAGCTCGTCGCCCTGGCCTTCGGTGTCGGTGCGGCTGCGGCGCTCTCCTGGCCGTCGGCCGTGTCCTGGTGGCGGACCCGCCCGAACAGCACCGGAGCGGTGTTCCGTGTGCTGTTCGTCTGCGGCGGCAACACCTGCCGGTCATCGATGGCCGAGATCATCGCGTGGGCGCAGGCTGCCGAGGCGGGAGTGGCGTACGCCATCCGGTTCACCAGCGCAGGTGTCGCCGTCACACACCCCGGGAGCCCGATGGCTCCCCGGGCCCGGACCGCGCTCGCCGAACTGGGGCTGCACCGCCCGCCGGGCCGGGGCAACCCCCGTCACCACCGGTCACGCCCGCTCACGCCGGGTCTGTGCGGCGTCAGCCACATCATCTACTGCATGACCCGGGCCCACCGCGACAAAGTGATCGCCCTCGCTCCCGAGGCCAAGGGCCGCACCATGTGCCTGGACCCGCGTGGCGACATCCCGAGTCCTGAAGGGCAATCCCTCGAGGCGTATCACCGGTGCGCCCGGCATCTGCAGCAGACCGTCCACGCCCGCCTGTGCGAACTCATCGGTTCGGACGTCGTGGAGGCTTCCCGAGGGAAGAGGGGATGATCCGATGACACCTGTGCCCCGCATGGCGAGAAGTGGATACGACGGTGGTCACCCGCGCCGAGCCCATGTGGTCGCGGTGATCGCCGAACCCGAGGAGCTGACCGTGCCCCGCCTGCACGGCCTCACGGCGGTGGCCGACGCGTTGGAGGTACGCGCCGACCTGGTCGGTGACCCCGACCCGTACCTGCTGCGCCGCTACTTCAAGGGGCCACTCGTCTACGGCCTGCGCTCCTCCCGCCACGGTGGCGGTTCGCGCGCCGGCCCGATCGAGCGGCGCACCCGCCTGTTGCGCGCGGCGGCCCACTACGACCTGGTCGATCTGGAAGCCATGGACGACCTGCTCCCGGAAATGCTGGCGCGCATCCCGGCCCGCCAACGGCGGATCTCCTGGCACTCACCCGAGCCCGGCCGACCCGGACCGTGCGTCGACGACGACCCGCTGGAGGCCGCACGGGCGCTGTGGTGGCGGTTCGTCGTCATGGCCGCCACCCCGGCGGCGCTGTATCTGATCGAGTCGTCGGCCGCCTGCCACGGATCCGCCTCGCCACAGTTGCTCACCGGGGTGAAACGCGCTGATGTGACCGCGTTCGCGTCCGGACCGGCCGGTACCTGGACTCGGGTGCTGGCGCCGTGGCTGGGCGCACCCGTCGTCTTCGGGCGGGTCGGTGCGCCGGGAGCGGACGGAATGCCGAGCATTGGCCAGCTCCTGGCCGACTACGGTCTGCCCGCTCTCCCCCCGCTTCGCTTCCTGCTCGGCATCGCCGGCAGCGCCCCCGGACGTTCGCTGTCGCCCCGGCTGCACAACGCGGCGTTGCGTCACCTGCGGTTGCCCGCTCTCTATCTGCCGTTCCAGGTCGACTCGCTCCCGCGTTTCTGGCAGTGGGCCACCGGTCTCGGTGCCCCCGCCGCGCTCCCGCTGCGCGGACTGACCGTGACCGCTCCCCACAAACAGAACGCGGTCGACGTGGCCGACGTCGCTGACCGGGAGGCGCTGCGGAGCGGCGCGGCCAACCTGCTCTGGTACGACGGCGAACGGTGGCGAGCGGCCACCACCGACCCGTTCGCCGCGCTGTCCGCGCTGGATCTGGCGGGGGTCGATCCCGGCGGCCGCAGCGCCGCGGTCATCGGATGCGGAGGTGCGGGGCGGGCTGTCGCGTCGGCCCTGCGCGGGGCCGGAGGCCGGGTGACGCTGGTCAACCGGGGGGAGGTGAACGGGCGCGAGGCCTCCGCACGCCTCAGACTGCCGTACGTGCCGTTGTCCCGGTTCTCACCGGCGGGGCACACCCTGCTCGTGCACGCCACCCCTCTGGTGGAGCAGGAACCGTTCCCGGTCGCGGACGTCGAACCGGACGCGGTGGTGATGGAGATGGCCTACCGGGACCGGCCGACCGCTCTCATGAGCGCCGTCCGCGCGCGTGGACTGCTCGGCATCGACGGCTGGGACATCCTCTTCGCCGAAGTGCGCGAGCAGTTCCGGCTTCTGACCGGTCATCCGATGCCCGAGGAGCTGCCGCTGCGCTCCCTGTGCCCTGGCCCGCACCCACCGGACGTCCTGGCCCTGACATCCCCCGCCCCACAACCGGCACGACCGTCCAGCGGGGAGGCACCATGACGACCCCCTCCGCGCCGCGTTCGGCATCCACCAGGTCGACACCGTGGCCGACGGCGGCCGGCTCATGCTGAGCATCAGCGAGCGCGGCGGCTCGGATCCGGCACCCGAGGTGTCAGCACCGGCGACGCCGGTCACCGGAGCCGCCCTCCGTGCCGTCCCGCTGGCCGATGACATCCACGCCACTCAGGCCGTGGCCTTCCTCGCCGAAGGCCCGCTCGGCTCCCGCCGGGTCCTGCTGTGCGGCTACCTCAACCGCGGGCTGCTCACCATCGACGTCCACACGGTCCACCCCGCCGATGCCGTATTGCCCAACGTGATGTACCGCGCCCACTTCTACCGTCGCGAAGGGCCACACCGCCATGACCTCTGAACTGGACCACGTCACCGGGGCGACCCGCGATCCGGCGGTCGAGGGCGACCGAGCCGTGATCGACGCCGTGGCGAAACTGGCCCGGGACGACTTCGCGCCCCGGGCCGAGGAGTACGACAGCAGGGCCGCCTTCCCCGCCGAGGACTTCGACGATCTGTTCGCCGGCGGGTTCCTCCCCGTCACCGTGCCCCGCGCGTACGGCGGCCTGGGCTACGGGCCCCAGCAGCGCAACACCCTCCCGTTGTGGGAGATGACCACCGCGCTGGCCAAGGCCGATCTGTCGCTGGCCCGGTGCTGGGAGGGGCACGCCAACTCCCTTGTGCTCATCGACGCCCTGGGCACCGCCGAGCAGAAGCGACGCTGGTTCGCCGGCGTCGTCGAGCGTGGGGAGAGATGGGTCGCCTGGAGCGGCGAACCGCAGACCCAAAAGCCGGGCCAGAACATGCGCTTCGGCACCACGCTGACCCCGGTGGACAACGGTTGGACGCTCAGCGGTACGAAGGTGTTCGCCACCAGCGCCACAGGTGCCCAATGGGCGATCCTGCTGGTCGACCCGGCCGGCCCCGGCGGAGCCCGGCACGCCCGGGACGTCTGCGGGAGCCTGCTGCTGTTCGCCTGCGATCTGTCCGATCCCACCGTCTCGCTGGACACTTCCTGGTGGGACCCGATCGGCATGCGTGCGACGGTCAGCCACATGGTGCGGTTCGACGACACCTTCCTGCCGCGCGAGCACCTCATCGGCGGACCCGGCGGCTACTTCGAAGGACATTGGCAGACCGCCTTCGTCCCGCACTACGCCGCCAGCTTCCTCGGCGCCGCGCTGGCTGCCTACGAATACGGGCTCACCTACCTGCCGCGGCAGGGCAAGGGCGTTGACCCGTATGTGCAGCAGCGGGTGGGCAGCATGGCGATCGGCATCGACACCGCCCGCTTGTGGCTGCGGCACGTCGCCGGCCTGTGGGACGAGGGCAGGCTCGACGAGGCCCGCGTCGCCGGCAGCAGGGCCTGGCACGTGATCGGGCGCCTGGCGGAGGAGACGGTCCACCACGTCGTCCGCGCCTGCGGTGCCCGCAGTCTGATCCGGCCGAGTCCGGTGGAGCGGATCCTGCGCGATCTGACCTTCTACGAACTCCACGACAACGCCGACCACGTTCTCGCCACCATCGGCCGCGCCGCCCTCGGGGAGCAGCACGATCTGTCGTTCCACAAGCCCTGACCGGCACCACTTTCGGAGCGCGGACCAGGTCACACCAGCGGACCAGGTCACACCAGGCGGATCATGTCCCCCTTCACCGTGATCGTCTTCGCGGGCAGCGGGCGCTTGGCCGGGCCGTGCACCACCGCCGCGTCCGTGATGCGGTACCTGCTGCCGTGGCAGGGGCAGTTGATCGTGCCGTTCGCCACGGTGCCGACCGTGCAGCCCAGATGGGTGCAGATCGCCGAGAAGGCCTTGAACTCGCCCTTCGTGGGCTGGGTCACCACGACCTTCTGTTCCTTGAAGATCTTGCCGCCGCCGATCGGGATCTCGCTGGTCTTCGCCAGTTCCCGGCCGGCCGGTGGGGAGGACGGCGTCGGGGAGCCGGTGCTCTGGGTGCCTTTGGCGCCGCACCCGCCCAGGAGCACGGCCGCGCCCGTCACCAGGACCGTGCGCCGCGTCGAGCGGATCGTCATGTCGTCACTCCGTCCAGCCGGGCAGCCGCTCGGCAGTATGGGTATTTTTGTACGAAATGTCCTGAAATATTTTGGCATCGAATACCCTGAAGGCGCGCGGCAGCGGCACCCGCGTCTCGGGAGACGGGCGCTGCGCACCCGTGATCCCCTGGCTGACTAGGCTGGTGCGACAAGAAGTTTCCGTAGATCAGCCGTAGACCAGCGAGGAGCATCACCGTGGCGGTACGAGCGGTCCGGGGCGCCGTCCAACTCGAACGGGACGAGGCCGGGCACATGGACGAGCAGGTCGGCGCCCTGCTCACCGCCGTCCTGGAGCGCAACGAACTCACCACCGACGATCTGATCAGCATCTGGTTCACCGCCACGCCCGACCTGCACAGCGACTTCCCGGCGGGCGCGGCCCGCAGGCTGGGCATCGTCGACGTGCCGCTGATCTGCGCGCAGGAGCTGGACGTCGAGGGCGCGATGCCCCGGGTCGTCCGCGTCCTCGCCCACATCGCGTCCGACAAGCCGCGCGCCGACATCACGCACGTCTACCTCGGCGCCGCGGCCGCCCTCCGCAAGGACATCGCCCAGTGAGGACCGCACTCGTCATCGGTACGGGGCTGATCGGCACCTCGGCGGCCCTGGCGCTCGCCGCACGCGGGGTCACCGTGTACCTCGCCGACCACGACCCCGAGCAGGCCCGTACGGCCGCCGCGCTCGGCGCCGGAACCGACACGGAGCCCGAGGGGCCCGTCGACCTGGTGATCGTCGCGGCTCCGCCCGCGTATGTGGCCACCGCGCTCGCCGACGCCATGCGACGCGGCCTCGGGCGCGGCTATCTCGACGTGGCCAGCGTCAAGGGCGGCCCGCGCCGCGAACTGGAGGCGCTCGGCCTCGAGGCGTCCCTCCTGTCGAAGTACATCGGCACGCACCCCATGTCGGGCCGCGAGAAGTCCGGACCGCTGGCGGCCACCGGCGACCTCTTCGAGGGGCGCCCATGGGTGCTGACCCCGACGCGGGAGACGGACACCGAGGTGCTGAACCTCGCGCTGGAGCTGGTCTCGCACTGCCGCGCCGTGCCGGTCGTCATGGACGCCGACGCCCACGACCGGGCCGTCGCGCTCGTCTCCCACATGCCCCATCTGGTCTCCAGCATGGTCGCCGCGCGCCTGGAGCACGCGGAGGAAGCGGCCGTACGACTGTGCGGGCAGGGCATCCGGGACGTGACGCGGATCGCGGCGTCCGACCCCCGGATGTGGATCGACATCCTGTCCGCGAATCCGGGCCCGGTCGCCGACCTGCTCTCCGAGGTCGCCACCGACCTCGACGAGACCGTACGGGCCCTGCGCGCCCTCCAGTCCTCCGACGAGGCCAAGCGGCGCGAGGGCACCGACGGCGTCGAGAACGTGCTGCGCCGCGGCAACGCCGGCCAGGTCCGGGTGCCCGGCAAGCACGGCACCGCTCCGCAGGTCTACGAGATCGTGGCGGTACTGATCGACGACCAGCCGGGGCAGTTGGCCCGCATCTTCGCGGACGCGGGCAAGGCGGGCGTCAATATCGAGGACGTACGCATCGAGCACGCCACCGGACAGCAGGCGGGTCTGGTCCAGCTGACCGTGGAGCCGACGGCGGCGACCGTGCTGACGGCGGCGCTGCGGGAGCGGGGCTGGGCGATCCGGCAGTAGCCCGGGGCCGTCCGCCTGAGCCGCGCCGGGCGGTACGGCGACCGGGTGACGGGAGGTCCGGCCGTCCGCCCGTCATAGCGGGTCCGGGGAGCCAGTAACCTTGTGCGGGGCGCCCTCGCGTCCCGCCCACATCCACCACCCCGCACCAGGAAGGTGTCTCCACCGTGGAAAACGGCGCCGCCCGGACCGCCCCGGCAGTGATTGTCGCCATCGACGGCCCCTCCGGCACGGGCAAGTCCAGCACCTCGAAGGCCGTGGCCGCGCAGCTCGGGCTGAGCTACCTGGACACCGGCGCCCAGTACCGGGCGATCACCTGGTGGATGGTGAACAACGGCATCGACATCGCAGATCCCTCGGCGATCGCGGCGGTGGCGGGCAAGCCGGAGATCGTCTCCGGCACGGACCCGGCCGCGCCCACCATCACCGTGGACGGTACGGACGTCTCCGGCCCGATCCGCACCCAGGAGGTCACCTCCAAGGTCAGTGCGGTCAGCGCGGTGCCCGAGGTGCGGACCCGGATCACCGAGCTGCAGCGCTCCCTCGCCGCCTCCGCCCAGAACGGGATCGTCGTCGAGGGGCGCGACATCGGCACGACCGTGCTGCCCGACGCCGACCTGAAGATCTTCCTCACCGCCTCCCCGGAGGCGCGTGCAGCGCGCCGCAGCGGCGAGCTGAAGGGCGCGGACCTCCACTCCACCCGTGAGGCGCTGATCAAGCGGGACGTGGCCGACTCCAACCGCAAGACCTCCCCGCTCGCGAAGGCCGACGACGCGGTCGAGGTGGACACCACCGACCTCACCCTCAAGCAGGTCATCGAGTGTGTCGTCACCCTCGTCGAGGAGAAGCGGACCGGACAGTGACCGAGGCTCCTTCGGCACGGCGTGCCGAGGTCGGGCGGCGCATCGGCGTCCCCCTGATGTACGGGCTGTGGAAGCCGCGCGTCCTGGGCGCCTGGAGGGTTCCGGCGAGCGGCCCGGTCATCCTCGCGGTCAACCACTCCCATGTCGTGGACGGCCCGATGGTCATGGGCGTGGCGCCGAGGCCGGCGCACTTCCTGATCAAGAAGGAGGCGTTCGTCGGCCCCCTGGACCCCTTCCTGCGCGGCATCGGGCAGCTGAAGGTGGACCGGGCGACCACCGACCGCACCGCTGTGACCCAGGCACTGGGCGTGCTCGATAACGGGGGAGTCCTCGGGATCTTCCCCGAGGGCACCCGCGGGGAGGGCGACTTCGCCTCGTTGCGCGCCGGGCTCGCCTACTTCGCGGTGCGCGGCAATGCCCCGATCGTGCCGGTCGCGGTGCTGGGAAGTGCCGAGAGGCGCGGACGGTTGATACAGGGGTTGCCTCCGCTGCGCAGCCGGGTCGATGTCGTCTTCGGGGACCCGTTCGAGGCGGGCGACGGCAGCGGGCGGCGTACGCGCAAGGCGCTGGACGAGGCGACCGTGCGCATCCAGGAGCAGCTCACCGCACACCTGGAAAACGCCAAGCGCCTTACCGGGCGTGAGAGCGACACTTGAGTAGTGGATCACCGTAGGAGCGGTGCTCCACCGATCACCACGATGAACGAGGTACGGACTTCATGAACGACCAGATCCAGCCCGACGGCTCGGCCGAGCACGAGTACGACCACGGGGCGCTCGGCGACGCCGAGTACGCGGAGTTCATGGAGCTCGCCGCGGAAGAGGGCTTCGACATCGAGGACGTCGAGGGCGCCATCGAAGAGGCCGGACACGGCCCGCTGCCCGTCCTCGCCGTCGTCGGCCGCCCCAATGTCGGCAAGTCGACCCTGGTGAACCGCATCATCGGCCGCCGTGAGGCGGTTGTCGAGGACAAGCCCGGGGTCACCCGCGACCGCGTGACCTACGAGGCGGAGTGGGCGGGCCGCCGCTTCAAGGTCGTCGACACCGGCGGCTGGGAGCAGGACGTCCTCGGTATCGACGCCTCCGTGGCCGCGCAGGCCGAGTACGCGATCGAGGCCGCCGACGCGGTCGTCTTCGTCGTCGACGCCAAGGTCGGCGCCACCGACACCGACGAGGCGGTCGTACGACTGCTGCGCAAGGCCGGCAAGCCCGTGGTGCTGTGCGCCAACAAGGTCGACGGCCCGAGCGGCGAGGCCGACGCGGCGTACCTGTGGAACCTCGGCCTCGGCGAGCCGCACCCCGTCTCGGCGCTCCACGGCCGTGGCACCGGCGACATGCTGGACGCCGTCCTGGAGGCGCTGCCCGAAGCACCCGCCCAGACCTTCGGCAGTACCGCTCTCGGCGGTCCGCGCCGCGTCGCCCTGATCGGCCGCCCGAACGTCGGCAAGTCCTCGCTGCTGAACAAGGTCGCGGGCGAGGAGCGCGTCGTCGTCAACGAACTCGCCGGAACCACCCGCGACCCGGTCGACGAGCTGATCGAACTCGGCGACAAGACCTGGAAGTTCGTCGACACGGCCGGTATCCGCAAGCGGGTTCACCTGCAGCAGGGCGCGGACTACTACGCCTCGCTGCGTACCGCGGCGGCCGTCGAGAAGGCTGAGGTCGCCGTCGTGCTGATCGACGGCTCCGAGACCATTTCGGTCCAGGACCAGCGCATCATCACCATGGCCGTGGAAGCGGGCCGCGCGCTCGTCCTCGCCTACAACAAGTGGGACACGCTGGACGAGGAGCGCCGCTACTACCTGGAGCGGGAGATCGAGACCGAGCTCGCCCAGGTCACCTGGGCGCCGCGGGTGAACGTCTCGGCGCGCACCGGACGGCACATGGAGAAGCTGGTCCCGGCGATCGAGACCGCCCTGGCGGGCTGGGAGACGCGTGTGCCGACGGGTCGGCTCAACGCCTTCCTCGGTGAGCTGGTGGCCGCACACCCGCACCCGGTCCGCGGCGGCAAGCAGCCGCGCATCCTCTTCGGCACCCAGGCGGGCACCAAGCCGCCGCGGTTCGTCCTCTTCGCCTCCGGCTTCATCGAGGCGGGCTACCGCCGGTTCATCGAGCGGCGGCTGCGTGAGGAGTTCGGCTTCGAAGGGGCGCCGATCCATATCTCCGTACGCGTGCGCGAGAAGCGCGGCAAGAAGAAGTAAGGCGCAACCGCGTCACGCGCGAGGGGCGGTCTCCATGGCGGAGCCGCCCCTCGCGCGTTCTGCTCACAGTCCCCGGCGCGGCGCGGGCGGCAGGGCGGGGAGGTGGTGCATCCCCCTGGCGTGGCGCGCCACTTGCTCCCAGGCGGCGGCTGCCGTGGACGTGTGGCCGTGCTGGGCGGCCAGGTGTCCGGTCGCGTGCTGGGGGGTGCCGTGGCCTGTTCCGTACCTTCCGGTGTCGTACGCAACCCTGGTGTACGGGGAGTTGGAGAAGGCGGTGAAGGCCAGCTCCTCCTCGCCGCTGCGATCGCCCGGGCACGCCCGGAACGACTTGACGTACTCGTCGTAGAGCGCGTCGTAGATCGGCGTGGCCGATGCGCCGTCCTGGGTTGCTCGCCCGTAGGGGACCGGCGAATAGGACTGGCGGCGGGAGACGTCATATGCGTGCACGTAGGTGCCAACGACCCCGCCGCCCAAGAGATGCGGTCGATTAGGCCGCTTTGGCAGCCCGCGTCCGGCCCGTGGCCCGGAACCGCCCTCGGTGAGGGCTCACGTGCCCGCCAGCGGCAGGGCGGCGGCCACCAACTGCCCGTTCGCCGCCGCCTTGTCCAGCGCATCGCGCAGCAGGTCCTCCCGCGGCTGGCGGCCGATCGAACCCACCGGCGCCGCGAACATCAGTACCTGCTGGTGCTTGTTGGCGGCCGCGCGCCATCCGTCGGTGACCTGGAGCGGCTGGTGCGCCTGCCACCAGGCCACCGGCTGCCCGCCGTTCGTCCCGGGCTGCAGCACAGCGTGCAACTGGCCCATCGCGAGCAGGACCGACCAGCCGTGCAGCACGGGCGGCATCGCCTCGATCGTGGTCAGCGGCATGAAGCCCTGCTCGATGAGCAGGGGCAGGAAGTCGTCGCCGACGCCGACCGTGCCCGGGCGTGCGATGGGCGCGGTCGGCTCCACGACGAGCGCCGGGTGCAACTCCCCGGCGATCAGGGCGAGTCCGCTGGTGACGCCCAGCACCGCCTGCTCGGGGACGCCCCTGGCGTGTCCCTCGTCGGCGGTGATGGAGCGGACGGCGCCCTGCAACTGCTCCTCGGTGACCTGGACGACCTGGGAGGGCAGACAGGTGGCGTGGGCGAAGGCGAGGACGGCTGTCTCCTCGCCGATGAACAGGACGGTGCTGGTGCGCTCCTGCTCGGAGTCGCCCAGGGTGCGGCAGGAGGTGCAGTCGTAACTGCCCGGGGCGTTCTCTCCGGCGAGCAGCCGGTCGGCTTCTTCGTCGCCGATCTCGGCGCGTACGGCGTCGCTGACGTCGAGCATGCGCGGCACGGGTGGCTCCCTCGGGATGCGGTGCGTGACGGTACCGGGTGGCTCCCGGCCCATGAGCCCGGGGGTCCCCGGCTCATGAAGATGACAACGGGCGATCTGTGGCCGGAGTCACGCCCGGAAGAGAACGGAATCGAACCATCCGGAGCGCAGGGTGAGAGTGCGTGCGGAATCGGTTACTCAGCGCCAACTGAACGGATCATGGGGCAAGTTGACGCCGTGAAGTAAGTCACATGCCGAAGGGGTGGTTGGTCGAAATATCCGGAAATCAGCGAATGAAGTGGGTGGCCGAAAATCGCCGATACCTCGGGTAACGGCGAACTGGCCTGGAATGACAAGGAGTTGGTTGATACCGGGCCGTCGGCCTGCCTAGATTCCTCCGCCGTGTGCAACGAGCACCGTCCGGGTACGTCCACCGGCCGCGCCGCACCATCGGCGCGCAGCACCATCTCCGGCGGACGGGGTGGCGTGCGACGACCGCGTCCCACACGCGGACCGACGCGCCCCGCCTGGGGGATCCCGGATCCGTGGAGAGGGAAATGCATGTCCGAATGTGCCGACAGCGCCCGTAAGGCGTGTACGACCCGTACGACCCGTACGGCCCGTACGACAGCGGTCCTTGCCGGGGCGGCCCTGCTCGCCCCGATCGGACTGCTCGCCGTGACCGGCGACGCCGCCGCGGCCGACGGCGGAGTATGGGACCGCATCGCCCAGTGCGAGAGCGGCGGGAACTGGCACAGCAACACCGGCAACGGCTACTACGGAGGACTGCAGTTCTCCGCCGGCACCTGGCGCGCCTACGGCGGCTCGGCCTACGCCCCGACCGCCGACCGGGCCTCCCGAGGGGCGCAGATCGCCGTCGCCGCCCGGGTGCAGCACGCGCAGGGATGGGGCGCATGGCCCGTCTGCTCGGCGCGTTCCGGAGCCGACGGCAGCGCGGCCGCCGCGTCGGGCGCCGGGGCGGCCGCCCACGCGTCCCCAGGTTCCGGCACCACCAGGTCCGCCCCGTCGAAGCAGCCTCCGAAACAGTCGTCGAAGGCGCCGGAGCGCTCGACGGGACACGCGGGCCGTAGTGCGTCGCGCGGCGACTACACCGTCCGCGGCGGTGACACCCTCGGTGGCATCGCCGAGCGGCACGGGACCACCTGGCAGCGGCTGTACGCGCGCAACAAGGCGGTCATCGGCGGTGATCCCGACCTGATCATGCCCGGGCAGCGGCTCGACATCTGAGGCCGCTCTCAGGGCCGCTTCCCATGGGGCCGGTGTCCGGTGCACCACACCGGACACCGGCCCTACGGGCTCCGAAGCCTGCCGAACCGACCGGGACGGACGGGCGGGGCGGACTTCCACTCGTTCAACGGGTGATGCAGGTCGAACGCCGGGGACTCGGAGCGGATCCGGGGCAGCGTGACGAAGTTGTGCCGCGGCGGCGGGCAGGAGGTGGCCCGCTCCAGGGAGCGGCCGAAGCCCCAGGGGTCGTCGACCTTGACCTCGGTGCCGTACTTGGCGGTCTTCCAGAGGTGGCCGACCTTCCTGTGGTCGGTAGTGGTCGGTAGTGGTCGGCCAGTCGACGACCAGCCGCCCCGGTCGCCTCCGCACGGCCTCCACGGTTGCCCGCGCCGTGTCCGTTGCCCTCGCTTGTCCCTTCGCTCATCACGGCCGGGCCGGTCGCAGCCCGTGGACCGGCTGTCCCACGGGCACATGCCAGGTGCGCCCACCGTCCCGCGTTCCGACAGGGGCGTACGGGGATTCTGTGCCGAAGCCGTGCGTTTCTTATGCGGAGTCAGGCGGCGCGAGGTATCCCGGAATCGGAATGGAAAAGGGCGGCGTGAATCCGGGCAGGGCCTATTTCGCGGGGTTATCCGGAGCCACGCTCTCGCGTCGGCGAGCCGGTCCTGAATTTCGTTCGAGGAGCTGTGCGACACATCCGGAACCCCTCGTTCGTGTGACTCCGTTGGGGCGAAACGGGTGTCGTGATTCCGTGACAGAAGTGTGACCGGAGGGGGGTGAGTGGCACGGGTGGCGGGCTCGGACTTCCGCGGCGGGGGTCCGCGGCCTAACGTGGCGGCATGGCACCCATTCCCACCCCGGGCGCAGAACCCGAGGACTCCCCGGAGGCGTACGTCGGCCTGGAGGCCCACCGTGCCGAGCGGCTCGCACGAGAGCGCGGCTGGAGCACGGTCCGCTCGCTGCCGCCGGGCGCGATCATCACGATGGAGTACCGCGCCGGACGGCTGAACTTCGAGGTCGTGAACGGTCAGGTCAGGCGCTGCTGGAAGGGCTGACCGGCAGGTGACGGCCCACGTCGAAGGCCCCGACTCGTGCGAGTCGGGGCCTTCGACGTGCGGAAAGGTATGCGTACCAGAGCCCGCGTGTGGACCGCTCAGCCGCCCGCCACGGGCCGGGCCGAGGCGGTGCCGCGCGACACCCGGTCCGAGTGCGGCGGCCGGCGGCTGCCCGCAGGGGTGACCGGAGTGCGCTCCGAACGGGTCGTATGCGGGCCGGGGGCCAGGTAGGCGGGCGACCGGGCCGCACGGGCGGCGGCCACCGGCTCCCGGTTCTGCATCTCCTTGTCCACGGCCACGGCCGCGCGCGGGGAGACGACCGGTGTGGGTGTACCGACCGGGGCCGGAGCCGGCACCGGGACGGCGCGGCGGCTGCGCCAACGGTCCCGCAGCGTGAAGATGCCCGCCTCGGCAAGGGCGATCAGCGGCTCGAACCAGGGCAGCGCCAGCAGGATGAGCAGCCCCGCGGCCCAGCCGAGGAGTACGTCGCTCAGCCAGTGCGTACCGAGGTAGACCGTGGTCAGGCCGACGCCGAGGGAGGTCACCGCGGAGAGCGCGGACAACCACCGTCTGGCCCGCGGCGTCGAGGCCAGATAGGCCAGGATGCCCCAGGTCACCACGGCGTTCGCGGTGTGGCCGGAGGGAAATATATCGCCGCCGCGCCACATCTCGTTCGACCCGATGACGGTCGCGTAGTGCGGCCCGAGACGGCCCATGCCGTACTTCGCGGCACCCACCGTGGCGTTCAGCAGAAGCAGCGCCGTGCCCAGCGTGAGCAGTGGGCGCAGGGTGTGCTGCCGCCAGGAGCGCCAGCCCAGCCAGGACGCGACCATCACCGCGGTCGGGCCGCGCTGGCCCAGTACCACGTAGTAGTCGAGGAACGCGTGGATCTGAGGCCACTGCTGGTACGGCCGGAAGAACATGACCTGCCAGTCGAGCCGGACCAGCCAGGAGGAGACGACCACGGCCCACACGATCGCCGTGTAGAAGGCCAGAGTTGCCGAGAAGAGAACCACCCGGTGCCGGCTCATCCTGGGCACGTCAATGTGGGCCGGTCGTTCCGGCTCACGGTCCAACCGGGCGAAGACCCGGTCCAGACGGCTCAGCTTTGGTTCGGTACACACGTCAATCGACGTTACAGCGGGTGAGCAGCGGGCCCGGCCGAATCAGCGGATTTGTGATGACGATGTGATGTGGGATTCCTCTCAACAGGAAGTCGATTTCCGGGAATTCATCAGGAATGAGATCGAGCCTGCAAGTCCATTGACCATCATGGGCCCCCGTTTTGTGTTCCTTATTTATTCTTTAGTTGAATGCCGGGGTGGAATTGTCCGGCCGCCCACCGGCCCGGCGGTGCGGATCATGGCGGACCGGAGCCGTTCAGCCAGAACGCCCCGTAGAGGGCCGACACCGCCGCGACACCGCCGAGGATCACCGCCGACCTGGAGGGGCGCACCCGCGCGAGTGCCCGGGCGAGGGGCAGCAACAGGGGGAAGGCGGGCAGCAGAAGGCGCGGTTTCGAGCCGAAGTAGCTCGTCGCGCCCAGCGCGAGGGCGGTTACCAGGCCCGTGTACACGAGCAACGGCAGCGGTTGGCGCTGCCGTACGCCCACCACGTACAGCCAGACGATCAGCGCGACCCCGACGATCAGACCGACACCGGCCAGGGCAGACGGGAAGGACGTGAACTTGCCGGCGATGAAGCGGGCGAAGGCGTAGCCGCCGTCGAAGCCGTTGCGCCAGCCCGCCTGGACGTCCAGATAACCGAAGGGGCCCTTGCCGGTGCGATGGCCGACCCACAGGACGTAGCCGGCGGCGCCAAGGGGAGCGACGAGCATGCCGATGGCACGGCGGAAGGGCGGCACACCGCTCGCCGGGTGCGCGCGCCGGTCCCGTATGTGCGAGGCGAGGGCGGCCGCCCACACGGCCGCGACAACGGCGGCCCCCACCGGACGGGTCAGCCCCGCCAGCGAGGCGAGCACGCCCGCCGTCACCCACCGGCCGGCCAGGACCGCGTACAGCGACCAGGCGGCCAGTGCCGTGAACAGGGACTCGCTGTACGCCATCGACTGCACGATCCCGACCGGCAGCACCGCCCACAGCAGGACCGCGCACACGCCGACCCGGCGGTCGTACACGTGTTCCGCGACGGCGAAGATCCCCCAGGCCGCGGCGAGGGAGGCGAGCGTGGCGACCAGGAGGCCCGCATCGGCGTACGACAGCGGGGTCAGCGCCGCGCCCGCCCGCTCCAGCCAGGGCAGCAGCGGGAAGAACGCGAGGTTCGAGTGCACGTCGCCGTTCGGGAGGCGGACCTCGTAGCCGTAGCCGAGTTCGGCGACCCGGGTGTACCAGAGCGAGTCCCAGCGGGCGGTCAGCAGGGTGTGCGGGCTGGTGCCCCGCGCCGCGCTCCACAGCGCGAGCGTGACAAGGCCCACGGCACGGACCGCCGCGTAGCCCGCCAGGGCGGGGGCGGCCCGGCACACGGCGCCGGTGCGGGGCGGCGTCGGGCAAGTTCCAAGATCGGTCACGCGCTCGATTATCGACGCCGCAGGAAGCCGGAGGTGCTCCTCGGTGATGGTGGGCCGGGGGAGGCGTGGTGTATGCCACACCGCGTTCCCGTTGAACATGAGAGGTCCGCCACGCGACGGCCATCGGAACTCGCGTACGCTGGCGGCTCACTCGCATCGTTGCGTGGGCCATGGGAGTACCGCTTCTCCCGGCCGCAGCCGCGGGGAAGTCCCCATCCCCGTGGATCCGCCGAAGCGAGGGATCATCTGGGAGGTACGTACATGTCCGGGACGACCACGGCTGCCACTGCGTCATGCCGTCGGGAGACCGGCGACGGTGCGCGCCGCTGGGTCGTCCTCGTCGTCCTCTGCGTGAGCCTGCTGCTCGTCGCCGTCGACGCCACCGTGCTGCATGTCGCGGTGCCCGCAGTCACCGAGGACCTCAAGCCGAGCGCGATAGAACTGCTCTGGATAGTCGACACCTATCCGCTCGTCTGCGCCTCGCTGCTGATTCTCTTCGGCACGCTCGGCGACCGGGTCGGCCGCAGACGGGTCCTGCTCGCCGGATACGCCCTCTTCGGCGTGGCCTCCGGTGTCGCGGCCCTCGCCCAGGACGCCCAGGTGCTGATCGCGGCACGGGCCCTGCTCGGCGTGGGCGGCGCGATGATCATGCCCGCCACGCTGTCCATCCTGCGGCACGTCTTCCCCGACCGGCGCGAACGGGCGCTGGCGATCGGCATCTGGAGCGCGGTGGCCGCGGTGGGCGCGGCGATCGGGCCGCTGCTGGGCGGCTTCTTGCTGGAGCACTTCTGGTGGGGATCGGTCTTCCTCATCAACATCCCGTTGATGCTGGTCAGCCTGCCGATCGGACGGCTGCTGCTGCCGGAGTCGAAGGGCGACCGCGACGGTCCGTGGGACGTGGCCGGGGCGCTGATGGCGGCGGCCGGTCTCTTCGCACTGGTCCTGGGTGTGAAGCGGCTCGGCGGCAAGGAGTCGTTCGGCCTGTGGACGCCGCTGTTTCTGCTGACGGGCGCGGCCCTGCTGGCCGCGTTCGTACGCCGTCAGCGCCGTCGGACGCACCCGCTCGTCGACCTGCGGATGTTCGCACGGCCTGCGTTCAGCGCATCGGTGGGGTGCATTGTGCTGGCCATGCTGGCGCTCGTCGGCCTCGAACTGATCGCGGCGCAGTATCTGCAGCTGGTCCTGCACCTTTCCCCGCTGCAGACGGGGCTGCGGCTGCTGCCGCTGACGTTCGCGGCGATGGCGGCGGGCCTGGCCGGCCGGAACATGCTGCAGCGCTTCGGCCCGCGGCGCATGGTCGTCTTCGGCTTCTGCCTCACGGCCGGATCGGTGACCGTACTGACCGCGATGGGCGGGCACGACAACCCGACGCTGCTGCTGTCCGTTTTCGTCCTGCTCGGCTTCGGACTGGAGACGACGCTCTTCGGGGCGTACGAGTCGATGCTGAGCGAGGCGCCGCAGACACAGGCCGGCGGGGCGGCGGCGATCGGAGAGACGTCGTACCAGCTGGGTGCGGGCATCGGGATCGCACTGCTGGGCAGCGTGATGAACGCGGCGTACGCGCCCGGACTGGCGTCGGTGCCGGGCGTTCCGGCGTCGGCGTCCAGGGCCGCCGGCCACTCGCTGGGAGAGGCGTACGACGTCGCCGACCGCCTGGGCGGCACGCAGGGTGCGGCCCTACGCCACGCCGCCCGGGAGTCGTTCGTGCACGGGCTGCATGTGACGCTGTTGGTCAGTGCGGGGCTGCTGCTGCTGGGGGCGCTCATGGCGCTGCGGCTGCCGCGGGTCATGAACTGTGAGCCGCCCGTGCCGGGCTCGGCGAACGCGGTCCCGGCACCCCGGGAGACCACGGACTCCCGCGTCTCGGCGTAGCGGCGGCGCGCCCCCCGGCACTGGACGCACGGCGCGGCGCCCCGTAGCGTCGGCCCCGTCCCATCCCGGTTAGCGCTGCTAGTGCCGTGGCAGGCAACGTTTGCCCGTTAAGGAGCGGCGTCCGGTGCGTGCTCTCGGCGTGGCGGACGGAAGCCCTCGTACTGGACGTACTTGGGCTTTCGTCTGGCGCGGCGAGAGTGCGTGCCGGGCGTCGCGACGGGGCGAACGTTGCCTGCCGCGGCACTAG
>NZ_MLYP01000150.1 GCF_001866645.1 Streptomyces colonosanans
TCATGACCGACGGCGCTTCGAACAGTGCGCGAACCGGCAACTCAATGCCCAAGAGGGTGCGGATGCGGCTGATCACGCGGGTGGCGAGGAGCGAGTGGCCGCCGAGGTCGAAGAAGCTGTCGTCGATACCGACCCGCTTTAGACCGAGGATTTCGGCAAAGATTTGGCAGAGAACTTCTTCCTGCGGGTTGCGTGGAGTTCGGCTTGAGACGTGGGTGGAGAAGTCGGGTACGGGCAGGGCCTTGCGGTCCAGCTTGCCGTTCACCGTTACCGGCAGCTCATCGAGTACGACCACTGCGGCAGGGACCATGAACTCCGGCAGCTGCTCACCCACAAACCGGCGCACCTCAGCCACGTCAGCTGCGGCGCCGACGACGGGCACGATATAAGCGGCCAGATACTTACCCGCGGGACCGTCGTCGCGCGCGACCATGGCGACCTGCCCCACCGCTGGGTGAGACCGGAGCACTGCCGCAATCTCACCAAGTTCGACCCGGAACCCGCGGATCTTCACCTGATCATCCGTACGCCCCAAATACTCCAGGTTTCCGTCTGCACGCCACCGCACCAGGTCACCAGTGCGATACATCCGTTCACCCGGTCCACCGAACGGATTGGCTACAAACCGCTCCGCCGTCAGCCCCGCACGGTTCAGATACCCCCGTGCCAGCTGAACACCCGCCAGATAGAGCTCACCTGTAACCCCCACCGGCACCGGACGCAGACCACCATCCAGCACATACACCCGGCTGTTCGCCACCGGACGACCAATCGACG
>NZ_MLYP01000151.1 GCF_001866645.1 Streptomyces colonosanans
CGCGCACTGTTCGAAGCGCCGTCGGTCATGATGCTGGGCGAGCGGTTGGCGGGTGCTGAGGGTGCGCGGGCGGCGCTGGTACCGGTGGTGCGTCCCGAGGT
Organism: Streptomyces colonosanans; assembly: GCF_001866645.1. GTDB lineage: Bacteria > Actinomycetota > Actinomycetes > Streptomycetales > Streptomycetaceae > Streptomyces > Streptomyces colonosanans. Next base: position 102 of record NZ_MLYP01000151.1, read on the forward strand.
GGTGCCGTTGTCGTTCGCGCAGCGCCGACTGTGGTTCCTCAACCGGTTCGAAGGCACGGAAGCATCGACGTACAACATGCCGATCGCGCTGCGCCTGACCGGTGTTCTGGATCGCGAGGCCCTGACCGCAGCCCTCTTGGATGTGGTGGGCCGGCATGAAAGCCTGCGCACCGTCTTCCCGGAGAGCGCAGACGGCACGCCCTGTCAGCGTGTGCTAGGTGTGCACGAGGTGGCGTTTGACCTTCCCGTGGTCGACATCTCCGAGGACGGGTTGCCTGCTGCGCTGGCCGAGGCGGCGGGGTACGGCTTCGATCTACTCGTGCATGTGCCGATCAGAGCGTGCTTGTTTGCGGTGAATACGCAGACACATGTGCTGGTGGTGGTGTTGCATCACATTGCGGGCGATGGGTGGTCAATGGCGCCACTGGCCCGTGATGTGGCTACGGCGTATGCGGCCCGCTGCGAGGGCACGGCTCCGCAGTGGACCACACTGCCGGTGCAGTACGCGGACTACACCTTGTGGCAGCGTGAGCTGCTGGGGGATGAGTCGGATCCGACGAGCGTGCTCAGCCAGCAGGTCGCCTACTGGACAGAGGCACTCGCTGACTTGCCGGAGCAGTTGGAGCTGCCCTTCGATCGGCCCCGTCCAGTTGCCGTCACGTTCCGCGGCGAGAACGTGCCGATTGCCATCGATACGGAGCTGCATCGTCGTATCGCGGAGCTTGCACTTGAGTCGGGTGTGAGCGTTTTCATGGTGGTGCAGGCGGCATTTGCGGCGTTGCTGTCACGCCTGGGCGCGGGGACGGATATTCCGATCGGCACTCCCGTCGCCGGGCGGACGGATGAAGCCCTGGACGATCTGGTCGGGTTTTTTGTCAACACCCTCGTGCTGCGCACTGATCTGTCCGGCAACCCCACGTTCCGCGAGCTGATCGACCAGGTGCGGGAGACGGACCTGGCAGCGTTCGCCCACCAGGACGTGCCCTTCGAACACCTGGTTGAGGTGATCAACCCTGCCCGATCGATGTCCCGGCACCCGCTGTTCCAGGTAATGCTGGCTTTCCAGAACAATGAGCAGGCCGAGATGAGCCTGCCGGGACTGACCTTGGCGGATGAGCCAGCAGAGTGGGGGGCGGCAAAGTTCGATCTGTCGCTGAGCTTGCGTGAGCAGCTGGGCGTGGACGGTTTGCCAGGTGGTTTGGTGGGTTCGTTCGAGTTTGCGCTGGATGTGTTTGACCGTGTGACTGTTGAGCGGTTGGCAGGCTGGTTCGAGCGGTTGCTGACCGTGGTAGTGGATGAGGCTGACACGCCGGTTGGTGAGATCAACGTGTTGTCGGCGAAGGAACACCACCGGTTGGTGAATGAGTGGAACGACACGGTGGTCGATGTTCCGTGGGTGCCACTGCCGGTGTTGTTTGAGGAGCAGGTGCGGCGGTCTCCGGATGCGGTGGCGGTGGTGTTTGAGGACGCCGAGGTGTCGTATGCGAAGTTGAATGCGTGGGCTAACCGGCTGGCGCGGTTGCTGATTGAGCGGGGTGCGGGTCCGGAGCGTGTGGTGGCATTGATGCTGCCGCGCTCGGTGGAGCTCATTGTGGGGCTCCTGGCGATCGTGAAGACTGGTGCTGCTTATCTGCCGGTGGATCCGGAATTCCCGGCGGACCGGATCGCGTTCATGTTGGGTGACGCAGATGCAGTGTGTGTGTTGGCATCGGCAGAGACGGTTGGTGTTGTTCCGACAGGGGTTTCGTCGGTGGTGCTGGACGATACTGGTTTTGCCGGGGTGGTGGCGCGGTTCGGTGATGGGGATGTGTCGGTTGGTGAGCGGGGTGGCGTGCTGCTTGCCGGTCATCCGGTGTATGTGATGTATACGTCGGGTTCAACCGGGTTACCCAAAGGTGTCGTGTTCCTGGCGGGAGCGCTGGCGAATTTGCTGGCGTGGCATGGCCGGGTAATGCCAGCCGGGCCCAGCGCGCGGACGGGGCAGTTCGCGGCGCTGGGATTTGATGCGGCGGCGCAGGAGATATTTTCGGCGTTGTGGTCGGGGAAGACGCTAGTGGTCCCTCGGGACGAGGTGCGGCGCAGTCCTGTGGAGCTGGTGCGTTGGTTTGATCGTTTCGGGGTCGGGGAGCTGTTCGCGCCGAATCCGATGGTGGAGGCGGTGGTGGAAGCTGCCGCCGAGCTGGGTGTTTCGCTGCCGTGTCTGCGGGATGTGGCGCAGGCGGGTGAGGCGCTGTCGGTGCATGGAGCCGTGCAGGAGTTCTTCGCCACGGTGCCGGACCGACGATTGCACAATTATTACGGTCCGACGGAGTCACATGTGGTGACGGCGGCCACGTTGGAGGGAGATGCTAAAAAATGGCCGTTGTTCCCGTCGATTGGTCGTCCGGTGGCGAACAGCCG
>NZ_MLYP01000152.1 GCF_001866645.1 Streptomyces colonosanans
GGGCTGGTGGGTGCAGTCATGACGTCTTCGATCCTGCCACGGGAGGGGTGGTGGGGTGGGGGATCGGCTCGGGATGGGGATGGTTGTGTCGGTCGCCGGCCACCATGCGGGCTCATGGCGGCCACGATGGGTGAGCGGGCGTCCGCGTTCGGTGGTCGCCGGTCCACGGGCCGCCGGCGGCGGGCGGAAGCCCTGTGCCGTGCGTGATGATGATCCGGAAAAGTTGGGGCTATGGCGGCGGGTGGGGCAAGGCGAGGCTCCGATCTCTCGTACAGTTTGGGCCGTGGGATCTCTGCGCAATCCGGTCGGGCCGCTTCCCTCCTCCATCTACTGGCGACGGAGGGCCGTACTGCTGTCCGTGGTCGCCCTGTTGGTGCTGTTCGCCGTGTGGGTGGTCACCTCCTCCGGCAGCGGCGGCGGGAAGAACAAGGCGGGCGATTCGAACGGGAAACACCCCACGTCGTCGATCACGCCCGGTCCGTCCGGAAGCGGGCCCGCGATCAGTCAACACCCGGGCGGACGCGACGAGTCGGGCGATGAGGCCGGTTCGGGGACGCCCGGGTCGTCGGGGTCCGGGGACGCCTCCGGTGCGGCAGACGCCGGGTCCGGAGGGACGGACAACGATGAGGGTGGCGGCTCCTCCGGTGGGAGGCTGGCGGCGGGTTCCGGTGTGGCGTTGCCCAACTGCACCGCGAACGCCTTGCAGTTGACGCTGCGGAGTATCCACAACGCCTATGCGCCCGGGGACATGCCCGCGTTCGAGCTGAGCGTCAAGAACTCGTCCGGAAGCGAGTGCAAGGTCGATCTCGGCCCGAAGAGGGCGGTGCTGACGATCACTCAGTCCGACAGCGACAAGACCATCTGGTCCTCGGCCGACTGTCCGAGCGGTTCGGGAAGCGTGCTGTACCGCGTACCCGCGGGTGGCCATGCCACGTACACGGCGAAGTGGGACCGCAAGCCGAGCGCCCCGAACTGCGCCACGCCCCCGGCAGGCTCGGCGTCGGCGGGTACGTACCTGGTGGAGGCGAAGGCCGCCGGCCTTCCGAACGCCCAGACGTCGTTCGTGCTTTCGAAGGACTAGAAGAAGCCTCATGAAGATCCCACGATCGTCATGAGGCTTCTTTCCGGGCTCCGCTCAGGAGGACGTTTCCCTCATCGCCCGGCGCTGCCGCTTGCCGAGCGGGGCCTGAGAGAGGTCCTGGGCCGTGGAGCGGAGGTTCTTGTAGCCGTATCCGCGTTCGGTGAGCCAGGCCTTCGCGGCCTCTTCGGCGCGTTCCGTCGCGGCGAGGATGTCCTCCTCGGCCTCGCCCGACTCCAGGAAGCGGAAGGTGAAGGCGGGGCGGGCGGCGAGGTCGTAACTGAGGTGGCCCTCCGGGGTGAAGGCCGCGCGCAGCACGTCGTGCTCCGCGGCCCGCTCCAGGAGCTCGGCCCGTCGTCCGTCGTCGAGGCCGTCGAAGACGCCGCGGACCATGATGCGGAAAGTACGGATGCTCATCCCGCGAACGTAAGCCCGGGGGCCGGTGTGTCTCCACCGGGTTTCCGGTACCCGACCGCTCAAGGCCGGTCCCGGATCCGCCCTTGCCGCCGGAGGCTAGACGTACCGCTCCAGGATCGACGACTCCGCCAGCCGCGACAGCCCCTCGCGTACGCTGCGGGCCCGGGCCTCGCCGACGCCGTCCACCGTCTGCAGATCGTCGACGCTCGCCGCGAGCAGCTTCTGGAGGCCGCCGAAGTGCTCCACCAGACGGTCGATGATCGCGCCGGGCAGTCGCGGGACCTTCGCCAGCAGACGGAAGCCGCGCGGTGACACTGCCGAGTCAAGGGCCTCGGGAGAGCCGGTGTAGCCCAATGCGCGGGCCACCGTGGGCATTTCGAGGAGTTCGCCCTGGTGCAGCGCGTCCAGCTCGGACAGCGCTTCCTCGACCGTGCGGGAGCGCTTCGCGGTCGGTTCGGGCACGTAGTCGCGCACCACCAGCTCCCGCTCGGGCTCCACACCCGCGATCAACTCGTCCAGCTGGAGGGAGAGCAGACGGCCGTCCGTGCCCAGCTCGACCACGTATTCCGCGATCTCGGTGGCGATACGGCGGACCATCTCCAGGCGCTGTGCCACCGCCGAGACGTCCCGGACCGTCACCAGGTCCTCGATCTCCAGTGCGGACAGCGTGCCCGCCACCTCGTCCAGACGGAGCTTGTAACGCTCCAGGGTGGCCAGGGCCTGATTGGCGCGGGACAGGATGGCCGCCGAGTCCTCCAGGACGCGGCGCTGGCCGTCGACGTACAGCGCGATCAGGCGCATCGACTGGGAGACGGAGACCACGGGAAAGCCGACCTGCTTGCTCACCCGGTCCGCCGTGCGGTGGCGCGTGCCCGTCTCCTCCGTCGGGATCCTGGGGTCCGGGACCAGCTGCACCCCGGCTCGCAGGATCTTCGACAGGTCGGAGGAGAGCACGATGCCGCCGTCCAGCTTGCACAGCTCGCGCAGGCGGGTGGCGGTGAACTCGACGTCCAGGACGAAGCCGCCCGTGCACATCGCCTCGACGGTCTTGTCGGAGCCGAGCACGATCAGACCGCCGGTGTTGCCGCGGAGCACCCGCTCGAGGCCGTCACGCAGGGCCGTACCGGGCGCCACGGCGCTCAGCGAGGCGCGCATCAGGCCATCGGTACCGGAACTCCCACCGGACTTTCCGGGAGCTGCTGCCCGGTCGTTGGCTGCCACTGCACTCCTCCGGTCGCAGGTTCTGGGGCGCTCCCGTGTCGCACACTCGGTTCGTACGGACGGGCGAGACCAGGGCAAAGTCTACCGGCGGTCCTCCGCCTCCCGTGGGGCCTCCCGACGACGAGAGCGGGGAAGGACCCGCAGCGCGTCCCCCATGTCCGCCACTTCCAGCACCTTCATCCCGGGCGGGATCTTGCCCGGGTCGGTCGGTACGAGCGCGTGTGTGAAGCCCAGGCGATGGGCCTCGGACAGCCGGCGCTGGACCCCCGTGACCCGTCTGACCTCGCCCGCCAGGCCCACCTCGCCGATCGCGACGAGGTTCTTCGGCAGCGGGGTGTCACTCGCGGCGGAGGCGAGCGCGAGGGCGATCGCGAGGTCCGCGGCCGGCTCCGAGAGCCGTACGCCGCCCACCGTCGCCGAATAGATGTCCTGCTTTCCGAGCGCCTTGATCCGGCCCCGCTGCTCCAGCACAGCGAGCATCATCGAGACGCGTGAGGTCTCCAGGCCGGACG
>NZ_MLYP01000153.1 GCF_001866645.1 Streptomyces colonosanans
CGACGCCGGAGTCGTCATCCCCCTGGCCCTCTCGGACGGCAACCACCAGGACCACGGCCGTCCGCACCGGCTTCCCGAGACCGGAACAAATGGCTCACCCCCAACGAGAAGCGCAAGCTCCTCGCCCTGGAACGGGAAGCAGCCCACCGCAAGTCGTTCCGCAAGCGAGGCGAGCCCACCTCCCGCCGCTTGCAGAACACCTACGACCAGATCCGACGGCTCCACGCGAAAGCCAAGCGCCGCGCCGAGGACTGGCAGCACCAGACCACGACCACCCTCGCCCTCACCTACAGCACCGTGGCCGTGGAAGACCTCACCATCACGAACATGACCCGCTCCGCCAAGGGCACCGTGGACAGCCCCGGCACCAACGTGGCGCAGAAGGCCGGACTCAACCGCAGCATCCTCCAGGAATCCTGGGGACGCATGCGCCGCATGCTGGCCTACAAGCTCGAACGCCACGGCGGAACCCTGGCAGCGATACCCGCGCGACACACATCGCAGCGCTGCCACGCCTGCGGATTCATCACCCCCGGCAACCGGGAATCGCAGGCCCTGTTCGTATGCAAGAACCACCGGTGCGGCTGGACCGGGAACGCAGACTTCAACGCGGCCCAAAACATCCTGCACCTGTACCGGACGGGCCACGCGCTCGTCCCGGCTGCGGGAAGCGCAACCGTAAGGCGCACCAGAGGCGTCAAACCGACCACCGCAAGGTAGGCCGGAATCTCCCGCCCTTCGGACGGGAGAGATCTTCAAGCGCTCACTGCTCAGGTACGAGCGGTGAAACCGACTGCGAGGCCGGGCGTCTCGCCCGGCCCCGCAGTGTTCGGCCGTCAGGTTCGTACGAGCCGCGCGATGGCTTTGGAGGCCTCGCTGACCTTGGACCTGGCCTGTTCGCCGCCCTCGACGATGGCCTCCGTGACGCAGTAGGCGAGGTGTTCGTCCAGGAGGGCCAGGGCGCAGGACTGGAGCGCGGCGTTGGTGGCGGCGACCTGGGTGAGGACCTCGATGCAGTAGGTCTCCTCCTCGACCATGCGCTGCAGACCTCGCACCTGGCCCTCGATCCTGCGCAGCCGCCGGATGATGCCGTCCCGGTGAGTCTGGTACCCGGCCATGGCGGCCTCCTCCTCGTGGTCGGTGGCTTACCGGTCGGCGGGCTGGAATCCGCGCAGTCGCAGGCTGTTGCCGACGACGAAGACCGAG
>NZ_MLYP01000154.1 GCF_001866645.1 Streptomyces colonosanans
GCGCGGGGCAGCCCCCGGTCGCTCCGGCTCCGCGCTACGTCGCCGTCCACCGGGACTCCCACGGCGTCCCGGACGGGTACGCCAGCTACTCGATAGGCGAGCCCGACACCTTGACGGTCGACGAGACCATCGCCACCGACGACGCCGTCTACACGACCCTGGCCCGGTTCCTGCTCGGACACGACCTTGTCACTCAGGTCGTGTTCAAGCACTTCCCGCCCGAGCACCCGCTGCGCTGGCAGTTCGCGGACTTCCGCGCCGGCCAGGTGAGCAACGACACCGACTGGCTCTGGGTGCGGCTGCTGGACGTCCCGCGCGCGCTGACCTCGCGCGGCTGGTTCACGGACGGCGAGCTCGTCCTCGACGTCGACGACCCGTTCCTCGGCGAGCACGGCCGCTACCTGCTGACCGTCCGGGACGGCAAGGGCGACTGCGTCCCGACGGACCGGGAGCCCGACCTGTCCCTGGACGTGCGCGACCTGGGCGCGGTCTACCTCGGCGGCACCGCCCCGAGCACGCTCGCGCGTGCCGGACACATCCGGGCCCACCACCCGGGCGCGGTCGCCCTCGCGGACGCCCTCTTCCGCGCCGAGCGCGCCCCGCACTGCCTGCACTGGTTCTGACCGCGTGCCCACCGACCCCGCACAAGTCTCGTTGGTCGGGCTGCAAGGGGGCTTCAGCGGCGCTTGCTTCCTGCACGGTGGGTGCTCGGCCATGGTCACCCGTCGAGGCGGATGCTCCCGACGTGCGAAGGGGAGCGGCCTCCGGCCGCGGGGGGCCTCCCGGGATCGGACCACGGACACG
>NZ_MLYP01000155.1 GCF_001866645.1 Streptomyces colonosanans
GCTGCGAAGTCGTCGTGCCCCAGCGCCAGCAGCATCGCGTCCGCAGGCGTCGGCTCGAACGGCTGCCGCAGCAGCGGCATGCCCGCCTCCTCCGGCGTACGGTCCGCCTTGCGGTGGTTGTCCTCCGCGCACGAGGCCACCGTGTTCAGCCAGGTGTCGCCACCTCCCTGCGACCGCGGCACCACGTGGTCCACGGTCGTCGCCCGCCGCCCGCAGTAGGCGCACCTGTGCCGGTCCCGTACCAGGACACCCCGCCTCGACCACGGTGCCCTTCTTCGGAAGGGCACCCGTACATACCTGCAGAGCCTGATCACCCGGGGCGCCGGTATGTCCACATCGACGCCTCGCATACGAAGCTCGGGGTGGGACTGCTCGACGACGGCCTTGTCCTGCAGCACCAGAACGACGGCTCGGTTCAACGTCACCGTCGACAGCGGCTCGAAGCTCGCGTTCAGCACCAGCGTGTCACGCATCCAGCCCATCTCCCGTGTGCACCTGCCCACCCCCCGGCGGGCGTGGATCAACTCTGGACGGGCACGCCGAGATGGACAACGCAATAAAAATGCCC
>NZ_MLYP01000156.1 GCF_001866645.1 Streptomyces colonosanans
TAGGTCCCGAGATCGTCGGCTTCGACGAGCCCCGGCAGCGAACCACCCTCACGCAGTGGCGTGATGTAGCGGGTCGCCGTGACGTGTGTAAGCATTTCGCCAGGTTATGCGATGTCCGGGCCTTGCAATCCGCGCCCTCCCGGATGCGCACGTCCCAGCGGGACGGTGTGAACTCATCGGATGCCCGTCTGCTCCAAGAGCCCCGCATGGCTGAGCAGTTCAGCCCATTGGTCTTCGCGTCCCGTAGCGGAAAGGTCCACATAGCGGGGTCCCGCCATGAAACGCAGGAAGAATGAGGTGACATCGTCCGCGGCCTTCTCGAACGACGAGGATCTCCACCATTCGGCTCCCGTGTCCGGGAAGTACCAGACCTCGCCGTTCAGTCTGTTCACAAAGAAGGGGTCATCGGCGATGGCTCCGCAACACAACCACCTCCGACGTCCGAGGACTACCTCCGCCCCCGGAACCGGATCGGCATAGAACTGCATCTGGTCAACCGTGGAAGCCGAGAAGACGGTGACGTCACCGCAGGTCGCGCCGTTCGCGACCATGAAAAATTCCCGAAGCGAGACGGGAAGGCCTGCGGGAAGTTCTTTGGGCAGAGCCGCAGCAGGTAGCGAGTTCATCATGCACCATTCGACCCGCGAACCCATGACGTCTCGCAGGGTTTCCACAAGCAATTGAAGCTCTGCACTCATATCCTGATCGCCACTCAGCCCTTGTCCTGATCCGCATGCAGTCGCGCCGGCCCGGCCAACGCCTCGCCCCTCGACAATGCACCACGACCGCCATGGGGCAAAGGTGCTGACTCACCTGCCGCCACCCAGCGGGCATGGCAAGGAAGTTCACCTTGAAGCGCAGTTCTCCCAAGGGGTGGATGGCTGCGCCACGACGGTGAAGTACCGCACGCATCGGGCATACTCGGCTCGGTACTGCGCCAAGGCGTGGCAGTAGACCGTCCGGACATCCGACGCCGACGCCGGCGCGGCCACGTCGGCAGCCCGGCAGGACTCCTCCCTCCCGGCCGATCGCCTTCTCGTCGGCCAATCGGATGCCGGGCTCCTCCCACGCTCCCGAGGCGGCAGACT
>NZ_MLYP01000157.1 GCF_001866645.1 Streptomyces colonosanans
TGGCCCGCGAGGTGGGCACCGAGGGCATCCTCGGCGGTCAGGCGCATGTGCCCGGCGTCACCGGCATCTGGAAGGACCTCAGCGACAACGTCAACCTGATGGCCAACAACCTGACCATGCAGGTGCGCAACATCTCCCAGGTCGCGGCGGCCGTCGCCAACGGCGACCTGACGCGGACCGTGACGATCGAGGCGCGCGGCGAGGTCGCGCAGCTCGCCGACACCTTCAACACCATGGTGAAGACGCTGAGTTCGTTCGCCGACCAGGTCACCAAGGTGGCCCGCGAGGTGGGCACGGACGGCATCCTCGGCGGTCAGGCGCACGTCCCGGGCGTAGCCGGCACGTGGAAGGACCTCACCGAGTCCGTGAACCGGATGGCGTCCAACCTCACCGGCCAGGTGCGCAACATCGCCATGGTGACCACGGCCATCGCGAAGGGTGACCTGACCAAGAAGATCGACATCGACGCGCGCGGCGAGATCCTGGAGCTGAAGA
>NZ_MLYP01000158.1 GCF_001866645.1 Streptomyces colonosanans
TCGGTCGTTCACACCTCGTCGCGCTCCCGACCGCCCCCTACGACAGGACGGTCGATGGGACGACTTCGTCAGCGATGCCACCGGCTCGCTGAAGACCGACGAGTCGGTCGTGCGCGACGCAGTCGAGGAGCTGACGGCCACGGAATTTTGGCCCGAACGGCGGCGGAGAGCACCATAATTGATCTCTGTGGGGAAGCACCACCCGCCGGCCATGTGCCAAAGCCCGACCGACAACGAACAACACACTCGGTCCAGGAATGGCGGACAGCAGCAGGACATCGTGCAGAAGGCAGCCAACTGGTGAAGATCCATCACCGCGGCATCATTTCTCGCACCAACCCCAAGGACCAGGGGGACCTTTGACCTACTCCGCCGTCTGTAGACGCCATGGAGCGAGGTGGCGCCGCCGACGTCAAGCGCGGCACCGGTGGGCGGACGGTGTCCCACAGGTGGTGGACACCCCGATTGCCGAGCCGAACCTGAGCGCCGGACCCATGCAAGTGGCCGGACCGTGACGCTCTCCTCGCGGCTCCCGTTGTGCACACTGAAACGGTCGCCGCGGCTGGGGAGGGTGCGTGATCGTCTGGCTCAACGGCCCCTTCGCGTCCGCTGGACGACCAGGACCTGCCACCCTGGCGCCACCTGAACACGGTGAACTCAGGCCGCTGCTGACGGAGGTCGGGAAGAGCGCGCTGTGCATCCCGGACGAGTACGTGACCACGGTCGTGGACGTGGCCCCATGGGCCGCCGCGAAGTGGCGCGCGATCCTCGCACACCGAAGCGAGGTCGCCCGCGGGCGCACCCTGCCCGGCCTCCTCGCCCGCCTGCCCGAAGCGACCCGTCACAAGATCATCCAGACCGAGTACTTCACACGGCTCCGCCCCGGCCCTGTCCCGCGCGACCCGCATCAGATCACCACCTGACGGCCCCGCCACCATCCCCCTGCCC
>NZ_MLYP01000159.1 GCF_001866645.1 Streptomyces colonosanans
ACTCCAGAACCACCGTTAACTTTACAGACCCGAGACGCGCGTTTTTCGGGCGGCGGACCACGAGGGTGTCCTCGTGTGCGATGACCGCGAGGGGGAGACCGGCGCGGCGGGCGTCGCGGACGTTTTTCATCTGGAAGAACGAGGGTCGCGCGATGAGCCGGTTGTCGCGGACGCCGGCCAGGAGGGCGACGCAGCGCTCGATCGGAATGAGTCCGGCGGCTTGGGCGGCAGCGAGGACGGCGGAGGGCAGGTCGATGAGTTCGCCGCGTTCGCGCCAGGGGCGGGTGGTGATCACGGCGTGGCCGCCGGGGCGGAGCAGGTGGCGGCAGTGGGTGAGGATTTCGGTGAAGGCTTGAAGGAGCTGTTCCAGGCCGACGTGGGCGAGGTTGGCGCGGTCGTGGCTGTAGCGGTAGTCCTTCTTGACAACCCCGCGTTCGCCGGTCTCGCGGGAGGAGCGGACCTGGCCGTGCGCGCTCGCCCCGTACGGGGGTGAGGTGACCACGAGGTCGACCGTGCCGTGAAACTCACCGGGAATCAAGGTGGCCAGGCGGCGCGCGTCGCCGCAGTAGACAGCCCCGCTACCGGTGGCTCCCTGAGCGTCGGCGTGGCGGAGGTTGGCTGCAGCGAGGTGAGCCCATCGGGTTTCGTACTCGGTGCCCAGCGCGTGGCGGCCTTGGTGGACGGCCTCGACGAGGGTGGTGCCGATGCCGCACATCGGGTCGAGGGCCAGGTCGCCGGGCTTGGTGTAGGTGGTGATGGCGTGGGCGGCAATGGCGGGGAGCATTTTGGCGGGGTGGGCGGCGGAGCCGGGCACGTAGCGGCCCTTGCGCTGTGCTGGCGCGGAGGTGGGAGCGGTGTTCCACACCGAGAGGGGGAAGGGCACGGCGATCTCTCCTCTGCCTTGGGTTACTTGTGGCGGATCGCGGACAGGGCGATCAGGTCGCAGTGCGCGACGCCGCGGGAGGCATCCGCGGGAAGGGTGGGGATCAGGCGGTCGCCGACCGGGTGGGCGTAGACGACCACGATGTGCTGCAGGTAGCGGAAGCCCGCGGTGCGGGCGCGGCATGGAACTGGCTCAACTGCCGGTGTGTCATGCCGAGATCTGCGAGCGCGTTCGCCTGCCCGAGCCGGTACCCCAGCTCACGGTAGAGGGTGCGAGCCTCGGCCTGGGCGCGGACCGCGTCCTCGTTGTCCGCGGTCAGGTACCAGACGATTCCGAGCTGGTTGAGAGCGTCCGCCTTGCCGCGCTGGTTGTCGACCGTTTCCTAGGCCGTCACGGCGTCGTTCAGGGCCTCGATGGCCTGCGGGTAGGCAGCCATGAAGCGGCTTACAACACCGAGTTCGGCGAGAGCATCGCCCCGGGCCCGCTGGTCGCCGGCATGGCGGACGGCCTCGGCGGCGGTCCGATGGAGCCCGACGGCCTGGTCCCATGGGCCAGCCTGACGCAGAGGAAGGGCTCCCCACAGTGCAACGCCACCCACGCACAGCGCGCCCGCCCCGGCCGCATTCCCGGCCACGCGGCGCCGTACGGCCAGACGCTGCCCCTGCCCGTGCAACAGCCGCGGCTTCTGCGGTGGTTGCGGACACGCGGGCTGCGGAGGATACCGATGAACTGGGGCCGCCAGCACCGCGACGTGGAGGCGTCGATGGAGTATGCCGACGACCATGACGGTGTCGAGGCGGCGAACAGCGAACCGTACGACGCGGTCGCCGACCCGCGAACGGGCACCGTCCGACTGTGCGCCCGACTCTGCGATACGTGCATCTTCCGCCCAGGCAACCTCATGGACCTGCAACCCGGCAGAGTCGCGGACATGGTCAGCCAGGCGCGGCAAGCCGAAGGCCATGTGGTGTGCCACGCAACACGGGGAAGAGCAATTGTCAAGACTTGTGGTTCGGTTGAAGTGGATCAAACTGCGTGATCCTGGGGACGTTCGACGAGCTCACCGTTCTTGAATACGGCGCCGGCGCGGACGAGGGCGACGAGGTGGGCGCCGGTGATGGCCCGCCAGCGTTCCTGGGCGGACTCCACGAGCTTGAAGACCATCGCCAGGGCGGCGGCCGGGCTGCCCGCGCCGCGGGTGACCCGGGTCCGGAGCTTGATCGAACTGAAGGTCGACTCGATCGAGCATTGCTCGGCTACGATCACGACCATGCCGATGGGATACGTGGCGACGACCGCGCTCTTAGCCTGGTGCACTTTCTTCGCCGTTGTCGCGCCACGCCGGCCCCGGCCACTGGCGACCCTGAGTTTCTGGTTCGGCCTGATCCTCAACGAGGTGCCGTTCGTGGGCATCTATGTCCTGGTGGCCTCCACGGCCCTGGCCGCCGCCCAGGGCGATCTGGATTCGACGGGCGCCAAGGTGACGGCCGCGGTGGCCGCCGTCGCCACCATCGGCCTCGCTCTCTCCGCCTGGCAGGGGCTGCGCACAAAACAGGTGGTCGGACGGGCCCTTGAGGAGGGGCTCGGGACCGGCTGGCGGGATCGTGTGCACGTACCGCTGCGCCGCCACCGGCCCTGGGCCCGCATCCTGCTGCTGCCGGTCCTGATGCGGCGGCGTGACGTGCACCGGATCCCCAACATCAGCTACGGGGACGCCGGACGCCGGAATCTCCTCGACATCTACCGCCGCCGCGACGCGCCGCAGAACGCGCCGGTCCTGATCTACTTCCACGGCGGCGGCTACGCCAGCGGAGCGAAGAACCGCGAGGCACGCCCCCTGCTGTACCGGCTCGCCGACCAGGGGTGGGTGTGCATCAGCGCCAACTACCGACTGCGGCCCCAGACCACCTTCCCCGGCCACCAGATCGACGCCAAGAAGGTCATCGCCTGGGTCCGCGAGCACGCCTCCGAGCACGGTGCCGATCCGTCGAGGCTGTTCGTGGCGGGCAGCTCCGCCGGCTCCAACATGGCGGCCCTGTGCGCGCTCACGCCGAACAACCCGATGTTCCAGCCCGGATTCGAGTCCGCCGACACCTCGGTCACCGCCGCGATCTGTCTCTACGGCTACTACGGCCACTACTTCGGCGACCCGCCGGACGAGCCGCCGCCCCCGCTCCAGCCACAGGGATACATCCACCGCGGTGCGCCGCCGTTCCTCATCGCCCACGGCGCCAAGGACACGCTGGGGACCGTCGAGGGCGCCCGGAACTTCGTCGCCCAACTGCGCCGCGCCTCCGAGAGCACCGTCGTCTACGCCGAACTGCCCGGCGGGCAGCACTCGTTCGACGTTTACCACTCCCCGCGCTTCGAGGCAGTCGTGGACGGCGTGGAAGCCTTTGCCGCCTGGATCCTGGCTACTCCGGCGGGCAGCGAGTAGTTGTCAAGACTTGCGGTTCGGGTGACGCGCGCTCATGCAGCGGCGGCCTCCGGACGCTCGACCAGGACGCCGTTCTCGAACTTCGCCCCAGCCCGCACCAGCGCCACCAGGGACGCGCCGGTGGCGGCCCGCCAGCGTTCCTGGGCGGACTCCACGAGCTTGAAGACCATCGCCAGGGCGGCGGCCGGGCTGCCCGCGCCGCGGGTGACCCGGGTCCGGGGTTTCACGGTTGAGAATGTCGATTCGATGGGGTTCGTCGTCCGCAGGTGGACCCAATGCTCAGCGGGGAAGTCGTAGAAGGCCAGCAGCTCTTCGGCATCATCGACGATCTTCGCGACCGCCTTGGGCCACTTCGCCCCGTAGGACCTGGCGAAGTCCTCGATCGCCTTCTCGGCGTGCACGCGGTCCTCGGCGTTGTAGATCTCCTGCATCGCGCGGGTGGCGCCCGGCTGCGCCGACTTCGCCAGCGCGTTCGTGACATTCCGGGCCTTGTGAACCCAGCACCTCTGATGCCTGGCCTGCGGAAACACCTCCGCCAGAGCCCGCCACAAACCCATCGCGCCATCGCCGACAACGAGCTCGGGATCGCGCATGCCGCGCCGCCGGCAGTCGCGCAGCAGGTCGGCCCAGGACTCGGTGGACTCCCGCAGCCCCTCCGCGAGCGCGATCAGCTCCTTGCGGCCGTCGAGACGCACACCCATCAGTACGAGCACGCAGGAGTGGGCCTGGCCCAGGCGGACCTTGGGGTGGACGCCGTCGGCCCACACGTAGACATAGTCGCTGGTGGACAGGTCACGCTGCTGGAAGGCGGCGTGGTCGTCCTGCCACTGTTTGGTCAGCCGGGTCACCGTCGCCGCCGACAGACCGGCGGCGAAGGACGTCCTGGCGGCGGAGCAGCGCTGCACGTGGGCTCTGACCGACCCGGATAGCTTCCTCATCCCCGAGGCGTCGGACGAGATCCTGACGGGCCTGTCGATGAATTAGTGGGTCGTGTCG
>NZ_MLYP01000016.1 GCF_001866645.1 Streptomyces colonosanans
ACGAGGGCTTCCGGCCGGCACGCCGGTGGGGGCACCGCCCGCGCGAGCGAAGCCGAGCGTGGGGGAACGCACCGGACGCCGCTCCTTGACGGGCAAACGTTGCCTGCCACGGCACTGGGGCAGTGGCAGCGTCGGCAGGGACCCAGGGCGAGCGTCGAGGCCGAGACCACGGTCCGCGGCGGCGGACCTCGGTTGACGGCAGGCCTCGTTGGCCGGCTCGGCGAGCCCCCGGAGCCGCCCCCGGCGGGGGACCTCGGGTGGCTGGGCTCGGCCGGCGCGAGTTGTCGGGCAGGGCCTCGCCGGGATGACTGCCCGTGTCACGACGGCCAGGGTGCGGGCTGGTCAGCGGCGGTACCGGTCGGCCCGACAGTCCGGGCCCGCGGCCCGAGGCCCGGCGAGCTGCTGAACGCCTCGGTTCACCCTTCCGCGGCCGTCAGCCGGCCGCGCAGGTCCTCCCAGTAGGCATTCAGCATCCGCTTGAGCTCGTCCACGGTTTCCAGGTCCGGCTCGCCGTCGCTCTTGAACACTTCGTGCAGCACGGCGTTAGCGGCCCACACCACCATCCGCGTCGCCCGTTGCGCCCGGTGACCGCCGGGGCCGCCGGTCAGGTGCTCCACGATGCGCTGCAGGCCCTCGGCGATGTGTGTGTTGCTCGCCTCGTCGGCCCGCGCGAGCTCGGGACTGAGGTGCCGCCCGGCCCACAGAGCCATGCCGCCCGCCTGGGACCGGAAGAGCTCGGCGTAGACGCCGACCATCATGCCGACCGGGTCGGTCAGTTCGCCCTCGACGGTACGCTCGACGAGTTCGTCGATCGCGGCCTTGAAGGCATCGAGGTACCGCTGGCCCAGCGCGTCCACGACGGCGCTCTTGTCCGGGTAGAACTGGTAGATGCTGCCGACCGGCGCGCCCGCCTCCTGGGCGATCCGCCGCATCGTCAGCGCCTCGTACCCCTCCTGAGACACGATCCGGTCGGCCGCGGCGAGGATGGCCTCGACCCGGGCCCGGCTGCGTGCCTGCTGAGGCTGCCTCCGTAGCCGCGCCCGCGACGTCGGCTGCGGCTTGCCTGCTTCCGTCACCACGTGCCCCCGGTCGTTTGATGACGCGAACGTAGCACGCGGCCACGGAGCGCGGGCCGGCCATGCTGCGCCCCCGCTCCGTGCGCCGGCTACAACACCGAGCAGCGCGGTGACTCGGCAGCGTTGCTTCAATCATGCGGTGTCCCTGGCCGATCGATGTGCTGCTCTTACGGGCCGGGTCTCCCGGGGGCGGCTTTGTCCTGTGAGTGGGAAAAGTTGACGGCAATTCGTGCACGGCTTCTTCCCAGGTGCGGTTGTCACTGCTACGTTCCCCTCAAAAGCCCAGTATGGATGGCCGATTTGAGGCGGGGAGGGGCACGTGAGACGCATGACGGCTCGACCCGCCAACGCGCACCAGGCCCGGTTGCTGAAGCTCCTGCGTGACTCCGGGCCCAGCTCCCGGGCGCAGCTAGGCGACCAGGTCGACCTGTCCCGGTCGAAACTGGCCGTGGAGGTGGACCGGCTGCTGGAGACGGGACTGGTCGTCGCCGACGGGCTCGCCGCCTCGCGCGGCGGGCGCCGCTCCCACAACGTCCGGCTCGCGCCCACCCTGCGCTTCCTGGGCGTCGACATCGGAGCGACGTCGGTCGACGTCGCCGTCACCAACGCCGAACTGGAGGTGCTGGGACACCTCAACCAGCCGATGGACGTGCGCGAGGGCCCGGTCGCGGTCTTCGAGCAAGTCCTGACCATGGCGGCGAAGTTGCGGGAGACGGGGCTGGCGGAGGGCTTCGACGGCGCCGGTATCGGCGTCCCCGGTCCCGTCCGCTTCCCCGAGGGCGTCCCCGTGGCGCCCCCGATCATGCCGGGCTGGGACGGCTTCCCCGTACGGGAGGCGCTCAGCCAGGAACTCGGCTGCCCGGTCATGGTCGACAACGACGTGAACCTCATGGCGATGGGGGAGCAGCACGCGGGTGTTGCTCGCTCCGCGGGCGACTTCCTCTGCGTCAAGATCGGGACCGGCATCGGCTGCGGCATCGTCGTCGGCGGTGAGGTCCACCGCGGTACGACGGGCAGCGCGGGCGACATCGGGCACATCCAGGCCGTGCCCGACGGACGCCCGTGCGCCTGCGGCAACCGGGGCTGTCTGGAGGCCCACTTCAGCGGCGCGGCGCTCGCCCGCGACGCGCTGGAGGCGGCGCAGCAGGGCGTCTCGGCGGAACTCGCCTCCCGTCTGGAGGCGGCCGGCACACTCACCGCCGTCGACATCGCCGCCGCTGCCGCCGCGGGCGACCCCACCTCCCTCGGCCTGATCCGGGAGGGCGGCACCCGCACGGGTCAGGTCATCGCCGGACTCGTCTCCTTCTTCAACCCGGGCCTGGTGGTGATCGGCGGCGGGGTCACCGGCCTCGGCCACACCCTGCTCGCCGCGGTCCGCACCCAGGTCTACCGCCAGTCGCTGCCGCTGGCGACCGGCAACCTGCCCATCGTCCTTGGCGAGCTGGGCGCCGTCGCCGGCGTGATCGGCGCGGCCCGGCTCATCAGCGACCACCTGTTCTCACCCGCATAGGCTCCGACGGTCCCAAGAGATCACCAGCACGGAGTCATCGTTCTGCCCTGCCCCGAACACGCCTGCTCCGCAAGCGCTCTCACCCTGCAACCGGCCCGCACCACGCCCGCCGAGGGGAACACACATGGCACCAGAACCACCGCTGCTCAGTATGTCCGGCATCACCAAGTCGTTCCCCGGAGTCCGGGCTCTCGACGGCGTCGACCTCGAGGTCCAGGCCGGTGAAGTGCACTGTCTGCTCGGCCAGAACGGGGCCGGCAAGTCCACCCTCATCAAGGTCCTGGCCGGCGCCCACCAGCCCGACACCGGGCGCCTCCACTGGCGCGGCGAACCCGTCACGCTCCGCTCGCCCATCGCCGCGATGCGCCTCGGCATCGCCACCATCTACCAGGAACTCGACCTGGTGGAGCACCTGTCGGTGGCCGAGAACGTGCACCTCGGCCACGAACCCACGGCTGCCGGCTTCTTCGTACGCCGCCGCGCCGCGCGCTCCTCGACGGCCCAGCTGCTGAGCCGGCTCGGACACCCGGAGATCGACCCGGCGCGCCCGGTCGGGGAACTGCCCGCGGCGCAGCAGCAGATCGTGTCCATGGCGCGGGCGCTCTCCCACGACGTACGGCTCATCGTCATGGACGAGCCGTCCGCCGCCCTCGACCCGGAGGAGGTCGACAACCTCTTCCGCATCGTCGCCGGCCTCACCGACGACGGGGTCGCCGTCGTCTACATCTCGCACCGCCTGGAGGAGATCCGCCGCATCGGCGACCGGGTCACCGTCCTCAAGGACGGCCGGGCGGTCGCGGGCGGACTGCCGGCCCGGTCGACGCCGACGCGCGAGATGGTCGCGCTGATGACCGGGCGGAACGTCGAGTACGTCTTCCCCGACCGGCCCGGACCGGCCGCGGCGCGCGAGGGCGACCCGGTCCTGCAGGTGCGGGGGCTGGTGCGCGAGGGCGAGTTCGCGCCCCTGGACCTCCAGGTCCGTGCCGGAGAGATCGTCGGCCTCGCCGGGCTCGTGGGCTCCGGGCGCTCGGAGATCCTGGAGACCATCTACGGGGCGCGGAAGCCGATGGCCGGTCAGGTCCTGGTCGACGGCCGGCCGGTGCGTACCGGCAGCGTGCGCGCCGCGGTCAGCGCCGGACTCGGGCTCGCCCCCGAGGAACGCAAGGCGCAGGCCCTGCTCATGCTGGAGTCCGTGACCCGCAACGTGTCGGTGTCCTCCCTGTCCCGCTTCGCGCGCGCAGGATGGATCGACCGGGGCGCCGAACGCGGCGCGGCACGGGCCGCCACCCGCGAGCTGTCGCTGCGGCCGGACAACCCTGCCGTTCCCGTGCGCACCCTCTCCGGCGGCAACCAGCAGAAGGCCGTCCTGGCCCGCTGGCTGCTGCGCGGTTGCCGGGTGCTGCTGCTGGACGAACCGACCCGCGGGGTCGACGTCGGCGCTCGCGCCGAACTGTACGCGGTCGTGCGGGGGCTGGCCGACGAGGGCATCGCGGTGCTCCTGGTCTCCAGCGAGGTGCCCGAGGTGCTCGGCCTCGCCGACCGGGTGCTGGTGCTGCGCGAGGGCCGCGTCGTGCACACCGCACCCGCCCGCGACCTCGACGAGCACCGCGTACTCGACCTCGTCATGGATGCACACCCCGTGGCCAGCGAAGGGAGCCCGGCGTCATGACGCAGCACGTGTCCCCGCCCCGGGGCGGCACCGGCAAGGCCGCACCGGCCGACCGCCTTCCCCTCTGGCGTGGCCTGACGGCCCGCGCCGACGTGCGCACCCTCTCCCTCCTCGGGGTGCTCGCCGTACTGGTCCTCATCGGCGGGATCACCAAGCCCGACGAGTTCCTCGACACCCGCAACCTCCAGCTCGTCCTCACCCAGGGCTCCGTCATCGGTGTGGTCACCGTCGGCATGACCCTCGTGATCACCTCCGGCGGCATCGACCTGTCCGTCGGCGCGATCGTCGCCCTCGCCTCGGTGTGGGCGACCACCGTCGCCACGCAGGAGTACGGCTTCGGCGGCATCCTCCTCACCGCGGTGCTGGTAGGCCTGGGCTGCGGCCTGGTCAACGGACTGCTCGTCGCCTACGGCGGGATGGTCCCCTTCATCGCCACTCTGGCCATGCTGGCGTCGGCGCGCGGCCTGGCCCTGCAGATCACCGACGGCAGGACGCAGATCGTCACCGTCGACGGCGTCCTCAGCCTCGGCGAGCGCGACTCCTACGTGCTCGGGATTCCGCCGCTGGTGCTGGTCTTCGCGGTCGTGACCGTCATCGGCTGGCTGCTGCTCAACCGGACCACCTTCGGCCGCCGCACGGTCGCCGTCGGCGGCAATCCGGAGGCGGCCCGCCTCGCCGGCATCGACGTACGCCGCCAGCGGCTGTACCTCTACCTGCTGTCGGGACTGTGCTGCGGCATCGCCGCCTTCCTGCTCATCATCCTGTCCGGCTCCGGCCAGAACACCAACGGCAACCTCTACGAACTCGATGCCATCGCCGCCGCGATCATCGGCGGGACGCTGCTCAGCGGGGGCCGCGGCACCATCACCGGCTCGGTGCTCGGCGTCCTGATCTTCACCACGATCACCAACATCTTCGCCCTGAACAACCTGCAGACCGACGTCCAGCAGATCGCCAAGGGCGCGATCATCGTCGCCGCCGTGCTGGTCCAGCGCCGTACCGCGAACACGACCTGAAGAAGGGGTTCCCACGATGTCACCACTCACGAGCCGCAGAGGACTGCTCTTCGGGACCGCCGCCGTGTCCGCCGGCGCCCTCGTCACAGGTTGCACCAGCAACGAGCCCAAGCAGGAGAAGGCCGCCACAGGCGACCAGCCCTCGGCCGACGACAAGCCCGGCAAGCACGTCACCATCGGCTTCGCCGGCCCCCAGGCCGACCACGGCTGGCTCAACGCGATCAACGACAACGCCAAGCGCCGCGCCAAGAAGTACGCCGACGTCACCCTGGAGATCACCGAGGGTTCCAACGACACCGCCGCGCAGATCGGCCAGATCGAGACGCTGATCAACAAGAAGGTCGACGTGCTGGTGGTGCTGCCCGCCGACGGCAAGGCGCTCACCCAGGTCGGGCTGAAGGCGATGCGCGCGGGCATCCCGGTCGTCAACCTCGACCGTATCTTCAACACCCCGCAGGCATACCGCTGTTGGATCGGTGGCGACAACTACGGCATGGGCCTCAGCGCCGGTCGCTACATCGGCGAGAAGCTCAAGGGGAAGCAGGACGCCCGCGTCATCGAACTGGCCGGTCTCGACAACCTGGAGCTGACCAAGCAGCGCACCCAGGGTTTCGACGACGCCCTGAAGAACTACCCCAACATCAAGAAGGTGGCCCGTCAGGCCGCCGAGTTCACCGTCGAGTCCGGACAGGCCAAGATGGCCCAGCTGCTCCAGGCCCAGTCGAAGTTCGACGCGCTGTGGAACCACGACGACGACCAGGGCGTGGGCGCGCTGCGCGCCATCGAACAGGCCGGCCGCGACGACTTCCTGATGGTCGGCGGCGCGGGCGCCCTCTCCGCCTTCCAGGCCATCAAGCAGGACAACGGGGTCCTCAAGGCGACCGTGCTGTACCCACCGACCATGGCCGCCTCCGCCATCGACCTTGCCCGCGCCCTCGGCCAGGGCAAGGGCGTCGGCGGCCTCGCCGAGTACGAGATCCCGGCATCGATCACGCTCTACTCGGCCGTCGTCGACAAGACCAACGTCGACCAGTACATGCCCACGGGTTTCCGGTGACACGTTCCGCCCCGCACCCCCCACGGCGCCGACACCCACAGGACGAGGAGACATCCGTATGGGACAGCCGCAGCAAACGGATCGGCCGGAGGCGGACAAGCCGCCGCTGCGCGTCGGCATGGTCGGCTACGCCTTCATGGGCACCGCCCACTCCCAGGGCTGGCGCACCGTGGGCCGCGTGTTCGACCTGCCCCGGCGCCCGGTGCTCGCCGCCCTCTGCGGCCGGGACGCGACCGCCGTGCGCGCCGCCGCCGACCGGCACGGCTGGGCCTCGGCCGAGACCGACTGGCGGGCGCTGATCGCCCGGGACGACATCGACCTCGTCGACATCTGCACCCCCGGCGACAGCCACGCCGAGATCGCGCTGGCCGCGCTGGCCGCCGGCAAGCACGTCCTGTGCGAGAAGCCGCTCGCGAACACGGTCGCGGAGGCCGAGGCGATGGCGCGCGCCGCCGAAGCGGCGTACGAGCGCGGCCAGGTGGCGATGGTCGGCTTCAACTACCGCCGGGTCCCGGCCACGGCGCTGGCCCGGCGGATGGTCGCCGAGGGCAGGCTGGGCGCCCTGCGGCATGTCCGGGTGACCTACCTTCAGGACTGGCTGGTGGACCCGCAGTTCCCGCTCACCTGGCGGCTGCGCAAGGAAATCGCCGGCTCCGGCTCGCTCGGCGACCTCGGCGCGCACATCGTGGACCTCGCCCAGCACCTCGCGGGGGAGGATCTGGCCGGGGTGTCCGCGCTCACCGAGACCTTCGTCCGCGAGCGGCCGCTGCCGGTGGGCGCCACCAGCGGCCTGTCCGCCGTGTCGGCCGTGGGCACCGGGCAGGTCACCGTGGACGACGCCGCCCTGTTCACCGGCCGGTTCGCCTCCGGCGCGCTCGCCTCCTTCGAGGCCACCCGCTACGCCACCGGCCGCAAGAACGCCCTGCGCATCGAACTCAACGGTGAGCACGGCTCGCTCGCCTTCGACCTGGAACGGCTGAACGAGCTGTACTACCACGACGGCGGCGAGCCCGGAGCGCGGGCCGGGTTCCGCCGCATCCTGGTCACCGAACCCGACCACCCTTATCTGGACGCCTGGTGGCCGCCGGGCCACGGCCTCGGCTACGAGCACACCTTCGTCCACCAGGCCCGCGACCTGGTGCACGCGGTCGCCGAGGGCAGCAGGCCCGAACCCTCCTTCGCCGACGGGCTGCAGGTGCAGCGCGTGCTCGCGGCGGTGGAGGAGAGCGCCGAGAAGAACTCCGTCTACACGCCCGTAGCCGCTTGAAGGAGGACTGCCGGATGCCGCGCAGATTCACGCTCTTCACGGGCCAGTGGGCCGACCTGCCGCTGGAGGAGGTCTGCCGACTCGCCCGCGACTTCGGCTACGACGGCCTCGAACTCGCTTGCTGGGGCGACCACTTCGAGGTCGACAAGGCTCTCGCCGACCCGTCGTACCTCACCTCCCGCCACCAGCTCCTCGACAAGTACGGCCTGAAGTGCTGGGCGATCTCCAACCACCTGGTCGGACAGGCGGTGTGCGACGCCATCATCGACGAACGCCACCAGGCGATCCTGCCCGGCCGGATCTGGGGCGACGGCGAGGCCGAAGGCGTGCGGCAGCGGGCCGCGGCCGAGATGGCGGACACCGCGCGCGCCGCGGCCGCCTTCGGCGTCGACACCGTCATCGGGTTCACCGGCTCCGCCATCTGGCACCTGGTCGCCATGTTCCCGCCGGTCCCCGAGGCGATGATCGAGCGCGGCTACGAGGACTTCGCGGCCCGCTGGAACCCGATCCTCGACGTCTTCGACGCCGAGGGCGTGCGGTTCGCGCACGAGGTCCACCCGAGCGAGATCGCCTACGACTACTGGACGACCCACCGGGCCCTGGAGGCCGTCGGTCACCGTCCCGCTTTCGGCCTGAACTTCGACCCCTCGCACTTCGTCTGGCAGGACCTCGATCCGGTCGGCTTCCTGTGGGACTTCCGCGACCGGATCTACCACGTCGACTGCAAGGAGGCCCGCAAGCGGTTCGACGGCCGCAACGGCCGCCTGGGCTCGCACCTGCCGTGGGGGGACCCGCGCCGCGGCTGGGACTTCGTCTCCGCCGGGCACGGCGACGTGCCCTGGGAGGACGTCTTCCGGATGCTGCGCTCCATCGGCTACGAAGGCCCTGTGTCCGTGGAGTGGGAGGACGCCGGCATGGACCGGCTGCAGGGCGCTCCCGAGGCGCTGCGGCGGCTCAAGGAGTTCGACTTCGACCCGCCGAGCGCGTCGTTCGACGCGGCCTTCGGCAGCGATTAGCGCTCCGCAGGGAGCGGGGAGGAAGCGCCGTTCGGCGCGTTGTCCGAGGGCGGCTGCGGGTGGGCTGTGGCGGGTTGCTCCCCCAGTCTCTCGACTCCTCCCCCAAGTTCTCGACTCCGCTCGAACAGGGGGTACCCCCATGAGCAGGGAGGTGACCCCCCTCGCGGCGGAGCCGCATCGACACAGCCCCGTGGCCCTTCGGCGGCAGGGCAGGCCGGGGTGCGCGGGCGTCGTCGGCCGGTCCGGCCTGCCCGGAGACCGCTTTGTCCTGTAACTGGAAAAAGCTCAACTTCTCTGCTGTGCAAGGGCTATCCGACTCCGACAAAGCCAGCTACGGTCCCGGAGTTGTACAGGTCACGCACGTCTCCGGGGTGACGGCGCACCCCGGCGCACCGCTTTTGCCCCGTACGATCCCCACCCTCCCGGAGGGATTTTTGTGCACAGGAAACGTCTGAGATTCCGCAAGGCACTGGCACTCCTCACCGGCTCACTTCTCGCGGGCACCTCGCTCGCGCTCGCCGCGCCGCCGGCGAGCGCCGTGGAGCCCGACGCCAGCAGGCCGGCCGCGGCGGCCGCCGAGGACTTCCAGCAGGTCACCCTCGCCAAGGGCGCCCCTGAGGTGGGCGAACCGATGTCGCTTGCCGTCCTCCCGGACCGCAGCGTCCTGCACACCTCCCGCGACGGCACCCTGCGCCTGACCGATGCACAGGGCGCCACGTCCGTCGCGGGCAAGCTGGCCGTCTACAGCCATGACGAGGAAGGGCTCCAGGGCGTCGGGATCGACCCCGACTTCGCACAGAACCGCTTCGTCTACCTCTACTACGCGCCGCCGATGAACACCCCGCCCGGCGACGCCCCGGAGAACGGCACGGCCGCCGACTTCGCCCCCTTCGACGGCGTCAACCGGCTCTCCCGCTTCGTCCTGAAGCAGGACGGCACCCTCGACACGGCCAGCGAGAAGAACGTCCTCGAGGTCAAGACGTCCCGCGGCATCTGCTGCCACGTCGGCGGTGACATCGACTTCGACAAGGAGGGCAACCTCTATCTGTCGACCGGCGACGACTCCAACCCCTTCGCCTCCGACGGCTACACCCCCATCGACGAGCGGCCCGACCGCAACCCGGCCTTCGACGCCCAGCGCACCTCGGCCAACACCAACGACCTGCGGGGCAAGATCCTGCGGATCAAGGTCAAGCCGGACGGCTCGTACGACATTCCGGAGGGCAACCTCTTTGCCCCGGGCACCGCGAAGACCCGTCCCGAGATCTATGCGATGGGCTTCCGCAACCCGTTCCGGTTCAGCATCGACAAGCCCACAGGCACCATCTACATCGGCGAGTACGGCCCGGACGCCGGCTCCGCCAATCCCAAGCGCGGCCCGTCCGGCATGGTCGAGTTCGACCGCGTGACGAAGCCCGGCAATTACGGCTGGCCCTACTGCGTCGGCAAGAACGAGGCGTACATCAAGTACGACTTCGCCACCAAGCAGTCCGGTGCGGCCTTCGACTGCTCGGCGCCGAAGAACACCTCGCCGCACAACACCGGACTCGTCGACCTCCCGCCGGCCCAGCCGGCCTGGATCGACTACGACGGCGGCTCGATCCCCGAGTTCGGCACCGGCTCCGAATCCCCGATGGGCGGCCCGGTCTACCGCTACGACGCCAACTTGAACTCCGCCGTCAAGTTCCCCGAGTCCTATGACGGGAACTTCTTCGCCGGCGAGTTCGGCCGCCGCTGGATCAAGCGGATCGAGCAGGGCGACGACGGCACCGTCAAGTCCATCAACCCCTTCCCCTGGTCCGGCACCCAGGTGATGGACATGGCCTTCGGCCCGGACGGCGCCCTCTACGTCCTGGACTACGGCCTGTCGTGGTTCGGCGGCGACGAGAACTCCGCGCTCTACCGCATCGAGAACGTCACCAACGGCCACGCGCCGACCGTGACCGCCGCATCGGACAAGACCTCCGGGACGGCACCCCTGAAGGTGTCCTTCTCCGCGACCGGCAAGGACGCCGACGGCGACGCCCTCACCTACGGCTGGGACTTCGGTGACGGCACCACCAGCGCCGAAGCGTCGCCCCAGCACACGTACCGCGACAACGGCACGTACACGGCCACCGTCACCGTGACCGACCCGACCGGCTACACCGCCACCGCCAACGTCCACGTGGTCGTCGGCAACACCGCGCCCACCGTCGAATTCAAGACCCCGGCCGACGGCGCCCTGTTCGAGTTCGGTGACACCATCCCGTTCCAGGTGAAGGTCACCGACCGCGAGGACGAAGTGATCGACTGCTCGAAGGTCACCGTCCGCTACATCCTCGGCCACGACAGCCACGGCCACCCGATCACCTCGGCCAACGGCTGCGAGGGCACCATCACCGTGCCGGCCGACGGCGAGCACGACCCCAACGCCAACATCTTCGGCGTCCTCGACGCCGAGTACACCGACAACGGCGGCGGCGGTCAGGCTCCGCTGACCACCCACGCCCGGATCCAGCTCCAGCCCCGGCACCGGCAGGCCGAGCACTTCAGCAACCAGAGCGGCATCCGCACCTACGACAAGACCCAGGCCCACGGCGGCAAGACCGTCGGTGACATCAACAACGGCGACTGGATCTCCTTCAAGCCCTACGACCTCAAGGGTGCCCAGACGCTCACCGCCCGGGTCTCCTCCGGCGGCGCCGGCGGCTACCTCGAGGTCCGCACCGGAGGCCCGGACGGCCCCCTGCACGGCTCCGGGATCGTCCCGGTGACCGGTAGCTGGGAGACCTTCCAGAACATCGACATCCCGCTCAGCAAGCTCCCGAACAAGACCACCGAGCTGTACCTGGTCTTCAAGGGCAGCGGCACCGGAGCGCTCTACGACGTCGACGACTTCGTGATCTCCGACAAGAAGCCCGCGAACAACGCCAAGCGCGTTCTCGTCTTCTCCAAGACGGCCGGCTTCCGCCACGACTCCATCGCAACCGGCGTCCAGACCCTGAAGGACCTCGGCGAGCAGAGCGCCATCACCGTCGACTCCACCGAGGAGGCCAAGCAGTTCACCACCGAGAACCTCGCCCGCTACGACGCCGTCGTCTTCCTCTCCACCACCGGTGACGTCCTCAACGCCGACCAGCAGCAGGCGTTCGAGAAGTACATCGCCGGCGGCGGCGGTTACATGGGTGTCCACGCGGCCGCCGACACCGAGTACGACTGGCCGTTCTACGGCGGCCTGGTCGGCGCGTACTTCGACTCGCACCCACAGATCCAGAAGGCCACCGTCCGGGTTCCCGAGCACGACCACCCGGCCACCAAGGACCTCGACAACGCGTGGGACCGCACCGACGAGTGGTACAACTACCGCTCCAACCCGCGTGACAACGCCCGCGTCCTGGCCACCCTGGACGAGACCACCTACCAGGGCGGCAAGATGAAGGGCGACCACCCGATCGCCTGGTGCCACGCCTACCAGGGCGGGCGCTCCTTCTACACCGGCATGGGCCACACCAAGGAGTCCTACGCCGAAGCCGGCTTCCGCAGCCACCTGCTCGGCGGACTGAAGTACGCCACCGCACAGGAGAAGGCCGACTGCAAGCCGCGCACCGGCTACCGTGACCTCTTCAACGGCCAGACCCTCGACGGCTGGAAGCAGGCCGGACCGGGCCGCTTCACCGTCCAGGACGGCGCGCTGCACTCCGAGGGCGGCATGGGCCTGCTCTGGTACCAGGCCAAGGAGTTCCAGTCCTACTCCCTGAAGCTGGACTGGAAGATGCAGGGCGACGACAACTCCGGTGTCTTCGTGGGCTTCCCCGCCTCCGACGACCCCTGGTCGGCGGTGAACAAGGGCTACGAGATCCAGATCGACGCGACCGACGCGCCGGACCGGACCACCGGGGCCATCTACTCGTTCCAGTCGGCGGACATCATGGCGCGTGACGCCGCGCTGCGCCCGCCGGGCGAGTGGAACAGCTACGAGATCCGTGTCGAGGGCGCACGCATCCAGGTGTTCCTCAATGGAGTCAAGATCAACGACTTCACCAACAAGGACCCGGAGCGGATGAAGAACGGCTACATCGGACTCCAGAACCACGGCCCGTCCGACCACGTGTCGTTCCGCAACATCCAGATCAAGGAACTGCCCGCCAAGGGCGCCTAGTACGGCGGCGGGCGGGGGACGCCGGACCCCCGCCCGCCGTCCCTTCCCCTTCGGCCGGGCCGGCCGCCGACGCGCCCGCGCCCGTACTTCCCCAGCCGGTGCGGACCGGGATCCGGGCGTTGCCATGCGCCCGGGCCCGGTCCGCACCCGGCACCCGATCCACCCGTCCGGCTTCCGGTTCGTGTATGACAAGGAGGCTGCCCATGTCCGCCGAACCTTCCGCTTCCCCCTCCCGCACCGGTGTCTGGCTGATCGGCGCGCGAGGTTCCGTCGCCACCACCGCCATGACCGGATGCGCCGCCGTCGCCGCCGGACTGTACCCCGTCACCGGCCTCGTCACCGAAACCGAGCCCTTCGCCGCGAGCGGCCTGCCCGCGCTGTCCTCCCTCGTCTTCGGCGGACACGACACCGTGGACTGCCCGCTGCCCAAACGCGCCGAGACCCTCGCCGCCGCCGGCGTCCTGCCGCACGGCCTGCCCTCCGCCGTCCGCGGTGAACTGACCGCCACCGATGGTGAGATCAGGCCCGGCGTGCCGCTGCCCGGCGACACCCGGAGCGAGGACGCCCTCATCGACACCCTCGTCGGCGACATCCGCGACTTCACCCGCCGCCAAGGCCTCGCCCGCACTGTTGTCGTCAACGTCGCCTCCACCGAACCGGCCCCCGAGGGCGCTGCCCTGCCCGCCAGCTCGCTGTACGCGGCGGCCGCCCTGCGCGCGGGCTGTCCGTACATCAACTTCACCCCGTCGGCCGGACTGCACCACCCCGCGCTCGCCGCCGAGGCCCTGGCCGCCGCCCTGCCGTACGCGGGCCGCGACGGCAAGACCGGGCAGACCCTGTTGCGGTCCGTTCTCGGTCCCATGTTCGCGCAGCGGGCGCTGCGGGTGCTGGCCTGGTCCGGTACGAACCTCCTCGGCGGCGGGGACGGAGCCGCCCTCGCCGACCCCGCCGCGGCCGCCGCGAAGAACTCCGGCAAGGAACGGGTCCTCGCGGACACCCTGGGCACGGTTCCCCAGGGCGAGGTGCACATCGACGACGTGCCCGCGCTCGGCGACTGGAAGACCGCCTGGGACCACATCGCCTTCGACGGTTTCCTCGGCACCCGGATGGTCCTCCAAACCACCTGGCAGGGCTGCGACTCGGCGCTCGCCGCGCCCCTGGTCCTGGATCTGGTCCGGCTGCTGGCCCGCGCCGACGAACGCGGACTGACCGGACCGCGCCCCGAACTCGCCTTCTACTTCAAGGACCCCGACCCGGGAGCCCCCGCGGCGCTGGGGGAGCAGTACGCGGCGCTCCTGGACTTCGGCCGACGGCTGGGGGACCCGCGATGACCCGCCACGGTCTGGCGGTCGTCGCCCTGGCGGTGACCGTTGCCGCCGTCGTCGGAGCGCGCGGGTCCGCTGCCCGTGGCCGCCCGCGCCGTGGGGAGGGCCACGACCACCGGGCGCTCTCACCAGAGGCGGAGCACGGGGCGGGGGCTGGTGCCCGGTCCGCGGATCCGGCCGATCCGGCGGGGGAGAGCGGCGGGCCCGCGGACTCCGCCGGACAGACGGTGGCAGCCGCCGCATCCGCCGGACGGCCGCGGGCGACCGGCGCGTCGGAGGGGACGTCCCGGCCGAGGCGGACGGATGCCGAACCCGTCGCCTCCACCGCCCGGGCAGCCACCCCCGCCGCACCCCCAGCGCCGGCCTCCACCCCGAGCGGCCCGGCCACCCCGCCCACCGCGGCGTCGCCCTCCGTGCCCACCCACACCGAGCGCCCGCCCCACCGCCTCGCCCTTGGCACGCCCGCCGACTGGGTCGAACTGCTGCGGCTGCCCGCTCTGTTCACCGTCCCCGGTGACGCCCTCGCCGGGGCCGCCGCAGCCGGGCGCGCCCCCGGTGCCCGTACCCTCTTCGCCATCGGCTCGTCCCTGTGCCTCTACCAGGCAGGCATGGCGCTCAACGACTGGGCGGACCGCGCCGAGGACGCCGTGGACCGCCCGCACCGTCCGCTTCCGTCCGGGAGGATCGCCCCCGGCGGCGCGCTCGCCGCGGCCGGCGCGCTCACCGCCCTGGGCCTTGCGCTCGCCGCCCGCGCAGGCCGACCCGCGCTCCGTGTCGCCGTCCCGCTCGCCGCCACAGTCTGGGCCTACGATCTCGGGCTGAAGCGGAGCTGGGCCGGGCCGCCGGCGATGGCGGCGGCCCGGAGCCTCGACCTCGTGCTCGGCGCCGCCGCGAGCGGCGGTCGCGTCCGCAACGCCGTACCGTCCGCCGCCGCCCTCGGTGCCCACACCCTGGCCGTCACCGCGGTATCCCGCCGCGAGACCCAGGGTGGCGCCACCGCCGTACCGCTCGCAGCCCTCGCGGCCACCTGCTGCGTCGCGTACACACTCGTGCCGGCCGCTATCGCCCTCCGACTCCCGGCAGACCGCGGTGGAGCAGCCCCCCTCGGTCTGCCGGGTCCCACCCCCGCGCAGCCCGTACCGTCCGGCAGTTTGCTCCGCGCGGCCCTTGCGCTCGCCTACGGCGTCACCGCCGCCCGCCCCCTCGCCCACGCCGTCCTCAACCCCTCGCCGCCACTCACCCAGCGCGCCGTCGTCGGCGGCATCCGCGCCCTGATCCCCCTCCAGGCCGCGTTGTCCGCCCGCGCCGGCGCCCCGGTGACCGCCCTGCTCACATCGGCCCTGGCCGCTCTTGCCAGCAGGTTCGCGAGGAAGGTGAGCGTCACATGAGCGGACTCCCGGCCCTCCGCTTCGGCTACGGCACCAACGGCCTCGCCGACCTCCGCCTCGACGACGCTCTCGTCCTGCTCGCCGACCTCGGCTACGACGGCGTGGGGCTGACCCTCGACCACATGCACCTCGACCCGCTCACCCCCGACCTGGCCGCCCGCACCCGCCGGCTCGCCCACCGGCTGGACGCGCTCGGCCTGCAGGTGACCGTGGAGACGGGCGCCCGCTATGTGCTCGACCCGCGCCGCAAACACGGCCCCTCCCTCCTGGACGCCGACCCCGAGGACCGCGCCCGACGCGCCGAACTGCTGCTGCGGGCCGTGGACGTGGCCGCCGACCTCGGCGCACACGCGGTGCACTGCTTCAGCGGCATCACTCCGCCCGGCACTGGCCAGGACACGGCGTGGAAGCGGCTGGCCGAATCCCTGACCCCCGTCCTGGACGCGGCCGGCGCCGCCGGCGTCCCCCTCGCCGTGGAACCCGAACCCGGTCACCTCCTGGCCACCCTCGCCGACTTCCACCACCTGCGCCGCACCCTCGGCGACCCCGAGCACCTCGGTCTCACCCTCGACATCGGCCACTGCCAATGTCTCGAACCGCTCCCGCCCGCCGACTGCGTGCGCGCCGCCGCGCCCTGGCTGAAGCACGTCCAGATCGAGGACATGCGCCGCGGCGTCCACGAACACCTCCCCTTCGGAGACGGCGAGATCGACTTCCCGCCCGTCCTGGCGGCCCTGGCGGCCACCGGTTACCAGGGCCTGACCGTCGTGGAACTGCCCCGCCACTCCCACGCCGGTCCGCACTTCACCGAGCTCTCCCTGCCTTTTCTCCACGAGGCCGCCACGGCAGCCGCCGCCCTGCCCGCCACCCCCGAAGGGAGCACCCGATGACCCACCCGCCCGGCGCCGCGGGCACCCCCGCGGCCGGTACCGCCATCGCCCACACCCCGGTGGACGAGCTGCACCCCTTTCTGTCTGCCCGTCTGTCCTCGGACGCCCGCGCCTGGCTCGACCAGGCGCTCGACGAGGCCGCCGCCCGTCCCGGCGGTCACGCGCCCATCTCCGCCTGGGAGCTGCGCTTGGCCGAGGCGGGCCGCCGCTGCGGCCACGGCCACGCCGACGCCGCCCGCGTCCTCATCCTGCATGCCGCCGGCGCCGACCCGGACGCACTGGCCCGGGTCTACCACCAGGGCACTGCCGACGAGCGCCGCGCCGTCCTGCACGCCCTGCCCCACCTCGTGCCCGGGCCGGAAGCCCTCCCACTCGTCGAGGACGCCCTGCGCACCAACGACACCCGGCTGCTCGCCGCCGCCGTAGGCCCGTACGCCGCCCGGCACCTGGCACCCCACTCGTGGCGGCACGCCGTCCTGAAGTGCCTGTTCACCGGCGTGCCCGTGGACAGCGTCGCCGATGTGGCCCGCCGCGCCCGCGGCGACGCCGAACTGGCCCGCATGCTGGGCGACTACGAAGCCGAACGCACCGCCGCCGGCCGCCCCGTCCCCGAGGACCTGCACCGCGTCCTGGCCCTGACCGAGCCCGAGACCGCGCCGCACGGCCCGGTCGCCCCCCACGGCAAGGAGTCCTGATGCGCATCTTCGATCCCCACATCCACATGACGTCCAGGACCACCGACGACTACGAGGCCATGCACGCCGCCGGAGTCAGAGCCGTGGTGGAACCCGCCTTCTGGCTCGGCCAGCCCCGCACCTCGGCCGCCTCCTTCCTCGACTACTTCGACTCCCTGGTCGGCTGGGAGCCGTTCCGCGCCGCCCAGTACGGCATCGCCCACCACTGCACCATCGCCCTGAACCCCAAGGAGGCCAACGACCCGCGCTGCGTGCCCGTCCTCGACGAACTGCCCCGCTACCTCGTCAAGGACCAGGTCGTCGCCGTCGGCGAGATCGGCTACGACTCGATGACCCCGGCCGAGGACACCGCTCTGGCCGCCCAGTTGCAGCTCGCCGCCGACCACGGGCTGCCCGCCCTCGTCCACACCCCGCACCGCGACAAGCTGGCCGGCCTGCGCCGCACCCTCGACGTCGTGCGGGAGTCGGCGCTGCCCCTGGACCGCGTCCTGGTCGACCACCTCAACGAGACCACCGTCAAGGAGGCCAGGGACAGCGCCTGCTGGCTCGGCTTCTCCGTCTATCCCGACACCAAGATGGACGAGGAGCGGATGGTCGCGATCCTGCGCGCCCACGGCACCGAGAAGGTGCTCGTCAACTCCGCGGCCGACTGGGGCAGAAGCGACCCTCTCAAGACGCGCAAGGTCGGTGACCTGATGCTTGCCGAGGGCTTCACCGAGGACGACGTGGACCACGTGCTGTGGCGCAACCCGGTCGCGTTCTACGGGCTCAGCGGCCGGCTGGACCTCGACGTCGCAGCGACCGGCGCCACGCACGAGGGCAACAGCATCCTCCGCGGCGGGGAGTGATCGATGCGCTTCCGCCACCCCGACGGCTCCACCGTCCACCTCGCCTACTGCACCAACGTCCACCCCGCCGAAACCCTCGACGGCGTCCTCGCCCAGCTCCGCGACCACTGTGAGCCCGTCCGCCGCCGTCTGGGCCGGGACCGCTTGGGCATCGGCCTCTGGCTCGCCCGGGATGCCGCCCGCACGCTCGACTCCGACCCGTCCGCCCTGCGCGGTCTGCGCGGCGAACTCGACCGGCGTGGCCTCGAAGTCGTCACCCTCAACGGCTTCCCGTACGAGGGCTTCGGCGCCGAAGAGGTCAAGTATCGTGTGTACAGGCCGGACTGGGCCGATCCCGAACGCCTCGACCACACCACCGCCCTCGCCCGCGTCCTCACCGGCCTCCTCCCGGACGACGTCACCGAGGGCAGCATCTCCACTCTGCCCCTGGCCTGGCGCACGGCGTACGACGACGCACGCGCCGAGACGGCCCGCACCGCCCTGCGGACGCTGGCCGAACGGCTTGACTCACTCGAGGATCTGACCGGCCGCTCCATCCGTGTCGGCCTGGAACCCGAACCCGGATGCACCGTCGAGACCACGCAGGACGCCATCGCCCCGCTGACCGCGATCGCCCACGAACGCATAGGCATCTGCGTCGACACCTGCCACCTCGCCACCTCCTTCGAGGACCCGCACACCGCCCTCGACGCCCTCGCCGAGGCCCGCGTCCCCGTCGTCAAGTCCCAGCTGTCCGCGGCCCTGCACGCCGAAAACCCCCACTTGCCCGAGGTCCGCGACGCCCTCGCCGCCTTCGACGAGCCCCGCTTCCTGCACCAGACCCGGACCGCCCCCACTCTCAATTCCGTTCGAGCGGGAGGGACCCCCATCGCCGCCGGCCTGCGCGGCACCGACGACCTCGGGGAAGCCCTGGGCGCCGACGTGCTCCCCGACGCCGCGCCCTGGCGCGCCCACTTCCACGTCCCGTTGCACGCGGCCCCCGCCGCACCGCTCACCTCCACCCTCCCCGTTCTGAAGGCCGCGCTGACCCGCCTGGCCGGCGGCCCCCACCCGCTCACCCGCCACCTCGAGGTCGAGACGTACACCTGGCAGGCACTGCCGCCCGAGCTGCGCCCCCGCGACCGTGCCCGGCTCGCCGACGGCATCGCCGCCGAACTCGCCCTCGCCCGCGACCTGCTGACCGACCTCGGCCTGAAGGAGCTGCCATGAGCCGGCCAGGCGGACCGACACCGCTGCTCGTCCTGGACGTCGTCGGCCTCACGCCCCGGCTCCTGGACCACATGCCCCACCTCAAGTCCCTCGCCGGGTCCGGCTCCCACGCATCCCTCGGCACCGTCCTGCCTGCCGTCACCTGCGCTGCCCAGTCCACCTTCCTCACCGGGACCCTGCCGTCCGAGCACGGCATCGTCGGCAACGGCTGGTACTTCCGCGAACTCGGCGAGGTCCTGCTGTGGCGGCAGCACAACGGCCTCGTCGCCGGCGACAAGCTGTGGGACGCCGCCCGCCGCGCGCACCCCGGCTACACGGTCGCCAACATCTGCTGGTGGTACGCCATGGGCGCGGACACCGACATCACCGTCACCCCCCGCCCGGTCTACTACGCCGACGGCCGCAAGGAACCCGACTGCTACACCCGGCCGCCCACCCTGCACGACGAACTCACCGAGAAACTCGGCACGTTCCCCCTCTTCCACTTCTGGGGACCCGGCGCCGACCTGGTCTCCAGCCGCTGGATCATCGACGCCACCCGCCACATCAACCGCACCCGCCACCCCGACCTGACACTCTGCTACCTCCCGCACCTCGACTACGACCTGCAGCGCTACGGCCCCGACGACCCCCGCTCCCTGCAGGCGGCCACCGACCTCGACGCCGCCATGGCGCCCCTGCTGGACGACGCCCGCGCCGAGGGCCGTACCGTCGTCGCGCTGTCCGAGTACGGCATCACCCGCGCCGACCGTCCGATCGACATCAACCGCGCCCTGCGCCGGGCGGGCCTGCTCGAGGTACACACCCAGGACGGCATGGAGTACCTCGACCCGATGACCTCCCGCGCCTTCGCCGTCGCCGACCACCAGATCGCCCACATCTACGTACGCCGCCCCGAGGACCTGGACGCCACCAGGGCCGCACTCGACGGCCTGCCCGGCATCGAACAGCTCCTCGACGACGAGGGCAAGAAGGCCCACCACCTCGACCATCCGCGCTCCGGTGAACTCGTCGCCGTCGCCGAGCCGGACGCGTGGTTCACGTACTACTACTGGCTCGACGACGACCGCGCGCCCGACTTCGCCCCGCTGGTCGAGATCCACCGAAAGCCCGGCTACGACCCGGTCGAGCTCTTCATGGACCCGCTCGACCCCTACGTCAAGGTCAAGGCGGCCACCGCCCTGGCTCGCAAGAAACTCGGTCTGCGCTACCGCATGGCGGTCGTCCCCCTCGACGCGTCCCCCATCCGAGGCAGCCACGGCCGCCTGCCCACGAGCGACGACGACGGTCCGCTCCTCATCTGCTCCACCCCCCGCGCCGTCGGCGACCGCCTCGCGGCCACCGATGTGAAGTCCCTCCTGCTCCGCCTCGCCGGTCTCGACGGAGCAGACCACCAGCCCAGAGAGAGGCACCCGTGAACGACATCCACGCAACCGACCAGGGCACCGACGACCAGTTGCGCCGCAGCCTCGGTATCGGCCGCCGCAGCTTTTTGAGCACCTGCACCGCCGTGGCGGCCGGGGCGATCGCCGCTCCCGTCTTCGGCGCGGCCCCCGTGCAGGCGGCGACCGCCACCGAGTCGAACGGTGAGGCCAAGGGCCATCTGCTCGTTCCCGAGGACAAGCGTGGCATCATCCTCTACACGGTCCGCGACGCCACCGGCCGCGACCCGCTCTCGACCAACCTGCCCTCCGGCTTCCGCGCCGTCTTCGAGCAGCTGGCCCGCTTCGGCTACCGGCAGGTGGAGTTCGCCGGTTACGGCCAGCACCGCAACGCCCCCGGCGGCGCCAACCTGGAGACTCTCGAGGGCGCCCGGCTGATGCGCGGCTGGCTGGACGAGTACGGGCTGCGCGCGCAGGGCAACCACGGCTTCATTCCCGGTTCCTGGCCCCTGACCACCGCCGACCTGGACACCTTCAAGCAGCACCTGGAGATCGCCAACATCCTCGGCATGGACCACATGGGCACGGGTGGCGACCCCACCAACAGCTCCTACAAGGCCGACTGGGACGTGGCGGCGGACAAGTGGCACGCCCTCGGTGAGATCGCCCGTAGCGCCGGGATCAAGCTCTACACCCACAACCACGACGCGGCGTACGGCTTCCTGCTCGACGGCGGCCCGCTCGACGCCCAGGGCCGCCCGACCCGCAGCTCCGGCATCCGCAAGCTGGAGTACTTCCTGTCCATCACCGACCCCAAGCTGATCTGGCTGGAGATGGACATCTACTGGGCGCACGTGGCCCAGTACAAGTTCCGCACCCACACCGACCACGACGGGGCCACCCGGGAGAACATCTTCGACCCGGCCGGCCTGGTCGCCGGCCACAACAAGCGCTACCCGCTGTTCCACGCCAAGGACGGCGTCATCAACGCCACCAACGGACAGGGCTACGACATGGTCCCGTTCGGCACCGGCGTCATCGACTACACGACGTTCTTCTCCCGCGTCGGCCACCCTCACTACCACAACCCGATGGTGGAGCAGGACAACGCGCCGAGCTCCACCAACCTGGCGCAGTCCATGGAACACGCGCGGATCGGCTACCAGAACATGGCCGCCCTGCGCCGCAAGTAGCGAACCGACGCCGGGCGTACACGAAGCGGCGCGAGGAGGCTCTCCCCGGATATGGGGGAGAGCCTCCTCGCGCCGTCGTAGGACGTCAGGTCGCGGGCCGGGTCCGCGCGTCCGCGGACCCGGACTCGTCGCTACTTCTGTGGGGGCGCCGGTCGCCATGCCCGGCGCCGGCACCGACCGCCGTTCTCCCCCTCGACGTGGGTGCGGAGATACGGAAGAGCCGGGCCCGGGGCTATTGCTCCGGGCCCGGCATCGGCCGCTCTGCGAACTACAGGTTCCGCACCCGGATGTTGCGGAACTCGATCAGGTCGTTGTTGCTGTGGTTCTGCAACCCGATGTACCCCTTGAGGAACTGGCGCAGGTCCGTGGGCGGGTCACCGGCCCGGGACGACGACTTGCCGGGCGTGTTGTCGAACTCGTTGATCACCACGCCGTTGCGGATGATCGTGTAGTGCTGCCCGACCGCGCGGATCTCGTAGTCGTTCCACCGTCCCTTGGGGGTCACCCCCGCCTTGTCCAGGCTCAGTGGCTTGAAGTTGTACACCGAGCCGGTCTTCTGGACCTCGCCCGTGGCCCCGTCGTAGATCTGGATCTCCTGGCCGCAGTAGATCGCGACCCACTCGGGGGCGGTGCGAGCCGAGCCGACGGTCCCGCAACTGCCGGGCGGGCGGTCGGCCAACGGCGTCCGCGGGTCCGGGAACCGGATGAAGACCCCGCTGTTGGCGTTGCCGGGATCCGGAGCCATGTCCCGGAACTGGAGCCTGACCGAGAAGTCTCCGAGCTCCTGCTTGGGGTACCAGAGCATGCCCATGCCGCCGGAGCTGCGTATGGTGCCGTCGGGCTGGAGTGAGAACTTCCCGGCGCCTGCCTGCCGCCAGTCGGCCAGGCTCGCCGCGGTCCCGTCGAAGACGGGCTTGTATCCGGCGACCTTGCCGATCTCGCTCTGAGCCGCCGCTCTACTGATCGCCGACGACTCGCGGTTGTCGAGGACGCCCTCCTTGCGGAGGTCATTGACCACGGAGTTGACGTGGCTGACGAACTCCCCGTGGTTCGGCCAGGAGGCCTCGTCGTCGATCAGGTCGTTGACCGTGCAGCCGCCGCTGGCGCGGTGGTTGGTCACGCCGGTGTCGGTGTCGAGCAGCTTGACGGTCGGCCGGGCGTCGGGGGCCGGGCAGCCGGCCTTGGCGTCGAACGTCGCGGTGGACTTCTCACCGTCGGCGTAGGTGACCGTCAGCTTCGCGTGGTATGTGCCGTAGTCGGCGTAAGTGTGCGTCGGGTTGGCCTCGTGCGACGGCTTGCTGCCGTCACCGAAGTCCCACTCCCAGTCCACACCGCCGGCCTTGGCGCTGGAGAACGCCACCGTCCTGGGCTTGCTCTGGTTGATCACGCGCGCCCCGGCGTCCTGCGGCTTCGGGGTGGCCGGGCCACCCTGGTAGGTGATGCGGATGAGCTTCTGGTTGGAGTGCAGACTGAAGAAGCCGCCCGCGTAGTCGAGCATGTACAGCGCACCGTCGGGGCCGAACTTGGCGTCCATCCAGCTCTGCAGCTGGGTGCCGCCGCTGCCGGGCGCGATGATGCTGCGCAGGTCCTCGCCGAAGGCCGGCGCGCCCTGGTCCTTGACGTGGTCCGGGTCGAGGGTCACCGCAACCCGGTTGTTGGCGTTGGACTCGTCACCGATGAACCACTTGTCCTCCCAGTAAGCCGGCCAGGCCACGCCGCTCTTGGTGTCCACCTGGGAGCGGTGGTAGGTCGGACCGGACATGATGGCCTGGCCGCCGCCCTTGAGGTACGGCTGGGTGTAGGTGGCCTCGCTGTCGACGTAGCTCGGGACACCGCTGCCGTCGGAGCGCTTGGGGAAGACCGGGCCGCCGCCTTGGGGCGAGTACCAGATCATGTTGTCGCGGGCCGGCGGGATGTCCACCAGGCCGGTGTTGCGCGGCGACTCGTTCTTGAGGTGGTCGCAGTCGTACCAGCCGGTGAGGACACTGGCGTCGGTGTTGCTGCGGTCACGGTACGGCTGTCGGTTGCCCATGCAGTACGGCCAGCCCTGGTTGCCCGCGGAGGTGATGACCGTGGCCGTTTCATACTTGGCCGGGCCCAGTTCGGGGTTCGACGCTCCCGCGTCCGGCCCGACCCAGCCGGCGTTCAGCCAGTTGTGCACGGGGTCCACGGAGAGCCGTGCGATGTTGCGGACACCCATCACATAGATCTCCGGGCGGGTCTTGGCCGTTCCCGGCGGGAAGAGGTTGCCCTTGGGGATGGTGTAGGTGCCGTCGGACTCGGGGTGAATGCGGATGATCTTGCCGTTGAGGTCGTTGGTGTTGCCGGAGGTGCGGCGGGCGTCCTGGAAGGAGGTGCCCTTGTAGTCCTGGGTCCAGTTGTTCCCGGAGTAGCCGCTGGAGCCGCCGGAGGAGTTGCTGTCACCGGAGCCGATGTAGAGGTTGCCGTCCTTGTCGAAGGACATTCCGCCACCGGCGTGGCAGCAGCTGTGGATCTGCGTGTCCCAGTGGAGCAGGTCCTTGCGGGTGCCCTGGTCGATGGACTCGGTCGCGAAGTCGTAGGTCAGCCGGGAGACCGTCCGCTGGCCGATCCGCTTGTCGCGGTCGATCGACTCGTGCGGCATCCAATAGACGTAGATCCACCCGTTCTTCTCGAACTTCGGGTCGAGGGTGATGCCGACGAGGCCTTCCTCGTTCTTGACCAGTTCGTCACCGCTGCCCCGGTTGCCCATCACGTCGAGGGTGGTGAGCAGCTTGACCTTCTTGGTCTTGGGG
Organism: Streptomyces colonosanans; assembly: GCF_001866645.1. GTDB lineage: Bacteria > Actinomycetota > Actinomycetes > Streptomycetales > Streptomycetaceae > Streptomyces > Streptomyces colonosanans. Next base: position 24,457 of record NZ_MLYP01000016.1, read on the forward strand.
TCCCACTGGTGGATGGTGCCGCAGCCCAGGCCGACCTTGGGGTCGTTCCAGTTGACGATCGGGCCGGACGGACAGGCGGCCTTGCCGATGTAGAAGGCCTTGCCGTCGGGAGCCATGGTGAGACCGTGCGGCTCCCCGATCTGGTCCAGCTGCCCGGCCTTGTTCTGGTCGGTCAGCCGCTCGGTCTTGTAGTTGGCGGCGATGGTCGCCTGACAGTCGCCGCGGACCATGCCGGTGGTCCACTGGATGGCGCCGAGGAGGTGGCTCTGGAACTTCGTGTCGGTGGTGTAGCTCTCCTCGGTGCGGCCCATGCCGGTGTAGAAGGACCGGCCGCCGTCATAGTCCCGGCACCACGAGATCGGGTGGAACGGGCCGTTGGCGCTGAGTCCCGGCTTGTACTTCCACTCCTCGACCTGGGCGATGGTGTGGACCTTGCCGACCGGGTTGGGGTCCCAGTTCATCCACTGGTCAGAGCGGGTCCAGGTGAGCGGCAGGTTCTTGTTGGCCGGATGTTGACGGTCCGTCACATCGACGACACCCTGCTGGACCTTGGAGTCCTGCGGAGGCGTCGGGTTGGCGCTGAAGAGCCGGAGTTCGGCCAGTTGAGTCAGCGGCTCACCGCTGTTCGCGGTGATCTCCAGCCGGTAGTGCTGGTAGGCCTGCTTGTTGGTGAACTGGAACTGCCTGGTCTGGAACCGCGACGAGAAGGTCTCGCCGGTCCGGGTGTCCAGGGTCGTCCAGTTCTGGCCGTCCTGCGAGCCCTGCAGCTTCCAGTCCTTCGGGTCCCGCCCCGGGTAGTCGTTGGCGGAGGTCAGCGCGTAGTTGACCACCGCGACCGGCTTGTCCAGCTTCATAGTGACCCAGCCGGTCGGCGCATGGGTCAACCACTTGGTGTCGTTCTTGCCGTCGAACAGCTTGTCCTTGGTCTCGTTCGGCGGGTTGTCCTCGTTGACCGCGTACTCGACGACCTTCTCGGGGTCGGGGAGGCCCAGGGCCGGGCGGGTGCCGATCAGGCCGGTGAACCAGGAGGAGTCGCCCTGGGCCCGAGCGGCGTCGTGGACGCCGACGAAGCCTCCGCCGTTGTTGATGTACGACTGGAACGCGGCCTCCTGCTCGGCGTTGAGCGTCACGCCGTCGGCCGACAGGAACACCACCCCTCGGTACTTGGCGAGGTTGGCGGTGGTGAAGGCGCCGGGGTCATCGGACTCGACGACCTTGAAGCCGTTCTTCTCGCCGAGGTTCTCGATCGCCGTCGTGGCGCGCTTGACCGGGTCGTCCTGCTTGGCGGCCGGTCCGTGGAAGACCAGGACGTTCACCTGTGCTTCAGTGTCGACGCCCTGGTCCTGGCTGCGTTCCGAGGTCGGCTGCGCGTGTGCCTGCACTGCCGGCATCGCGGACAGCCCCATGGCCAGCGCGGCGCTGGACAGCAGGACTACCGCGCGGCGCCAGGACCGCGCGTGCCGAGGGGTTCGCACCGGACTCGAAGGCGGCGCTCCGCTTCTTCGTGACGGGGCGAACCGGTCTCTCATGCCCATGGTTGCTCCTTGACTCGATCCGACAACGGAAGAGTGATCAGGAAATGGAGCGAGGGCTGCCGCAGGCAGCCTTGCCCGACGTGCGCCCGGTGAGGCGGATTTCGGCGGGCGGTCACGATGCCCGGGAAGGACGGGGTGCCGGAGCAGGGAGGTCAGGTTCGCCTCAGGTCCTTGCGGGCGAGGACCGACCGGCGGCAGTTGGTACACGCCCGACAGGCCGGTGACGGGCGTGGCTTCGGGGGCGAAACCCGGGTCTGGACCCCGCCGCTGCTGCCCAGGGTCTTTCGTTTGGATCGGCTGGATCGGGGAGCGGTGCCAGGGCCCGCGAACCCGGCGTGATCCAAACGAGCGGCCCCAGTGCCCCGGCAGGCAACGTTTGCCCGTTAAGGAGCGGCGTCCGGTGCGTGCTCTCGGCGTGCCGGCCGGAAGCCCTCGTACTGGATGTACTTGGGTTTTCGGCCTGTGGGGCGAGAGTGCGTGCCGGGCGTCGCGACGGGGCGAACGTTGCCTGTTGGGGCACTAGTGGTGGGGCATGCCGCCGGGGACCGTGCCGTCGGCCTCGGTCACGAGGAAGATCCCGGCCATGCCCATGTCCGCGTGGCTCTGGACGTGGCAGTGGTACATCCAGGCACCCGCGCCGACCCGGTCGCCCGCGATCACCTGGAACCCGAAGGAGTCCGCGGGGCCGACGGTCTTGGTGTCGATGACCCGGCTCACGTCCTGCGGACCCTGCAGGATCCCGGTGCGGTTGTCCACCCAGCGGTGGCCGTGCACATGAAAGGTGTGGAAGAAGTCCCCGTGTGTGATCACGATGAACTCCACTCGCTCACCGCGTACGGCCTTGAAGGTGGGTGCGGCGTGGGCGGCCTTGTTGTTGATCGTCATGTCGTTGAACACGACCGTGAACTGCTTGTCGGGCAGCACGTCGCCCTTGCGGCGCACGATCACGGGGCCGTACAGACCCTTCTTGATGCCGCCCGTGCCGTGTTCGGTCCCCACGTTGTGATCATGATAGTGCCAGTAGCCGGCGCTACCGGCCTCCCACGTCCCGTCGTGGTTCGGTCCCGGGGCATGGGTACGCCAGACGTAGGTCCGTCGACCGCCCGGCTCGACGACGCTGTCGTTCATCTTGGTGCCGTCGCTGGCGATGTCGTAGTCCATGCCGTGCACGTGCAGACTCGCGGCGACGTCCAGGTTGTTGACGACCTCGATGTGCATCGTGTCGCCCTCGGTCAGCTCGATGAGCGGGCCGGGAATCGTTGCCTGACCGGGCTGCAGGCCGTAGCCCATCTCCCCGTTCGGCAGCTTCTCCATGTACACCGTCAGATTGCGAACGTTGCCCTTGTTGTTGCCTTGACCGTTTCCTTCACCGGGCTTGTCCTTCGGGGCGGCAGCGGCGGTGGTGCCGAGCACCGCGGGCACGATCGCCGCAGCGGCCGCCCCGGTGGCGAACGCTCGCCGTGAGAAGTGGCGTCTCGTGCCTGTGCCTGGGTCGGTCATCGCTCTCCATTCCTTGAAAAGCGTGCGTGCCTGAAGGCGTTCCGTGGTCGTGATGTGAGCGGCCGCCGACGGCATCTGTCCCGTCACGGCGGTACGCGGTGGCGCGTCGAGCGTTCAGCCTCGCGAGATGGGCGAGGCGTTCGTCGGACCGGACTCTGACGGGGCCGATCGGCTTGGCTCGATGGGCCGGATGCGCCCGGGATCAGATCGGCTGGGCGAACAGGATTCGCCTCGGGACTGCCTCACCGTAACGGGCGATCCTCCAGTTTTTCCAGACTCAGGTCAAAGTTGGTTGGATTCTGGTCATAGGTCTTGGCGGCCAGTCAAAAGATGGCTAGCTTCCCACCGATACCGCATTGAATGAGGTTGCGTGAACCCTACCCTCGGGTTCGCGGTGCCACCGGCCTCTCAGCGACAGCGGCGGATGCCGCCTGTTCGTGAGTGACGGCGGCCACCGCCGTCGTCACGCCCCGGCGATCACCAGCGCGGCACTCGCCCCGCTTCGTCCAGGGCGCCGGTCCGGTGAGCGGAGTACTCGCGCCTCGATACGTGCTCATCCCGGCGGCTGGTCGTCCACCCGGCGGGACCGCGAGTTCAGCGCGGTGCCGCACAAGCGAATCCCCGAAAGGTGCAGCGGTGTTCAGAAGACTGCTCCATGCCCAGACGGATCCGCCCCCCTCAAGTTCCGTGCGACGCAACCGATTCAAGGCGCACCCGACGCTCGTGATGCTGGTGGCCGTTGTCTTCACGGCTCTCTCGCTGGCCGTGCCGGCCGCGTACGCGACGGTGAGCCGCGCGGCGAAGACTACAGCGACCCAGGTGCTGACCTGGACGGCCGGCGACGATTACACGAGGTACGCGTCCGCCCCCACCACCGCGGTGGCCGGCCCGGCGACCATCGTGTTCGAGAACAGCGCGGCTACCGGCAACACGACGGGGATGCCGCACACCCTGACGTTCGACACCTCGAACTCCGACTACAACACCGATGTCAGCCTCAACATCCAGGCGAGCCCCTCGGACTCCAACGGAGGCAGGCACACGGCCGAGGTCACCCTCACGCCCGGCGTCTACCACTACTTCTGCGCGATGCCGGGCCACCAGCTGATGTCGGGTGAGCTGATCGTCACCGCCGCGCCCGGCGACGACACCACCGCGCCGGAGACGTCGGCAACCGTGTCGGGTACGAAGGATGCTTCCGGGAACTTTGTGTCGAGTGCGACGGTGACGGTGACCGCTTCGGACTCGGAATCGGGTGTGGCGAGTATCCAGTACTCGCTGGATAATGCCGCGTTCGTGACGTACTCCAAGCCGGTCGATGTCAGTAGCGTGGGTCATCACATGCTGGCCTATAAGGCAACGGACAAAGCGGGGAACACCTCTCCGGTGAAGTCCGTGGAGTTCACGGTGGTGGCGGCTCCTCCGGAGGACAAGACACCACCGGACACATCGGCAACCGTGTCGGGGACGAAGGACGCTTCCGGGAACTATGTGTCGACTGCGACCGTAACCGTGACCGCCTCGGACACGGAATCGGGTGTGGCCAAGATCGAGTACTCGCTCGATGGTGCGGCATATGTCGCTTACACGGCCCCGGTCGGGGTGAGCAGCGTGGGTCGGCATACGTTTGCCTATCGGGCGACGGATAAGGCGGGGAACGCATCACTGGTGAAGTCCGTGGAGTTCACGGTGGTGGCGGCTCCCCCGGAGGACAGGACGCCGCCGCAGGCGTCGGCCTCCGTCTCCGGCACGAAGAACGACTCCGGTGACTACGTCGGCAGCGCGACGGTGACGGTGACCGCTTCGGATACGGAATCGGGTGTGGCCAAGATCGAGTACTCCCTCGACGGCGGCCCCTACCTGCAGTACTCCGCTCCGGTGGTGATCGACCGAGCCGGAAGCCACACCTTCGTCTACCGAGCCACCGACAAGGTCGGCAACACGTCCACGCCGCAGTCGCTGTCCCTCACCATCGTCGACAGCAAGCCGCCGGCCGACTGTCCCGAAACTGACTCCCACTCCACCGTGTTCGTTGGCTCGATCAACACCGGTGTCCCGAACCGCGTCACGGCCAACGGCTGCACGATCAACGAGCTGATCGAGGATCACCGGGCCTGGGACAACCACGGCGCGTTCGTCTCGCACGTCGGGGAGATCGTAGCGACGCTACGGAAGGAGGGAATCCTCGACCAGCGAGAGGCCGCCGAGATCAAGAAGGCAGCCGCCCAGTCCGACATCGGCATGCCGAAACGTGGTTCCGCCGGTCACTGAGTCGCGGCCGGAGCGGTGACGCCGCCTGATCCGTGTGCCTTGGCGGGCCGCATCAGCAGCCGCCGCGGCGACCCGGACAGCACACCAGGCCCGATGGGGTGAAGAGCCGGACGGCTCCACCCCATCGGGCCTGGCCACCTCTGTGACACGGCTGTGCTGCTTCGAACCGGCTTTGCCCATCGGCTGATGAACGTCCCGCCCGATCGTGGTCAAACGAGAGGAAGCACCAGATCAGGCAGCTGCCGAGACCATCGCCGGGGGGTCGGGAGACTGCGGGAACTCACGGAAACATGGACATATTCTCTGAACTCTGATATCGGCGTCGAGAGTGGTGAACTCGCGGCATCTGTCAGGGCAGGTGTCGGCGAGTCTCTGCCCAGACGAGGAGTTGATTCCGTACTGGGTTGGGTTGCAGGTGGTCGACAAGCCTGTCCAGATGGGCCGTCAGGTTCTTGTGCCGCCGTAGCTCGCTTATCTGCTCGACTGCGAGGTCGCGCCAGTGATCGGCGAGAGCACGGGCCTCAGCGCGCGAGCCTGCGGACCGCCGCGAACAGTGGACGCGTACCGGCTGCGGGGCGGGGGAAGCGTCCTTGACCTACGGCACTACGACAGTCAGTGATGTGCCGGTCAGTTGGAAACCGAGCTTCTCGTAAACGCGACGGGCTGGATTCGCATCGCTCACGACGAGCGAGACATCGGCCAGTCCGTCGGCCGCAGCGTCGCTGAGCACCCGACGCAGCAGATTGGCGCCAAGGCCCGCGTAGAGGGCTTCGGGTCGGCGGAACACGTCCGCGATCCACGGCAGGCCGTCGCGGTCGGTGATGATCGCCCCAGCGACAACGCGGTCCGTCTCGTCCACCACCAAGGCGCTGCACGGAAGGACCGGCCCGAGAACGGAGCCCGCCAGCATCGGTGCCAGGCGCTCGTTGAGCGCTTCTTCGTCGCTGCCGCGATGGTGGTCGGGATGGTCGACAGGAAAGGCGGCTCGCCAGGCCGAGAACACCGCATCGGCATGGAGGTCGCAAGGAACTGCCCGAAGTCCGTTGCCCAGGGCGTGCGATGACCAGTCGGCCGGTGGCGGACACGCGGCCAAGTCCCTCCGCATTTCATGGGCGTGCCGCATCACCCGTGCGCCATGGCGCAGCAGTTGCTCACCAAGCTCGACGGATCCCGAGACTGCCCATCCGGACATACCGGCGACAATGGATTCCACGGGGTCGGGGCCGACCACTTCGGCCAGGTCCGCCCATGGGTGCCCCTCCCGAACACCCTGTAGATAAGTCAGGACCGGCATACCCTGCCCGTTGGTCAGGGTCTGGCGCTGCTCGTCGCTCTCAGTCACTTTTCATCCTTGATAGATCATGTATGCCTCGGCGCGGGCATTCTGCAGTTCCGCATCCGATGCCACAACAGAGTTTCCGCAGCTCGTGATGTTTCATACGGCGGCTTGACGGTCTCCGATCGTTGTGCACTGACCCTCAGTCACAGGCGGCTGGCGGATGGCCGTGCCCTGGAGATTGCGGGTCCGGCGCGCTCTGACCACAATCCGATACCAGTGGGCCCGCCTTCGGTCCGCGCCCGCGGTGGAACCCGAACACCCCGGAGGAGGACCGATGGTTTCACCGCACGATGCTGCGGCACCTGACCAAGACGCTGCACCCCGGGGTACTCAACTGGCGACGATCCGCTCAGGAGTGTGCCCGTCACGCTGGCAGTGAGCACGGATCCGGGATGCCTCTCTGACAGAACGGGAAAGGGGCGCGCCCACGACCTCGTGGGCGCGCCCCGCCGTTGTGTGACTTTGGTGCGGGTGTGTCAACTCAACGATTCCACCCGGATGTTGCGGAACCGCACCTTGTTTCCGTGGTCCTGCAGGCGGATCGCCCCGGCCGACGGTCCCTCCGGTGCCCCGCCGCCGGTCGGCCCGTCGATCGCGACGTAGTCGTGGACCTTCTTGCCGTTCCACACGACCGTCACCCGCGCGTCGGCGGTCTTGCGGCCGCTGTCGTCGAATCGTGCCGCGTGGAACGTGATGTCGTACGTCTGCCAGGTCTCCGGCGCCGTCGCCGCGTTCACGTCGGGGGCCTTCTTCAGGTAGATCGCCCCGGCCTCGTTGGTGTCGAGCGTGGTGTCACCGTACGAGTCGAGGATCTGTATCTCGTAGCGGTCCTGAAGATAGACGCCGCTGTTGCCGCGGTTCTGGCCGGTCACGTCGTCCGGCAGCAGCGGAACCCGGAACTCCACGTGCAGCTTGAAGTCCTGGTAGGCCTCCTTGGTGCGGATGTCGCCGCAGCACACCTCCATCGACTGCTCGGCGGCGAGCGGCCACTCCACGCGCCGCCCGTCCGGATGCTGCCACTGAGCCTGGGAGGCGGTGGTGCCGTCGAAGAGGGTGACCGGGGCGCCGTGCGGACGCACGGTGATCAGGTCGAGGTTGACATGACCGGTGTCTCCGGCGTCGAAGCGGTACGCGAGGGTGTTGTGGCCCGCACGCAGGCCGACACGTTCGGTCCGGGTCGACCAGGCGTCCCACGTGCCAGTGGAGGGGAGCTTCGTCTGGCGTAGCTTCTCCCCGTTGGCGTACAGAGAGAGGGACTTGGTGCCCTGGAAGGGGTTGGGGCCGTTCGAGTAGCGCAGGTTCACGTCGTACTCGCCGGCCTCGGGGACCGTCACATCGAACGTAGTGGCCACCTTGCCCTCGGTGCTGTAGCGGTCGACGAAGCCGCTGCCCGAGTACCCGGTGTGGTCGGTGTTGACGCCGGCCGCGCCGGTCAGGCGCGCCTCCTCGGCCTCGTACAGCGTGGCGGGCGGCGGCTGCTGTCCCGGCATGGCATTGAGTGTGTACCAGGCCTCCGTGCTCCACAGCGTCTCGCCGGACGCGGACGCGAAGGGGCGCGGCGAGCGCACGTGCACGACGCGGCCGGGCTTGAGCCCGTCGAGGCGCAGCCGGACCGTGCGCCCGTCGTCGGCGAGCGTCGCCGAGCGGACGGCGAGCTGCTCCTCGGCGATCTTCGGGCCGCCGTAGTCCGATGTCGGGGTGTAGCGCCACTGCTCGGCCTGGTAGCGGGAGGCCAGCTTCTCGGCGGTGGCTTCGGACACCGGCTGGGTGTACTCCAGGTCGAAGCCGCCGGGCACGGCCCGCATCTCCTTGATGTCGAAGGTGTTGCCACCGTTCGGCGTCAGCTTCTGCAGGCCGAACCTGAGCTTGCCTTCCTGACCCCAGTTGCCGTCGGCGCCCAGGCCGCCCGCGTAGATCGCGCCGTCGGGGCCCATGGTGATCCGGTTGACGCCGGCTTCGAGCCCCTGCGTGTAGCGGAACACGGCTCCCTGGTACTGCCCCTTCACCTTCTCCAGGTAGCCGCGCTGGAGCCCGCCGTAGGTGACGTCACCGATGAGCATCTGCCCGGCGAACTGACCCTTGGTCAAGTAAAGTGGAGTGCTGGGGGAGTTGGCGATCTCGTTCTGCGGCAGCCACAGCACCGGCTGGGTGACGGGATGGTCGTCGAACGGGCCCGACGGCTCGACGTAGTGGTTGAAGAAGCGGTCCTGTTTGATCTGGACGAGCTTGTTGGCCGGCAGCCAGCCGCCCTGGTTGTCGGTGGTGAAGATGTCGCCGTCCGGACCCCAGCCGATCCCGTTGGGCGTGCGCAGACCGCCCGCGACCGGATGGATCTTCCCGGTCTTCTTGCTGATCTTGTATGTGGTGCCGCGGCCCGGGGCCGGCTGCGGGGTGGTGGTCGCCCCGCCGTAGTTGATGGCGACGGACAGGTTCACATAGAAGTAGCCGTCGCGGTAGAGCAGCCCGAAGGCGAACTCGTGGAAGTTCCCGCTGTAGGGCCAGGTGGCCACGGTGCGGTACTCGTCGGTGACGGAGTCGTTGTCGGTGTCGACGAGCTGGGTGAGCTCGTGCTTCTGCGATACGTAGAGGGAGCCGTCGACGTACTTGATGCCCATCGGCTCGCGCAGCCCGCTCGCGATCTTCTTGACGGTCACCTTGTCGCGGCTGGTGTTCCCGGTGACGTGGTCGAGGAGGTACACCTCGCCCGTCTTGTTCTGGGAGCCGCCCCACGTGCTGATGGCGAGCTGCCCGTCGGGCAGCCAGTCCATGCCGGTGACTTGCGGCTCGAACCCGTCCGGGCGCAGGTCGGTGAGGGTGAGGTCGGGGCGCACGTCGGTGAGCGGCAGTCCGTCACCGGGGCTGTCGGCGCCGGCCTCGCACTCCTTGCGGCCCGGCGATGTGACCCGTACGACCCCGGCGTCGGTGGTCAGCGACTCGCGCGGCACGACGGTGAAGTCGGTGGCGCCCGGCGGCTTCCAGCCGAGCGTGAGCTGCTGCCCGCCGGTGCGCTCGAAGTAGTCGATGTGGAACGGGTGGGAGCCTGCGGTGAGTTGGACGGCGCCGTCCTTGGGCTCGGCGGCGTGCAGTCCGTCGTGGTCGATGACCTCACGGTCGTCGATCGTGAGCCGTGACCCGTCGTCGCTGGTGAGACGGAAGGTGTACGTCCCGTCGGTGGGGATGACGAGGTAACCGGATGCCTGCGCCGAGAAGTTGTCGGCGAATCCGCCGAAGTCGTCGGTCGAGGACCAGTCCACGGTCGGCATCAGCTTGTCGTAGTTGGGTGTCTGGCCCGGCTTGAGGGTGCACAGCTTGCTGAGCGGGACCTGGGTGTCGAAGACGCGCAGGGTGACACCGGGTTCCTGGGGCGGGACATCGGCGGGTGCGGCGGCGGACGGGGGAGCGGCCGCTATCCCGCCTGCGAGGAAGCCGCCGATGAGCAATGCGGTGAGGTGTCTTCGGGCGCGGCGGAACGGAAGTGGATGCATCGGTCCTCCAGGACGGGACCGGAGGCCGCCGGATCGCACTCCGGTCGAGCTATACGGAAACGCGGATGCTGATGCCGAAGAGTCAGTACTCCTACGGTTGTGCCGTCACGGTAGGGGACTTCTGCCGATCGGGTCCATACTTTGTCATCAATGGGTTCAAAGTCTGGCCTGGGAAGCCCAGTTGAGCGTCCTCGGGATTCGGTCGCGGGGAGTGGCACCAGCACACCCGGGGCACCGGCGTGATGAACTACCGGCACGTCGAGCGGAAGTCGGTGTGCTTGAGTAGCCCGCGTTCCTCCAGCTTGGCGCACCGCACCGCGCACGGACCCGATGTGTGGGCGAGTCCGCACCCTTGTCTGCGCCGCGCCCATCAGCAAGCCGTCCTGGCGCCGGCCCAGCTCGGAGACGAACGCACTCTGCCCGGTCTGCTGACCGCATTGGACACGGGTACCGATGCCTGGCGCGCGGTGCACGCCGCAGGCTGTCTGCGCCAGGCCGTCTCCGAACTCGTGCCTCGGCTGATCCGCCGCCTCGCCGATGTCGACTTCTCCCAGGAGTGGCCCGACAGCAGAGCTTCCGCGCTCGCTTCCGCGCTCGCATCAGCCCTCGCGGATCTGGGAGACCCAGCCGCCGCGCCCGCACTCGCCGACGCCGTCAGTGCCGCTGCCCGGCACAAGCAGTGGCGCACTGCCGCCTCCGTCCTGGAGGCGCTCGCGTCCTTCGGCACCCGGGCTGCACCCGCCCTGGACGTCGTCCGCCCCCTGGCCGACGCGGAAGACGTGGACCTCCGCACGGGCGCGACGGGCGCCCTCTGGGAACTCGAACGCCACCCTGAGAGTGTCGTGACGCAGTTGGAGCGTCTCCTCGACAGCTACCGGAGCATCGACGCGGTACAAATTCTCGGCCGGATCGGTCCTCCCGCCGCAGCCGTGCTGCCGCGTCTGCGACAGGTGCTTAACGCGCAAGTCGAACAGAACGCACGGAACGAGCAGAACGATGCGGCCGTGCTGAACGCGGGGAACGCGGGGAACGCGTGGACCCTCGTCCATGTCGCGTCGGCGCTGTGGGAGATAGCACTGCCCCGAACTCGACGCCCTCACCCGCCATGTCCGTTCCTTCGCAGTCATGCTCACTGGCCGCAAGGGTGAGCGCCTGCCGGACTGGCTCGACGCCGTCCGGCAGGACGACCTGCCCAGCCTGCACACCCTCGCCGCAGGCATCGACCGCGACCGCGACGCCGTCATCGCCGGACTCACCCGGCCCTGGAATTCCGGTGTCGTGGAGGGGCATGTCAACCGGATCAAGATGCTCAAGCGCCAGATGTTCGCCTGTCCAGGCTTCGACCTCCCACGCAAGCGAGTCCTGCTTGCGTGACAGGCCTCGCGACCTCCCACTACTGGGGAACGGCCTATACCGGCTCCTCGTGCACGTCAATCTCGAAGGGCGCGCGTTCAAGCAGCAGTTCGAGATGCCTCTCCACAGCGGCGAACCACTGGTCGAGGTCCGCATCGGTGTCGTGAAAGAACCACGAGTCGAAGCACCCCAGGGCGTCCAGGACGGGTTCGGGCTCGTAGCGCAGTTCGCAGTGGACCTGCACGTAGTGGTCATGCTCACCGTCGACATCGCTGATGTCGAACTGTCGCGTGAGGTCCACCGTGAACGTCGGTCGCCCGTTGAAGGCGTACGTGCCGTACTGGAAGAGCAAGCCGTCGGAGTCGGGCATGGCCGCTGTGTCAAAGCGCTGCCGTCCGAATCGCATGAAGGCCAGCCATGCGGCTTTAGTGGTCAACTCGGCCGTCGTCGATCGCCCAGCCGCCAGCTCGGCACGCAGGATATTGAGGGCTTCCTCCAGTGGCGGTCTGTTGGGCACTCCAGCTCTCCTCGCTTCGTGAATCAGCAGCCTGTGAGGTTCCCTCGCTGGGCGGGAGTGGCTGACTAGCATGGCATTCGCGGTTCCGCTACCGGTGCCTGCCGCATCTCGTGTCCACACACATCGCACGTCACAGCCAGATCCTGTCATGGCAACTCCACACGTACCGCCGGCGGCAGGGGCCTTGGCCGAACCGCATTCCGCTAGCGGTTCTTAGTGCCGCATCAGGCAAGGTTCGCCCTGTTCGGGAACATGGTGAAAATTCGGGTGCGGGTCACCCCGCCCATAGCCAATGATGTTGATCGTGACTGGATATGTCGACGTTCCTGCCCGGCTGGGCGAGAGTGCTCTGTCTGATGGGCGGTTGCTTGGCTGGGCCGAGTGGGGGCCGTTGGACGGAGTGCCCGTTCTGTTGTGTCCGGGTGCGGCTACGAGCCGGTGGCTCGGGTTCGGTGCAGGCGTTGTCGAGGCGCTTGGGGTGCGCCTTGTCTCTGTGGATCGTCCGGGGCTTGGTGTCTCGACGCCCGCCCCCGGGCGGACCTTCTCTGACTTCGCTGGGGATATGCAGCAACTCTGTGTGTTGCGAGGGCTGGAGCGCCCGGTTGTGGCCGGGAACTCGCAAGGTGCACCGTTCGCTCTCGCCTGCGCTGCGGAGGGGGTCGCCTCGGCACTGGCTGTTGTCTCTGGTGCGGACGAGGTCGCCGCGCCGCAGTTTGCTTCTGTTCTGGAGGCGGACCTGCGTGGTCTCGTCGAGCGGACTGTGCGCGATCCGGTCGGCGCTGAGGAGTTTTTCGCGGGCTTCACTGCGGATGCGATGTGGGACATGGTCATGGCCGGGAGCCCAGGGTGCGACCTTGCCGTGTACCAGGATCCTGATTTCGCGGCTGGATACCGCAGGGCCTTGAATGAGGCATTTACTCAAGGTGCTGCTGGTTACGCCCGCGACACGGTCCTGGCGATGGGGCGGTGGCCATTCGCCCTCGACGAGATCACTGTCCCGGTCGATATCTGGTACGGCGAGCAGGACACCAGCCACTCGCCCGATAACGGAGCACTGCTCGCTGCCCGTATGCCCGGTGCAGATCACCATGTCGTGCCGGAGATAGGCGGCGCCCTGCTGTGGACACATGCCGAGTCGATCCTGACGTTGCTCCTTGAGAAGGCCATCACCGACGGGTAGGTGATCGGTTCATGGCCGTGCCGAGGCAGAAGGCGTGCGCGTGCCGGACAACGATCTCCGTCAAGCTGTGCGGGTGTGTCGGCGACGGCTGAAAAGTGGACCAGTAGCGACGCTTGAAAGTTGACCCCCTCCGGGGGCCGGGCTCGTTGAGCCAGGCCGGGAGGAAGGGTGATCAGCGTGGAGGACTGGGCGGAGATCCGTCGGCTGCACCGGACTGAGCAGATGCCGGTCCGGGCGATCGCCAGGAAGCTGGGTATCGCAAGAAACACCGTTCGCAGGGCGATTGCGGGCGACGCACCGCCGAAGTACCAGCGGGTGCCGAAGGGCTCGATCGTGGACGCAGTCGAGCCGCGGATCCGTGAACTGCTGGAGCAGTGGCCGGAGATGCCCTCGACGGTGATTGCAGAGCGGATCGGCTGGGACCGTGGGATGGCGGTCCTCAAGGACCGGGTCAGAGAGTTGCGGCCGGCCTACCGGCCGGTGGATCCGGCCTCGCGGACGGTCTATGAGCCGGGCGAGATCGCCCAGTGCGACCTGTGGTTCCCGCCCGCTGAGATCCCTTTGGGCTTCGGGCAGGCTGGGCATTCGCCGGTGCTGGTGATGGTGTCCGCCTACTCGCGGTGGATCCTCGCACGGATGCTGCCCTCGCGCTCGGCTGCCGACCTGATCGCCGGACACTGGCGGCTGCTGACCGAGCTCGGTGCCGTGCCACGGTTGCTGGTCTGGGACAACGCAGGTGCGGTCGGCTCCTGGAGGCCGGGTGGCCCCCGACTCACTGACGAGTTCGCCGCGTTCGCCGGGCTGCTGGGCATCAAGTTCGTGCTCTGCAAGCCCCGGGATCCGGATGCGAAGGGCCTGGTTGAGCGGGCCAACGGCTATCTGGAGACCTCGTTCCTGCCCGGTCGGGTGTTCACCAGCCCGGCGGACTTCAACGTCCAGTTGGCCGACTGGTTGTCCAAGGCCAACCGCCGGACCCACCGGAGCTTGCAGGCCCGCCCCTTGGACCGGATCGAAGCCGACCGCACCAGACCTCCGCCGTCTGGCAGCGCCGGCCGCATTAGGAATGCTGGGCTTGCAATATTGGCCTTCGAAGCCTAACCTTCCAATTATGGACACTCGCAATGCTCTGAACCGGTCCACCGCCACCGCGATCCGGGTGGCGCTGGGGATGCTCAAGCGACGCACCCGCGAGGCCGTGGCCGACGGGCAGTTGACGACCCCGGAGTTGTCCGCGCTGGCGCAGATCGATCGCAGCGCTCCGAGCACCGTCGCCGACCTCGCCCGTCTGCAGCAGATCACCCCGCAGGCGATGGGCTCCACCGTCGCGTCGCTGGAGAAGCACGGGCTGGTAACGCGGTCCCCGGACCCCAACGACCGGCGGCGATCGCTACTGACGGTGAGTGGCGCGGGCAGCGACGTCCTCCACTCCAGCCGCGACGCGAAATCCGATCGCATGGCCGTCGCGCTCGGCGAGTCGTTCACCGGCGACGAGGTCGCCACTCTGGCGGCTGCGGCTCCGCTGCTGGAACGCCTGGCCCAGCATCTCTGACCCTTGATCCGAACCAGCCCCCATGCCGAGCGTGCGGAGCCGATGACGTGCGGCCTCGACCGCGCATAGGGACGTGCGTATGTCAGTGACCGAAGAGCACTCCGCGGCTTTGCCTGCGTACAGTGGCCACCCGTTTTCCTGGCGTTTCGCCACGCCCCTGTTCGTCGGTTCGGCCCTCAACCCCATCAACAGCTCACTCATCGCGACGGCGCTACCGGTATTCATTCGCAGTGCATCGGGGTTCACCCTGGTGGTGAAGCGAATCTGAAGGGGCGACGCGGAGCGTCGGGGTGGTTTTCCGGCGGAGCCGGACAGGGCTTCACATGGGGCGGGTCGCTTTCGATGTCCGGTACCGCCCGCATGATCTCCTTCATGCACCACAGATGATCATCCGTGAACACCTTGTACCGGAAGTCGGTCACAAAGTCCAAGTGAACATGCATCACGAAAAATCACTGCCGACCGATCCGGATATTCTGCATCTCGGCCATAACTCAGGTACGTAGAGTCCTCGGTGTGCAGCTTCGGTACAGCTTCCGCTTGTACCCGCGACCAGGCCAGCGCGCTGCGCTGGCAAGGGCGTTCGGGTGCGCTCGTGTCGTGTTCAACGACGCGGTACGCGCCCGCGAGGACGCCCGTAGGCAGGGCGTACCGTTCCCGAAGGCCGCGGACCTGTCCCGCACCCTGATCACCCAGGCCAAACAGACCGCCGAGCGGTCCTGGCTGGGCGAGGTCTCCGCAGTGGTGCTGCAGCAGTCCCTGCGGGACGCCGAGAGCGCCTATCGCAACTTCTTCGCCTCGCTGAAAGGCGAACGCAAGGGCCCGAAGCTGGGCGCGCCGCGCATGAAGTCCCGTAAGGACGCACGGCAGTCGATCCGGTTCACCACAAACGCCCGCTGGTCCCTCACGCCGGCCGGGCGGCTGAACCTGCCGAAGATCGGTGAAGTGCGGGTGAGGTGGTCTCGCACCCTGCCGGCTGTCCCGTCCAGCGTCACCGTGATCAAGGACGCGGCGGGCCGGTACTTCGCCTCCTTCGTCATCGACACCGACCCGGCCGCCGACGCGGCCCGCGTGCCCAAGGCGGACCAGAGCATCGGCATCGATCTCGGACTGACCCACTTCGCGGTCCTGTCCGATGGCACGAAGATCGACTCTCCGCGGTTCCTGCGCCGCGCGGAGAAGAAGCTCAAGAAGGCCCAGCGGGAGCTGTCCCGCAAGCAGAAGGGATCCAAGAACAGGGAGAAGGCTCGTTGGAAGGTCGCTCGCGCCCACGCGAAGGTGACCGACGCACGCCGCGACTTCCACCACCAGCTCT
>NZ_MLYP01000160.1 GCF_001866645.1 Streptomyces colonosanans
GCCGGCGCTGCCGCTTCTTGACGATCTGCGGCTCGAAGCTGCCCGTCCGGTCCCGGGGGACCTCGATCTCGACCGGCCCGACCTCGGTCACCACGGTCTTCGAACGAGTGCCGTTGCGGGTGTTGCCGTCGGCGGCCCTCTCATGCTTCTCGTGGCCGAGATGATCGGTGATCTCACCCTCGAGAGCGGACTCCAAGAGCCTCTTCGTCAGCTGCTGCAGCAGCCCGCCCTCACCGGTCAACTTGATCCCGCCAGCCTTCGCGCGGTCCACCAGCTGCCCGATCAACTGGTCGTCCAGGGCCTCCGGCATCCCGGCGGGCTGCACTTCCTCGACGGCCTCAGCCGAGACGATCACATCTGTCATCAGGTGTCACTTCCTGTTCGAAGATCCACCGTTGACCGTACAGACCC
>NZ_MLYP01000161.1 GCF_001866645.1 Streptomyces colonosanans
CGGGTAGGTACGGATCGCCGCCGCGGCCGCCGGTGCCGCGTCCGCCGTCTCCCCCTGCGCGGCGCCCTCGGTCTCGATGTCTTCCGTCGCCATGTCGGCCTCCCCCACTGATCATCCGAACAGTTCCCGTAGACACGTTCGGAACGGTTCCGATTGGTTCACGCCAAAAACGCGTGGAGCGCCGAGGCTAGCAAGCCACCGCTGTGTCGTACGCGGCATCGACTAGGCTCGGCGCGTCGCACAGGCGGACGGACGCTCGGGGGGGTAAGTGATGCTGCCACCGCGCAGTGCCGGCGCTGACCCGGAAGCGGAACTTCCGCGCTACGCCGGGCAGTACCTGCTGGAGACGCGGCTCGGCTCCGGTGGCATGGGGGTCGTGCATCTGGCGCGGTCCGCTTCCGGACTGCGGCTCGCGGTCAAGGTGGTGCACGCCGAGTTCGCTCACGACCCCGAGTTCCGGGGGCGGTTCAGGCAGGAGGTCGAGGCCGCGCGGCGGGTCAGTGGCGCCTTCACCGCACCCGTCGTGGACGCCGATCCCGAGGCCGACAACCCCTGGATGGCGACGCTGTTCATCCCGGGCCCCACCCTCGCCGAGCATGTGAAGCGGAACGGCGGGCTGCCCACAGCACAACTGCGGCACCTCATGGCAGGACTGGCCGAGGCCCTGCGGGACATCCACCGGGCCGGGGTCGTGCACCGCGACCTCAAACCCAGCAATGTGCTGCTGGCCGAAGACGGTCCGAAAGTCATCGATTTCGGAATCTCCCGCCCGTCGGACAGCGAACTGCGCACCGAAACCGGAAAGTTGATCGGCACCCCGCCGTTCATGGCTCCGGAGCAGTTCCGCAGGCCGCGGGAGGTCGGGCCGGCCGCGGATGTCTTCGCGCTCGGGTCCGTCATCGTCCACGCGGCGACCGGCAGCGGGCCCTTCGACTCCGACAGCCCCTACCTGGTGGCGTATCAAGTCGTCCATGAAAAACCGGACTTGACAGGCGTACCGGAGGAGCTGGCCCCACTCGTGGCCCGTTGCCTGGCCAAGGAGCCGGAGGACCGGCCCACCCCGGACGAGCTGATGACGGCGCTGCGATCGGTGTCCGCCTCATACGATACGCAGGCGTTCATACCGCAGCAACGCGACCGGGGCGGCTCGCGACCGGACCGCCGCGACGACACGACGCACCACCGACTCGGGCCGCAGGAGTCCGCTCCCAAGGCCCCGCCCTCCCTGAAGAGAAGCCGCGTACGACGGCTGTGGCTGTCTGCTGTCGCGGTCCTCTCCGCCCTCGCCGGTGCCCTCGTCTATGTCGGCTCCGACGGCCCCGGGGCCGGCACGCCCGCCGCGACGCCCTCCACAAGTGCCTTCCCCGGCTGGAGCACTGAGCTGAGCGCGACCGGCGTCACGACCAACGGCATGGCGCGGTGCACCTACACGCCCCGGACGCTCTACTGCACCCGGCCGGGCGTCCTGGCCGCCGCCGTCGACGCAACCACCGGAAAGGCCCGGTGGGTACGCGGCGGCGTGGCGCAGCGTGATGACGGCAGCGCGCACCCACCCGTACTTTCGGGCGGGCTGCTGCACGTCATCAGCCGGGGCGGCAAACGTCTGACCGCGCTCGATCCGGCGACCGGTGCGACCCGTTGGACCCATGACATCTCGCCGTACGACGGCCGTGTCGCCCACGCCGCCGGAGCCGTCCTGCTCACCGGCGCCGACGGGAGGGTGACCGCACTGAACGCCGCCACGGGCGAGGAGAAGTGGCACCGCGCGATCCCGGGGCAGCCGCAGCCGGCCTTCCAGTCGTACGGAGGCGGGCCGGCGTACGCCGTGAGCGCGGACGGGTCGGGCACACGGGTGGCCGCCGTGGACCCAGAGACCGGCGCCACGCGCTGGCAGCGACGGCTAAACGGCTCGCTGGGCCTGGTGGGCGCGCACGACGGGTCGATGTGGTTCACCTCGTACGACGCGCAGTCGTATACGAACGCCGTCGTGCGCTACGACGTCGCCGACCGTAGGGTCCGCCGCGTCGCGCTGCACTACCCGCTGCAGAGCGCCGAAGCGGTCGTGCACGGAGACACGGTCTATCTGCTCGGGTACGGCGGTGCGCTCGTCGCCCTGGACACACGGACCTCGGCGCAGCGGTGGCGGCTCGAGACCGCCGTCACCAACGCCTCGACGCCCGCGGTGACCGGCACGCGGCTCTACTTCAGCGCGGCGGACGGGCGGCTGTTCGCCGTCGACACCACGCGGGGCAGGCTGCTGGGTCAGACGAAGGCGCGGCCCGGCGGCGACCAGGGCTCCTTGATGCCCGCGCTGCCTGCGCCGGTCGCGGCCGACGGGAAGGTGTACGCCTCCGCGCCCGACGGTTCACTGTTCGCCCTCGATGCGGGCCTACCGGCAAACTGGTGACACGCCGAGGAGGGCCGCCCAGGGCCTGTTCTCAGTCCGGATCACGGGGCGGTCGGGAGACTGCCTGACCAGAAGGCGGATCCGCACAGGTGGAGTCCTGCGGGGTTGCGTCCTGGGAGAGGTCGTCAGGTGGACCAGCTCGACGTCGAAGGCAGCGGTCCGGGCGCGCACAGCGGCGTGCTCGTGCGGGGAGAAGTCGTTCCCAGCGCCACGT
>NZ_MLYP01000162.1 GCF_001866645.1 Streptomyces colonosanans
ATCCTTTCGGGCCTGATTCCCGGTCAGCGGGATTCGTCTTGGGCTCGAGCTTATTCGCCGTTCGGCCTTTCGACATTCACTACGTTAACCGGTTCTCCGTGTAACTCATAATCGAGTTCCGTGAGTTCGAATTCGAGCATGCAGGCACGCTGAAATCGCCCTCTATGAGGGGGTTGTAAGTAGTGGGCTTGCCGCTCCCGGCTGCTGGCGTAACGCCGTACCCGGTTCAAGCGGCTCGGGCCACATTACGCAACCTCCAGGGGTCCGTCAACTTCGACGCCGCCGGGGCGTATGGGCCCGGTACGGGCTCACGGTCGGGTCGTCGGCGATCCAGAAGCTCCAGGGGTGGACGCCTCCGTCATCGGCAACACCGGTGCGCGGACCGTTGCGTACCTGGTCGGAGGGCACCGGAGCGCCGGTCGTGATGCGCAACGGTGTCTCGCCCGGGGCGCACGCGTCCGTGCCGTCGAGGGTGCGGTCCACGTCCAGGGCATTGACGTCCTCTCCTGCCCGAGGGCAGG
>NZ_MLYP01000163.1 GCF_001866645.1 Streptomyces colonosanans
CCACCTCGCGGGCCACCCGCGTCACCTGCTCCGCGAAGGACGACAACTGGTCGACCATCGTGTTGACGGTGGTGACCAGCTCGAGGATCTCGCCCTTGGCGTCGACAGTGATCTTCTTGGACAGGTCTCCCTTGGCGACCGCGGTCGTGACCTCGGCGATGCTGCGCACCTGGATGGTCAGGTTGTTCGCCATGAAGTTCACGGACTGCGTGAGGTCCTTCCAGGTGCCCGAGACACCCTGGACCTCGGCCTGGCCGCCCAGGATGCCCTCGGTGCCCACCTCGCGGGCCA
>NZ_MLYP01000164.1 GCF_001866645.1 Streptomyces colonosanans
CCCAACCACAGTCCTCCACCGGCCAGTTCGCGCAACCTCAGGCGGACGGTGGCTACGGCGCCGCCCGGCCGCAGGCCCCGCAGCAGCAGCCTCCGCGCCGTCAGGAGCCCGAGGCCCTGCCGGCTGCGCCGAGCCCCGGCGGCGGAGGGACACCGCTGTACGACACGCTGGAGACCAACTGGTTCCACGGCGACCGTCAGCAGAGCAACGCCCCCGCGCCCCAGGCGCCGCAGCGGCAGCCCGCCGAGGCGCCCCAGCGTCCGGCCCCCGCGGCCTGGCGCACCTCACCGAACGACGAGATCGTCCGCAAGGCCGAGCGCGTGCGCCAGCCTGCCGCGGGCGGTGTCACCACCTCCGGCCTGCCGCGCCGGGTCCCGCGAGCGAACCTCGTCCCGGGCACGGCCGAGCAGCAACAGCACCACACCGGTCCGCAGGTCTCGCGTGCGCCCGACGACGTACGCGGCCGCCTGACGAATCTCCGACGGGGCATCGCCCAGGGTCGCCAAGCCGGTACCGGCCAGACCGGCAGCTTCCCCACTCACCAGCAGGAGCAGTAGTTGAGTCAGATGAGCCAGGCGGCACAGAACCTCAACTGGTTGATCACCAACTTCGTGGACAACACGCCGGGGGTGTCCCACACCGTCGTCGTGTCCGCCGACGGTCTCCTTCTGGCGATGTCGGAAGGCTTCCCGCGTGATCGCGCAGATCAGCTCGCGGCGGTGGCGTCCGGGCTCACCTCGCTGACCGCGGGTGCGTCCCGCATCTTCGAGGGCGGCAAGGTGGCGCAGACGGTCGTCGAGATGGAACGCGGCTTCCTCTTTCTCATGTCCATCTCGGACGGCTCGTCCCTCGCCGTGCTCTCCCACCCCGAGAGCGACATCGGGCTCGTGGGCTACGAGATGGCTCTCCTGGTCGACCGCGCGGGCGCGGTACTCACGCCCGACCTGCGCGCCGAGCTCCAGGGCAGTCTGCTCCGCTGACCGACCCCGGTATCACCCCCAACTCACGAAAACACCGTCCGGCCGCCACAGCCCCCCACCGGCCCCGTCAGACGGCACGACTGACCAACTTGCTGTCCCGCCCGGAGGATTCATGACCCCGCCCCCTGCCTCTCACGATCCGTACGCAGATCTGTACGGGGATGAGGGCGACCAACCGCTGGTCCGTCCGTACGCGATGACGGGCGGCCGGACCCGGCCGCGCTACCAGCTCGCGATAGAGGCGCTGATCAGCACGACGGCCGACCCGGCCCAGCTCATGGGCATGCTGCCCGAGCACCAGCGGATCTGCCACCTGTGCCGCGAGGTCAAGTCGGTGGCGGAGGTGTCGGCGCTCTTGTCGATGCCGCTCGGTGTGGCACGGATCCTCGTCGCGGACCTCGCGGAAGCCGGTCTCGTCGCGGTCCACCAGCCGGGTGGCGACGAGAACAACGGCGGCGCGCCGGACGTGACACTGCTCGAAAGGGTGCTCAGTGGACTTCGCAAGCTCTGACGGAGGGCGGTCGACCACCTCCGCGAAGATCGTGGTGGCGGGCGGCTTCGGTGTCGGCAAGACCACGTTCGTGGGCGCCGTCTCGGAGATCAACCCGCTGCGCA
>NZ_MLYP01000165.1 GCF_001866645.1 Streptomyces colonosanans
CCGTGACGAGGAGTCCGCGCGGCTGGTGGGGGTGAGACTGCGCGCCGACATCCGGTCGGTCACCGGGCTGACGGGCTCGGTCGGGCTCGCCGCTTCCAAGATGCTGGCGAAGATCGCTTCGGAGCAGGCCAAGCCGGACGGCCTGGTGGTGATACGGCCGGGCACCGAGCGTGCGCTGCTCGGGCCGATGCCGGTGCGCACGCTGCCGGGCGTCGGTCCCGCGACCGGGGACCATCTGCGGCGGGCCGGCATCACCACGGTCGACGAGATCGCAGAGGCGGGTGAGGCCGAGCTGGTACGGCTGCTGGGCAAGGCCCACGGGCACGCGCTGTACGCCATGGCGCTGGCGCATGACGAGCGGCCCGTGGTGGCCGAGCGGGAGGCCAAGTCCGTGTCGGTGGAGGACACGTACGACGTGGACATTCACGACCGGCTCCGGATCGGCCTGGAGGTGCAGCGGCTCACGGACCGGTGTGTGCGGCGGCTGCGGGAGGCCGGGCTGTCGGGGCGGACCATCGTGCTGAAGGTGCGGAGGTACGACTTCTCGACGTTGACCCGCTCCGAGACCCTGCGCGGGCCCACGGACGACCACGCGGTGGTGCGGGAGGCCACCGCGCGGCTGCTGGAGTCCGTGGACACCACGGGCGGGGTGCGGCTGCTCGGCGTGGGGGTCAGCGGGCTCGCCGACTACACGCAGGAGGATCTGTTCGCCCAAGCCCATCTGGCCGCGGGGGAGGTCCTGGCGGAGGAGCATCGGGAGGCCGTGGATGTGGACGAACTCGTCGAGGAGGCGGCGCTGACCTTGTCCGAGCGCATCTGGCCCGCGGGTCATGACGTCCGGCACCCGGAGTACGGGCACGGGTGGGTGCAGGGCAGTGGGCTGGGCAGGGTGACCATACGGTTCGAGACCCCCGACTCGCAGCCGGGGCGCGTCCGTACGTTCCGTACCGACGATCCGCTGCTGGAGCCGGCGGATCCGCTGCCCCTGGTGCCGCGAGGGCCCGGGACCGCCGAGCCGCCGGCGGCCCCGACGGCCGAGGGGGTCTGAGGGCGGCGCTCGGCGGCGCTCGCCGGCCGTTCCGCGGGCGTCAGGAGGAGCGGTAAGGCGGGGCATGGGGGGGCCTGAGGGGGTGCCCGGCGGCCCTGGGACGGCGCTCGTCGACCGCTCCACGGGCGTCAGGCGGGCCGGGGAGCGGGGCACTGGGGCAAGCGTGGTGTTCGGCCCGGCAGCCGCCGTTCTGGTCGGCAGGGACGGGGCGGGCGTTCGGGGTGGGGGGCCTCAGCTTCCGTCGGACCCCGCGAGATGCCCGAAGTCGCGGTCGGGCGGCGGGGGAGGCGCGGCCACATCAAGGCCGTAGTGGTGGTAGAGCTGCAGCTCCTGCTCGGGGGAGAGATGGCGTCCGACGCCGAAGTCGGGGGCGTCCTTGATCAGGGCGCGGTCGAAGGGAACACGCAGGGTGCCCTCCACCAGCTCGCTGGGCTCCAGGGGGACGAATGCGTCCCTGCTGAACAGCCCCGTGCGTATGGCCGCCCACTCCGGCACACCGGTCGCGTCGTCCAGGTAGATCTCGTCGATCGTGCCGATCTTGATGCCATGGCGGTCGAACGCCTTGCGGCCGATCAGATTCCGCGGATCGAGGTCGGTCTGCACGGTCCCTCCAACTGGTCGCAACTCATCCGTAAGCACTACCAAAGAGCACATTCAGGAAGGCGGCCACTCGAAGGCCCACTTGAAGGTCCACTCGACGGTTTCGGCATCGTTCTCGCTGGTAGTCTGGCAAGCGGCTGTTGACCCCGTGCGGGAGAGCTCTCCGGATCGATCCGGAGGCGCCGAAGGAGCAAATCCTCCCCGGAATCTCTCAGGCACACGTACCGCACGGACGAGGTCACTCTGGAAAGCAGGGCGGGTGTCGACGGCTCCCGCTCTCACCGACGGTGAAAGCCGGAGCGCCTTGGTGCGGGCCGGCGAAACTCTCAGGTTGAGATGACAGAGGGGGAGGCCGTCGGGGTACCCGCGCCGTGGTGCCCCTCGAAGGTCGCGCCAGACCAGGAGGCCTCCGCCATGACCGCCCATCGCATTCCGCTCTCCGAGCTCGAGCAGGGCATTCCCTTCGAACAGCGCCACATCGGGCCCGACCAGGAGGCGCGGGCCAAGATGCTCGCGCAGGTCGGGTACGGCTCGCTCGACGAGCTCACGGCCGCAGCGGTCCCGGATGTGATCAAGAACGCCGACGCCCTGGACCTGCCGGGCGCGCGCACCGAGGCCGAAGTACTGGCCGAGCTGCGCTCCCTCGCCGACCGCAACCAGGTCGTCGGCTCCATGATCGGTCTCGGCTACTACGGGACCTTCACGCCCCCGGTGATCCTCCGGAACGTGATGGAGAACCCGGCCTGGTACACCGCGTACACGCCCTACCAGCCGGAGATCTCGCAGGGCCGGCTCGAGGCGCTGCTCAACTTCCAGACCATGGTCGCCGACCTCACCGGCCTGCCCACCTCCGGTGCCTCCCTGCTCGACGAGGGCACGGCCGCGGCCGAGGCGATGGCACTGTCCCGGCGCATGGGCAAGCACAAGAAGGGCCTGTTCCTGGTCGATGCGGACGCGCTGCCGCAGACCATCGCGGTGATCCAGACCCGCGCGGAACCGACCGGTGTCGAGGTCGTCGTCGCCGACCTCGGTGACGGCATCCCGGCCGAGCTCGCCGAGCGCGAGATCAACGGCGTGCTGATCCAGTACCCGGGCGCCTCCGGAGTCGTACGCGACAT
>NZ_MLYP01000166.1 GCF_001866645.1 Streptomyces colonosanans
GTGCCCACCTCGCGGGCCACCCGCGTCACCTCGGAGGAGAAGGAGGAGAGCTGGTCCACCATGGTGTTGACGGTGTTCTTCAACTCCAGCATCTCACCGGCGACATGAACCGTGACCTTCCGGGACAGATCACCCTTCGCGACCGCCGTCGTCACCAGCGCGATGTCCCGTACCTGTGCGGTCAGCCGGTACGCCATCGTGTTGACCGAGTCGGTGAGGTCCTTCCACGAACCGGACATACCGCGCACTCGGGCCTGCCCGCCCAGCTTGCCCTCGGTGCCCACCTCGCTGGCCACCCGCGTGACCTCGTCGGTGAAGGTCGACAACTGGTCGACCAGGTTGTTGACGGTGCGCCCGACCTTCAGGAACTCCCCGCGCAGCGGATGCCCCGTCCCCTGCGGCCTCTGTGTCCGCAGTTCCATGCGCGGCGACAGGTCACCCTCGGCCACCGCGGACAGCACTCGGCTGACCTCGGAGACGGGGCGTACGAGATCGTCGACGAGCGCGTTGGAAGCGTCGATGGCGGTAGCCCAGGAGCCTTCGCAGGCCCCGGTCTCCAGCCGCTCGGCGAGCTTCCCCTCACGCCCCACCATGCGCCGTACCCGCGCCAGTTCGCCGGTGAGATGCAGATTCCGTTCGGCCACCTCGTTGAAGACGGCGGCGATCTCCGACATCACCCCGTCACCGGGGACCGTCAGCCGCTTGCGGAAGTTGCCGTCCCGCATCGACACGAGCGCCGCCAGCAGCCGGTTCAGGGCCGCGGTGTCCACCGCGGTGGTTCCCTTGCGTGGTGTGCGCCGGTTGCCCAGGGACTGTCCGCCTTTCGCGCGCGTCTTCGTG
>NZ_MLYP01000017.1 GCF_001866645.1 Streptomyces colonosanans
GGCCGGAGCCGCGGGGGCGACGGGGGCCGGAGCCGCGGGGGCGACGGGAGCCGGAGCGGCGGGGGCGGGAGCCGGAGCTGCCGGGGCCGGGGCAGCCGCCGGAGCGGCACCCGGGGCGCCGATGACGGCCAGCTTGGCGCCGACCTCGGCGGTCCCGTCCTCCTCGACCACGATCTCCAGCAGCACGCCGGAAGTCGGGGCGGGGATCTCGGTGTCGACCTTGTCCGTGGAGACCTCGAGCAGCGGCTCGTCGGCCTCGACGGTGTCGCCGACCGACTTCAGCCAGCGGGTGACGGTGCCCTCGGTGACGGACTCACCGAGCGCGGGCAGGACCACGTCCGTGCCCTGGGCGCCACTGGCCGGAGCGGCCGGGGCGGCGACGGGGGCCGGGGCCTCGGCGACCGGAGCCGGGGCAGGCTCGGCGACCGGCGCGGGGGCGGGGGCCTCGGCGGCGGCCGGGGCCGGGGCGGCAACGGGCGCACCCGTGCCGTCGTCGATGACGGCCAGCTCGGCGCCGACCTCGATCGTCTCGTCCTCGGCGACCTTGATGGAGGACAGCACGCCGGAGGCAGGGGCCGGGATCTCGGTGTCGACCTTGTCCGTCGAGACTTCGAGCAGCGGCTCGTCGGCCTCGACGCGCTCGCCCTCGGCCTTCAGCCAGCGGGTGACAGTGCCCTCGGTGACGCTCTCACCGAGCGCCGGAAGGGTTACGGAAACCGCCATGGTTTCGGTTTCTCCTTACGAATTGCGGAAGTCTGTGTCGTCGCGCCCGAAGACTGAAGGCGTCAGTCGTGGGAGTGGAGGGGCTTGCCGGCCAGGGCCAGGTGGGCCTCGCCGAGCGCCTCGTTCTGCGTCGGGTGGGCGTGGATGAGCTGGGCCACCTCGGCCGGCAGCGCCTCCCAGTTGTAGATCAGCTGGGCCTCGCCGACCTGCTCGCCCATACGGTCGCCGACCATGTGGACGCCGACCACGGCACCGTCCTTGACCTGGACGAGCTTGATCTCGCCGGCGGTCTTGAGGATCTTGCTCTTGCCGTTGCCCGCCAGGTTGTACTTGAGAGCGACGACCTTGTCCGCGCCGTAGATCTCCTTGGCCTTGGCCTCGGTGATACCGACGGAGGCGACCTCCGGGTGGCAGTACGTCACCCGCGGCACACCGTCGTAGTCGATCGGAACGACCTTCAGACCGGCCAGACGCTCCGCCACCAGGATGCCCTCGGCGAAGCCGACGTGCGCGAGCTGGAGGGTCGGGACCAGGTCACCGACGGCGGAGATGGTCGGGACGTTCGTGCGCATGTACTCGTCGACGAGGACGTAGCCGCGGTCCATGGCGACCCCGGCCTCCTCGTAGCCCAGGCCCTGGGAGACCGGGCCGCGGCCGACGGCGACGAGCAGGACCTCGGCCTCGAACTCCTTGCCGTCGGCAAGGGTGACCTTGACGCCCTTCTCGGTGTACTCGGCCTTCTGGAAGAAGGTGCCGAGGTTGAACTTGATGCCGCGCTTGCGGAAGGCGCGCTCGAGCAGCTTGGAGGAGTTCTCGTCCTCGACCGGCACGAGGTGCTTGAGGCCCTCGATGACGGTGACGTCCGCGCCGAAGGACTTCCAGGCGGAAGCGAACTCGACACCGATGACGCCGCCGCCGAGGATGATCGCGGACTGCGGCACGCGGTCCAGGACGAGGGCGTGGTCGGAGGAGATGATGCGGTTGCCGTCGATCTGCAGGCCCGGCAGCGACTTCGGCACGGAGCCGGTAGCCAGGAGGACGTGGCGGCCCTGGATCCGCTGACCGTTCACGTCGACGGAGGTCGGGGAGGACAGCCGGCCCTCACCCTCGATGTAGGTCACCTTGCGGGAGGCGATCAGGCCCTGCAGACCCTTGTACAGGCCCGAGATGACCTCGTCCTTGTACTTGTGGACAGCCGGTACGTCGATGCCCTCGAAGCTGGCCTTGACACCGAACTGCTCGCTCTCGCGGGCCTGGTCGGCGATCTCGCCCGCGTGCAGCAGGGCCTTGGTGGGGATGCAACCCCGGTGCAGGCAGGTGCCGCCGACCTTGTCCTTCTCGATCAGGGCGACGTCCAGGCCCAGCTGCGCTCCGCGCAGGGCCGCGGCGTAACCGCCGCTACCGCCGCCGAGGATCACTAGGTCGAAAACGGTGCTGGCGTCGTTCGCCACGTCACGTCCTCCATGAATCTGCGCCGTGCGCCCGGTCTGCGGTGACCGGTCGGCGGCTGGTGTCCGGCCGCTTTGCTTCGGCCCTTCGGTGGGGCCCTGTCCTGCCGAGCCCCATCTTCGCACTTGTCGGCGGTGGAATGGACGCCGGGCCGGAGGTGTGAGACGTCGGATCCATCACGTCCAAAGGTCGCGGGCACGGACGGTCGTACTGATTTCGTCGAGGGCGAAACTCCGGTAACGGCCGGGAGGGCGGCCCCGGGGTTCTGCCGAACCCGGGGCCGCCCTCCCGCGGGCGTGGGGATCAGCCCAGGTCGCCCGCCGCCGTCAGCTCCGCGAGCCGGACCAGCGTGCGCACGGCCGAGCCGGTGCCGCCCTTCGGGGTGTAGCCGAAGGGAGCCTGCTCGTTGAAGGCCGGACCCGCGATGTCGAGGTGGGCCCAGGTGATGCCCTCGCCGATGAACTCCTTCAGGAACAGACCGGCGACCAGGCCGCCGCCCATCCGCTCGCCCATGTTGGCGATGTCGGCCGTGGGGGTGTCCATGCTCTTGCGCAGGTGCTCGGGCAGCGGCATCGGCCAGGAGTCCTCGCCGACCTCCTCGGCGGCCTCGTGGATCGCGGTGCGGAACGCGTCGTCGTTCGCCATGACCCCGAAGGTGTGGTTGCCGAGCGCCACCATCATCGCGCCGGTCAGGGTCGCGACGTCGATGATCGCGTCCGGGTTCTCCTCCGAGGCGGCCCACAGCGCGTCCGCGAGGACCAGTCGGCCCTCGGCGTCCGTGTTGAGCACCTCGACGGTCTTGCCGCTGTACATGCGCAGCACGTCACCCGGGCGGGTGGCCGAACCGGAGGGCATGTTCTCGGCCAGGGCGAGCCAGCCGGTGACGTTGACCTCGAGACCGAGGCGCGCGGCGGTCACGACCGCGGCGAAGACCGCCGCCGCGCCGGCCATGTCGCACTTCATGGTCTCGTTGTGGCCGGCCGGCTTGAGGGAGATGCCGCCCGAGTCGTAGGTGATGCCCTTGCCGACGAAGGCCAGGTGCTTGTCCGCCTCGGGGTGCTTGTACGACAGCTTCACCAGGCGGGGAGCGGAGGCCGAGCCCGCGCCGACGCCGAGGATGCCGCCGTAGCCGCCCTTGGTCAGCGCCTTCTCGTCGAGCACCTGCACGTTGAGCCCGTGCTCCTTGCCGGCGGTCTGCGCGAGAGCCGCGAAGGACGCCGGGTTCAGGTCGTTGGGCGGAGTGTTGACCAGGTCGCGAGCCCGGTTGAGCTCCTCGGCGACGGCGACGACGCGCTCGACGGCCGCCTTGTACGCCTTGTCGCGGGGCTTGCCGCCCAGCACGGCGACCTCGGCGAGCGGCGGCTTGCCGTTCTTGGCGTTCTTGGCGTTCTCCTTGTACGCGTCGAAGGCGTACGCGCCGAGCAGCGCGCCCTCGCCGATGGCGCCGGTGTCGGCGGCCTCGGTGACCGGCAGGGCGAAGACGGCCTTCTTGGAGCCGGCCAGCGCCCGGGCGGCGCTACCTGCGGCGCGGCGCAGGGACTCGGCGGTGAACGCCTCGTCCTTCTCCGGCTCGGCACCGAGGCCCACAGCCACCACGACGGGCGCCTTGAAGCCGGAGGGCGCGGGCAGCTTTGTCACCTCGCCCTCGGCGCCCGTGGCGCCCAGGGTCTCCAGGATGGCGGCGAGCTTGCCGTCATACGCCTGGTCCACGGCCTCGGCGCCCGGTGCGACGACCGGGCCCTGAGCGCCCTTCGCGACGCCGACCACGATCGCGTCGGCCCGCAGGCCGGCCGCCGCGGCGGTGCTGAGAGTGAGAGCAGTCACGGTGGTGAAATCTCGCTTCCAATTGAGTTTCGGTGGCCGATTGGGTTTCGGTGGCCGAACGGATGGGGTCGACCAGCCCGGGAACCGACCCTAGATCCCCCGACTGTGCGGTCTTTACCTGGGCAGGGGAACCCCCGGCATGAGCCTACGCGCGGGGGGCGGTTTGCTCATTACTCCGGGTGCTCATCTCTCCGTGGTGCCCTGGCCGCTTCCCTTCCCCCGACGGCCTGGGGCACATGCGCCGATGTCGGATACGTGGCCGGTTCATCGCCTCGCACGGCGGGCTCCGGAGCGCGCGTCGACGCGCCCGGCGATGATCCCCGACGCTCCAACGCCCGCCGCTGCAGGGGGCGTTGTTCAAGAGTCATGAGCGGGGGACATGGCGGCAGGCCTGCCGAGCCGGAGGCTCTCGACCGTCGTCCCCGCCACCCGGTCCGCCAGCGAGCGGCGCCCGGCGAAGAGGACGGGCAGCGCGTTCAGGAGGAACACCACCACGGCCAGCGTCCAGGCCAGCATCGACATCATGAAGTGGCCCTCGACCAGCAGTACGCAGGCCAGCGCGTACACCGCCACGTCCGCGGTCGTCGTCACGGCCGCCCGCAGCGCGGCCCGGCGCAGGGGACTCGGGGTGACCTTGAAGCCGGTCAGCGCCTTGCCCAGGGTGCGCCCGATGAGGGCGAGCGACGCCCACTGGTAGAGGAAGGCGGCGAGCACCAGCAGCCCGAAGCCCTGTTCCACGTACAGCACCGTCTTGTGCCACAGCGAGAGCCCGAGGCCCTCCGAGGCGTTCAGGACGTCGCCCCGTGAGGTGAGCAGATCGAAGCCGCCTCTGGCCGCGAGTCCCGGCACATCCGTGACGATCGCGGATATGCGGTGAAAGGTGAGCATGGCGAGTGCCGAGGCCGCCGCGACCACCAGCGCGAAGTCGATGAGCCAGGCCAGGAAGCGGCGCGTCTTCTGCACAGTCGTCCCCCGGGAACAGTGAGTGATCGGTGCGTCAGAGTAGTGCCCGGCAGGCTTCCGGGGCACCGGAGGGCACCTACTGGCCGATCGACAGCACCACGAGTGCCGTCGTCGCGGCGGTCTCGGCGAGACCGCCGAACACATCGCCCGTCACCCCGCCGAAGCGGCGGGTGCAGTGCCGCAGCAGCAGTTCGGCGGCGCCCATCGCGAGCAGCACCGCGGCCGCAGTGCGGACCACGCCGGACGCCCCCGGCAGCGCGCCCCCGGCTGCCGCCGCCGCGGTGACCGCGACAGCCACCGCCAGTGCGCCGCGCACCGGAACCACTCCCGCGACCGCGGCGCCCAGCCCCTCCGGCCGGGCGGCCGGCACCCCGCTGCGCGCGGCCAGCGTGAGGGCCAGCCGGGCCGCGGTGGCCGAGACGACGACGGCCGACGCACCTCGCGCCCAGGAGTCGCCGTACGCCTGCGCGAGCGCCGCCACTTGTGCGAGGAGCACGAACAACAGGGTGATCACGCCGAACGGTCCGATGTCCGACCGTTTCATGATGCGCAGCGCCTCCTCGGCGGGCTTTCCGCTGCCGAGCCCGTCCGCGGTGTCGGCGATTCCGTCCAGGTGCAGACCCCGGGTGAGCACGGCGGGTACGGCGACGGAGGCGACGGCGGCGAGCAGGCGCCCCGCGCCCAGGAGGAGCAGGGCCGTGCCGAGCAGGGCCGCGAGACCGCCGACCACCGCTCCGGCCAGAGGCGCGCACAGCATCCCGCCGCGCGCGGCCTCCCGGTCCCACCGGGTCACCCGGACCGGGAGAACGGTGAGGGTGCCGAAAGCGAAGCGGAGGCCGTGGAAGGACGGGGTCTTGGGCACGGCCGAAGGGTACGTGACCGCCGTACCCCGTTCGGCCCCGGCGTCCGCGGGCGAGCAGCTCGGACCGCCGCCGGACGGGCCCTTGCCGAAGACCTCAGGACTGGATCGGAGGCAAGTCCGTCGCGCATTCCACTCGGCCGGACGGCCGTTGGCGCCGGCGCAGCGCCGACACCCCGCACAGCACCAGCACTATGGCGATCGCGGCGATGTGCTCCTTGCCCGCCAGGTTCGCCTTCAGCACGACTTCCACGACCATGGCCGCGATCAACACCCCTCCGGTGAGGCGGGCGCGATACCGCCAGCACAGGAAGAGGGCGAGCCCGATCACGGCCGCCGACGGCCCGGTGTCGACGACCTGCGCGTCCGTCGCGGGCAGCCCCAGCGGATGGTGCGGGCCCAGGCCGATGCTCAGGCGCGCGTACAGCGTGCCGGCCAGTGTGGCGGCGTACGCGATGACGGTCGTGCGCCACCAGCCCAGACAGATCTCGGCGATCCCGAACACGAAGAGGATCTGCAGGAGCGCACCCCAGACCGGCAGGTCGAGGGCCGGTACGAACAGGGAGAGCGGGGTGTGCAGAAGGGAGAGCCACAGCGGCTCCTCGGCCCGTACGGATCCGATGTTCTGCACGAACGGGAAGCCCCAGGGCTGGTTCTGCACGAACTGCAGGACCGATGTCAGGCACACGGCCGCGAGCGTCATCGGGACCGCCCGCCAGTGTCGCCGCGCGAGGGCCTGACGCACGGTGACGTACGGGGGTCCTAACTCGGCGCGGACCAGGCGGGCGATGCGCTTCATCCAGCGGTCCTCATCTGTCCGGTGCTTCTCACCTGTGGGATACCAGGTGCTTGCGGTGCAGCCACTTCGGCAGCCCCGGAGCCTCCAGAAATCCCTCGGCGCGCGCCGAGGCGAGGCCGATACGCAGCAGGTCCGGGCTCTTCTCGAAGAGCAGGAACCGGGGCTCCCAGATCGGCCGGTACTTCGCGTTGGCCCGGTACAGCGACTCGATCTGCCACCAGCGGGAGAAGAAGCTGAGCAGCGAGCGCCACAGCCGCAGCACCGGTCCGGCGCCAAGACGCGCACCACGTTCGAAGACGGACCGGAACATCGCGAAGTTGAGAGAGACCTGGGTGATCCCGATCTCCTGGGCGCGGCGCAGCAGTTCGATCACCATGAACTCCATGAGCCCGTTCTCGGAGTCCCGGTCGCGGCGCATGAGGTCGAGGGAGAGCCCGTGCGGGCCCCAGGGCACGAAGGACAGCAGCGCTTTCAACTCGCCTTCGGCGTCCGAGCACTCGAGCATGACGCACTGCCCGTCCTCGGGGTCCCCGAGCCGCCCCAGCGCCATGCTGAAGCCGCGCTCGGTGGCCCCGTCGCGCCAGTCGTCGGCCTTCTGCAGGAGGAACGCCATCTCGTCGGCCGGGATGTCCGAGTGGCGCCTGATACGGACCGTGTACCCGGCGCGCTTCACCCGGTTGTAGGCCTGGCGGACGGTGCGCATGGCCCGCCCTTCGAGGGTGAACTCGTCGACGTCCACGATGGCTTCGTCACCGAGTTCGAGGGCGTCGAGACCGTGCCGCGCGTACACGGTCCCGGCCTCCTCGCTCGCGCCCATCACGGCCGGGGTCCAGCCGTGCGCACGCGCCTCGGCGAGCCAGGGCTCGATGGCGCCCGGCCATGCCTCCGGGTCGCCGAGCGGATCACCGGAAGCCAGCGAGACCCCGTTGACGACGCGGTACGCGACCGCCGCCTTGCCGGTGGGCGACCAGATCACACTCTTCTCCTGGCGCAGCGCGAAGTAGCCGAGCGAGTCCCGGTCACCGTGCCTGTCCAGCAGCGCCCGCAGTCGCTTCTCGTCGTCCTCGCTGATCGGGTCGACGGCACGCCGGGAACGGAAGGCGGCGTACAGGACGGCGAGGAGGAGCAGCGTGCTGAAGGCGTTGATCGTGACGTTGACCCAGCTGGGCGTGGAGATCCACGGGTAGTGCGAGTCGTCGACGGTGACCGACACGAGCCGCAAGGTGCCGTAGCGCCAGCGTTCCGGGAACGTCGAACGCTGCGCATAGGACGAGGTGTTGGTGACGGTCACCAGGAGTGCGGCGAGCAGCGAGGTGACGAGCAGGCCACCGACGGCGACAACGGCCGCGAGCCGGGGATTGGACCGGTCGCCCTTGGCGTAGAACTCCCGTCGCCCGACGAGGAGCGAGCCGACGAAGGCCGCGGTGAGGAGCAGGGAGACCCAGTTCTGGGCGTACTGCCGGATCTCGGGGAAGGACATGGCGAAGGCGAAGAGCAGGAGGAACGACCCGCTGAGCGCGAGGTTGAGGATCCAGGCGGCACGCTTGCGGCGCCGCATGGTGATGGCGAGGAACATCGTGAACACGCCGGAGGCGAAACCCGCGGTCAGCAGGTACGGCGTGAAGAGGTCCTGCTGGTTGTGCCGCCGTACGTCCTGCCCGAGGGTAAGCCACACGGCGGAGAGGAAATTGATGAACATGACAGCGCGGAGGTACCAGACGGCGCAGGCGGCGGCCCGCCGGGAAGTCCGGCTGGACCGCTGTGCCTCGCCCCCTGACCGAGTCGTGCGTTCCTGTTCCGCGGTAAAACGGGCATCTCCCATGAAGGGTGATGATATGGGTCCCCTGTGGTGCGCGGGAGAGAGGGGCGAGGCGGGGGCCGGTCGGCCCGGGACCCCTGTCCTCTTGGCGCGGCGGGGGAGGGGTGGACCGGTCGCGGCAGCCTATCCCTTCTCTGTGGCCTCTGTGGCCTCTGTGGCCTCTGTGGCCTCGGCCGGCTTCTCCGGAAGCTCCGCCGCCAGGGCCGCCGCAGCCCGGACCAGCGGCAGCGCCAGCAGCGCCCCGGTGCCCTCGCCCACGGACACCCCCTGGTCCAGCAGCGGCTCCAGGGCCAGCCGGTCCAGCGCCTTCGCCTGCGCCGGCTCCCCGCTGCTCTGCCCGGCCAGCCACCAGTCCGGCGCGCGGAACGCAATCCGCTGCCCCACCAGCGCACACGCCGCCGACACGACCCCGTCCAGAATCACCGGAGTCTTGCGCACGGCGCACTGCAGCAGGAACCCGGTCATCGCGGCCAGGTCGGCACCGCCCACCGCCGCCAGCAACTGCAGCTGATCGCCCAGTACCGGCCTGGCCCGCCGCAGCGCGTCGCGGATGGCCGCGCATTTGCGCATCCAGGCGAGGTCGTCGATCGCCAGACCGCCGCGCCCGGTCACCACCGAAGAGTCCGTCCCGCACAGCGCCGCGATCAGCACGGCTGCCGGCGTCGTCCCTCCGACGCTCACATCGCCGAGGACCACCAGGTCCGTCCCGGAGTCCGCCTCCTCGTCCGCGATCGCGACCCCCGCCCGGAACGCTGCCTCCGCCTCCTCCTGCGTCAGCGCGTCCTCGACGTCGATGCGCCCACTGCCGCGCCGCACCCGATGCCGTACGACGTCCGCCGGCAGTTCGCCCGGGTCGCAGTCGAGCGCCATGTCGACCACGCGCACGGGCACGTTCAGCTGCCGCGCCAGGATCGAGGCCGGGCCGGTGCCCTCCAGCACCGCTCGCACCAGCCGGGTGGCGCTGCCCGCGGGGCGCGCCGACACGTCGAGCGCCGCGACCCCGTGGTCGCCGGCGAACAGCACCATGCGAGGCCGCTCGATCGGCCGCACCGGTACGGCGGACTGCGCGGCCGCCAGCCACTCACCCAGGTCGTCGAGGCGGCCCAGTGCCCCGGGCGGCACGATCTGACGCTCCCGGCGCGCCTCCGCGTCGCGGCGCACCCCGCCGTCGGGGCGCTCGATCAGGTCGGTGAAGTCGTCGAGATTAAGCGAGCTCATTCGCCGAACAGTACCGGCAGGGATCGAACGCGGCGGCGCCACATCGACGGCACGTCATTGCATCCGTGAGAGGAATCCCGTACGTACCGTTTGGGCACGTATTGTCGCACCTCTGGTCACCGTCGTGCGCCCCGGTCCCCCTGGTCGTACGCCGTCCCCCGCTCAGGAGCCGCCCATGCCCTCCACCCCGCACCCGGACGCCGCACGCCGTGCCGAGTACCTCGGGGAACTCGCCCAGGGCACCGACCGGTTCCACGAGCCGCGCCGCGTGGACTGCCCGTGGTGCGGCTCGACGCGGCTGCGCACCCGGCTGCGCACCCGGGACCTGGTGCAGCACAAGCCGGGCACATTCGTCGTCGACCAGTGCCGGGACTGCGCCCACACCTTCCAGAACCCCCGCCTCAGCGCCGAGGGGGTCGCCTTCTACCACCGCGACGTCCACGAGGACCACGCCGGACGCGAGCACCTCGCCGAACGCATCCTCACCGCCCACGGCGGCGCTCGACGCCACCGGGCGGCGGCCCGCGCGATGCTGACCTTTCCGGAGCCGGAGAGCTGGCTCGACGTCGGCACCGGGCACGGCCGGTTCCCCCAGGCGGCCAAGGAGGTCCACCCGTACACGTCCTTCGACGGCCTCGACCCCACCCGCCGCGTCGAGACGGCACGAGCCGCGGGCCGCGTCGAGGAGGCCCATCGCGGGCACCTCACCGACCCGGAGATCCTCGCGCGGCTGCGCTCCCGCTACGACGTCGTCAGCATGGTCCACCACCTGGAGCACACCCCCGACCCGCGCGCCGAACTGCGCGCCGCCCTGACGGTGCTGCGCCCCGGTG
Organism: Streptomyces colonosanans; assembly: GCF_001866645.1. GTDB lineage: Bacteria > Actinomycetota > Actinomycetes > Streptomycetales > Streptomycetaceae > Streptomyces > Streptomyces colonosanans. The sequence continues at coordinate 10,488 of NZ_MLYP01000017.1, forward strand.
GCCATCTGCTCATCGAAGTCTCCGACCCCGACTGCGCGTTCGGCGCTCTGCTCGGCAAGTGGTGGGCGTCCTACGGCCAGCCGCGCCGCCTCCAGCTGATGCCGCGAGACAACCTGCTGGCCGAACTGGAGGGCCTGGGCTGCGCGATCGTCACCACGAACCGTCGCGAGCCGCACACGCCGTACGACATCGCGGGCGCCCTGACCCTCGCGCTGGGCCGTGTCCTGCCGGCCCCGGACGCCCCGTGGCGGCCGGTGTCGCCGACCCGGTTGCGGCGCGGAGTACGCACGGCTCTGGCGGGGGCGACGGCGCCCTTGGTGGTCGGGGCCACAGCGTTGGACCACGTATGGGCGCCGCTGCTGCGGCGTACCCGCTTCTCGAACGCCTACCGGATCATCGCGCGGTCACCCGCGTAGCGTCAGCGCCTGCCCGGCCACCACCAGCAGCACATGCTCGCACTCCGCCGCGAACGCCGCGTTCAGGCGGCCGAGTTCGTCCCGGTAGCGGCGGCCGGACGCGGTCGCCGGGACGATACCGGAGCCGACCTCGTTCGAGACGGCCACGACCGTCCGGCGTGTGCCGCGCACCGCCGCGGCCAGCTCCCCCACCCGTGCCCGCAGCGCCCGCTCGCCGCCGCCCGCCCACTCCGCGTCGTCCCAGGCGCCGACCGTGTCCATCGCGTCGGTCAGCCACAGCGACAGACAGTCGATCAGCAGTGGCGGCCCGTCCTCCTCCAACAGCGGCACGAGATCGCAGGTCTCGGCGGTCCGCCAGGACCCGGGCCGCCGCTCCCGGTGCGTGGCCACCCGCGCCGCCCACTCCGTGTCCCCGCAGCGCGAGCCGCCCGTCGCCACGTACAGCACGTCCGGGAACGCCTCCAGCCGGCGCTCCGCCTCCACCGACTTGCCCGACCGCGCCCCGCCCAGCACCAGCGTGCGCCGCGGCACGTCCGGCACGTGCTCATAGCCGCCCACGGTCAGCGTCGCCCCGTCCGGCACCGCACGCGCCCCGGCCGCCGCGAGCCGCCTGCGCAACTCGGCGCCCGGTGCCACGTCGTGGTCGAGGTGCACGGCGATGACGTCCGTGGTCGGCCCGAGCGCCCCCACCGCCCGCAGCTTCGCCAGCGCGTCCGGCCGCCCCAGGACGTCGGCCAGCACCATGTCGTACGGCTCCGCCGGCACCGTAAGACCCGCGGGCGCCGCGCCCGGCGGCAGATACAGCAGCCGCAGCCCGTCCGGTCCGGTCACCGCGTACCCGGTGCCCGGCGCGTCCATCGCCAGCGCCCGCACCCGGTGGCCGGTCAGCAGCGCCAACTCCCGTCCGTCCGGCACCCGCCCGGGCTGCGGCAGGCCCGCCGGGACCTCGACCGCGGGCCCGCCGTGCGGATGCGTCAGCAGTACCTGCCGTACGCCGGCCAGCGACCGCCCGGCGCGCGCCGCCGCGAACGCCGCGCCCGGAGTGAGGTCCAGCAGCAGCGCCCCGTCCACGAGCACCGCGGTCGCCGCACGCGCCTCCTGGCCGAGCGCACGCGCGCAGGCCGCGCAGGGACAGTCGGTGCGGGGCAGTCCCGCGGGGGCACCGGTGCCGAGCAGTGTCAGTTCCACGGACCCGATTTTCCCGGGTCCCCGCAGGAGGCGCGCGCCCAGGTCGGGTCCTGCGACCCGCGGTCTTCTCCCCCCTGGCCGGAGGAGCGCATAGGCTGCGGGCAGCAGCCGGACCACCATCCGGATGCTGCTCAGCGTGTGCTCACATCTGGGAGGCGTACATGGCGGCATGGACGTGGCGGTTCGAGAAGGCCGACGGGGCGGAGATCCGGCCCGCGGTCATGCCCGAGGAGTTCACCACGCAGGGGGACGCCGAGTCCTGGATCGGGGAGCACTGGAGGGAACTGTCGGAAGGCGGCGCCGACCAGGTACGGCTGTTCGAGGACATGACGGAGATCTACGGGCCGATGAGCCTGCACGCCGAGGACGCGTAGCCCGTCGTCCGTCGTCCGGGGGAGGGGGCGGAGCGATTCCTCCCCCTGCCCCTCACTGCTCGCCCAGCGTCACATCGGCTGTCTTACGGCTGCCGTCGCGCAGGTACGTGACCGTCGTCCGCTGCCCCGGCTTGTCACCGGCGAGTGCCTCGGCGAGGGACGTGATCGTGGTGATGTCCTGGTCACCCACCTTGATGATGATGTCCCCGGTCCGCAGGCCCGCCCGGTCGGCCGCGCCCCCGGGATCGACCCTGGCCACCGCGACCCCGATCGGGCGGTAGCCGGCGTTCACCACCGTGCGGCCGGTGATATTGAGCGCGGCCCGTCCCGAATGGGTGACCCTCCCCGTCCCGATGATCTGGTCGGCGATCGTCTTCACCATGTTCGCCGGGATCGCGAACCCGATGCCGGGCGCCGCGCTGTTCCCGAGGTCGGGGTCGACCGCGGCGAGCGTGGGGATGCCGATGACCTGGCTGTCGAGGTTGACGAGCGCGCCCCCGCTGTTGCCGGGGTTGATCGCCGCCGAGGTCTGCACCATGTTCGCGATGGTGGCGCCCGTACCGCCCTGCGTGCCGCTCTCGCTGACGGTCCGTCCGGTCGCCGAGACGATTCCCTGGGTCACGCTCGACGACAACCCGAGCGGTGAGCCCATGGCGAGGACGATCTGCCCGACCTCGACCTTGGCCGAGTTCGCGAAGACGGCCGCCTTCAGCCCCCGCGGCACCGTGTTCAGCCTGATGACGGCGAGGTCCTGGGCGGGGTAGGAGGAGACCAGACTCGCGGTGAGCGTGTGCTCGCTGTTGGCGGTGGTCACCTGGAACGTCCTGCCGTCCCCGATCACGTGCGCGTTGGTGACGATATGGCCCTTGTCGTCGTAGACCACGCCGGACCCGAGAGCGTTGCCGGAACGGATCTGCACGACCGACGGCAGGACGTCCTTGATGACCCGCATGTACTCGCTCTGCAGATCGCTGGCCGTCCCGGCGGCGACGTCCCGCGTGCTCGTCGTGCCGTCCTGCTTCGCCGGGGAATCGGAGCCGGTGCAGCCACCGAGCAGTACCAGTGAGCAGACGACGGCGGGGGCACACAGCCGGAAGACACGGAATCGGGAAGCGTCCATGCCCCGAGTCTCCCGTCGGGGAGAGGGCCCGGCTTTTCCGATGCCTCCGAACGGGTTCGATCCGGCTTCCTCAGCCGCGTACTCCGCACAGGTGCAGCAGCGCCGCCACCCGCCGGTACGGATCCGTACGCCCCGCCCGTTCCTCCGCGTCCAGAAGGACCTCCACGTCCGGGGGGATCCCCGCGTCGTCGGCGGCCGTGTCCGTGAAGACCCGCACTCCGTACCAGGCGTGCAAGGGCGCCCCGATCCCCGCGAGCGTCGCGGTCAGCGCCTCCAGCCGGTCGGCCCGTGCATCGAGCCCAAGCCGGTTCGTATAGGTGTTCGTGTCGAAGGCGGCGAGCGCCGCACCCCAGTCCCCGGACAGCCCCGGCCGCATCGCCAGCGCGTCCCCGTTGCGGACGAGCAGGGACAGCAGCCCGCCGGGCGCGAGCATCCGGGCCAGCCCCGCCACCAGCGGATCGGGCTCCTCGACATACATGAGCACGCCGTGGCACAGCACCACGTCGAAGCTGCCCGGCAGGAAGTGGACGCCCGTGTCCCGTCCGTCGCCCTCGATGATCCGCACCCGCTCCCGGATGCCCTCCGGCTCGGCGGACAGGGCCTTGCGGGCCACGGAGATCATCGTCAGATCCTGCTCGATCCCGGTGACCCGGTGCCCGGCCCGGGCCAGGCGCAGGGCCTGCGTGCCCTGCCCCATCCCCACGTCGAGCACCCGCAGGCGCTGCCCGACCGGGTACCGCCCGGATATCTGCTCGTCCAGCTGTCGGGCCACCAGCTCCTGGCGTACGACATCACGCAGACCACCCAGCCCGCTCAGCCAGGCATCCGCCGCGCCCCCCGAGAAGGAAGTCGTGCTCAGGGCCGCTCTCCGCGCTTGACCTGCGGCTTCGGCAGCCGGAGTCGGCGCATCTGCAGGGCGCGCAACAGCCCGTAGAAGACCGCGCCCCTCCTGTTGTGGCCGGGGAAGCGCTCGGCGAGCTGCTTCCGCAGCCGGAACCCGGCGAAGATCGAGTCGAGCACGATCAGCACGATCACGACGAGCCACAGCAGCAGCGCGATGTTCTGCAGCTGGGCCACCCGCACCATGCTCAGCACCAGGATGACCACGGCCATCGGCAGGAAGAACTCCGCGACATTGAAACGCGAGTCGATGAAGTCGCGGGCGAACTTGCGGACCGGACCCTTGTCCCGCGCCGGCAGATACCGCTCGTCACCGCTGGCCAGCGCCTGGCGCTGCTTCTCCATCTGGACGCGGCGCGTCTCGCGCTGCCGCTTCGCGGCTTCCTTGCGCGTCATCGGCGTATTGGCGACGCTGCGGCGCTGGGACCGGGCCTCACTGCGCTTGGGCGTGGGCCGGCCCTTGGGGGCCTGCGGGTCGCGGGACTGCTTGGAGTCGGTCACCAGCGCCTTGTCGGCGGTCGGGGCCTTCTCTTCCTTGGCACGGCTACGAAACACAAAACCCAAGGGTAAGGGGTTCGCCCGCATGGACCCCAGCCGAGTGGGGAACGATCCGGCAACACCGGTCGTCTTGTACTGGGACAGAGCGGTCCGAAAGGGAAGGGCGCCGTCGTTCTTCCGTACGTCGGCAGCGGGAATCCGGGCGTCTCCCCGCATGTAACCTTGGGGGGACACCTCCTCCCTACGCCGGAGCGGGATCGAAGGCAGTCGTCCTCGGGGATGACCGCATCCGTCCCCGAACAGTGCGGTAATGGATGCAGGGCCCGTACTGTGGGTGCTGTTGCAGAGCTGCTGGAGCTGGAGTCCGTCAGAAGGGGGCGCGCGAAGCCCATGAGCGGTGTCATGAAGCGTATGGGGATGATCTTCCGCGCGAAGGCGAACAAGGCCCTTGACCGGGCCGAGGACCCGCGCGAGACCCTCGATTACTCGTACCAGAAGCAGCTGGAGCTGTTGCAGAAGGTGCGCCGCGGCGTCGCGGACGTGGCGACGAGCCGCAAGCGCCTGGAGCTGCAGCTCAACCAGTTGCAGAGCCAGTCCTCCAAGCTCGAGGACCAGGGCCGCAAGGCGCTCGCGCTCGGTCGCGAGGACCTGGCCCGCGAGGCGCTGTCCCGGCGCGCCGCGCTCCAGCAGCAGGTGACGGACCTGGAGACCCAGCACCAGACGCTGCAGGGCGAGGAGGAGAAGCTCACCCTTGCGGCCCAGCGCCTCCAGGCCAAGGTGGACGCCTTCCGCACGAAGAAGGAGACCATCAAGGCGACGTACACGGCTGCCCAGGCGCAGACCCGGATCGGCGAGGCCTTCTCCGGCATCTCCGAGGAGATGGGCGATGTCGGCCTGGCGATCCAGCGGGCCGAGGACAAGACGGCCCAGCTGCAGGCCCGCGCGGGCGCCATCGATGAACTGCTCGCCTCGGGCGCACTGGACGACCCCTCCGGCATGGCCAAGGACGACATCCAGGCCGAGCTGGACCGGCTCTCCGGTGGGACCGATGTGGAGCTGGAGCTGCAGCGCATGAAGGCGGAGCTGGCCGGCGGCTCGTCCGCGCAGCCGCAGGCGATCGAAGGCGGCACGGGCCAGGGACAGCAGTCCTCGTCCCAGCCGCAGGACACTCCGCGCTTCGACAAGCAGTGACCCAGTCATCCACCGGATCCCACGCCTGAGGAGGGCAACATGATCGTACGGATCATGGGGGAGGGGCAGGTGAAGTTGGACGACGCCCACTTCACCGAGCTGAACAAGCTGGACGACGAGCTGCTCCAGGAAATGGAGAGCGGTGACGAGCAGGGCTTCCGCCGCACTCTGAACGCCCTCCTGGACGCGGTCCGCGGCCTGGGTACTCCGCTGCCGGACGACGCTCTGGAACCGTCGGAACTGATCCTTCCGGCACCGGACGCCGACCTGGAAGAGGTACGCCAGATGCTGAACGACGACGGCCTGCTCCCCGGCTGAGGGTGCATCACTCAGCCCGTCGCGGGGATCCCCTCGCTCGGGCGAAGCCGGGAGCGGGGAAGATGGCGGACGAGGCCGTTCAGGCCGACAGCCCGGGTCCGGGGGTGCGACAGCCCCCGGACGGTCCACCCGCCACGGGTACGGGCGGCAGCACCGGTTTCACCCCCTGCAAGGTGTGGCTGACGTGAGCATCCTGGAACGCACCAGGGACGGCCTGAGGGCACACTCCCTGGCTCTGGACGCCGTCCTCGCGGTCGGCGTCCTCCTCTGCATGGTGGCGGGCTCCTTCGTCGACCCCCACGCCGAGGGCGGGCCCACCTGGGGCGCTCACACCCCGGACGCCCTCAGTTTCACCCTCATGGTGCTCGGCGCCGCAGCGCTCGTCCTCCGCCGCCGGGGGCCGAGAGCCGTCCTCGCGGTCACGGCCGCGCTCTCTCTCGTGGACCTCGTCACCGCCGACCCCCGTACGCCGGTCGCGATGTCCGTGGTCGTCGCCCTCTACACCGTCGCCGCCACCACCGACCGCCCCACCGCCTGGCGCGTGGGCCTGCTCACCATGACCGTGCTCACCGGCACCGCCATGCTCGTCGGCCCCCTGCCCTGGTACGCCCAGGAGAACGTCGGACTGTTCGCCTGGACGGGTATGGCCGCGGCCGCCGGAGACGCCGTCCGCAGCCGTCGCGCCTTCGTGCACGCCATCAGAGAGCGCGCCGAGCGGGCGGAACGCACCCGCGAGGAGGAGGCCCGCCGCCGCGTCGCGGAGGAGCGGCTGCGCATCGCCCGCGATCTGCACGATGTCGTCGCCCACCACATCGCCCTGGTCAACGTGCAGGCCGGGGTCGTCGCACACGTCATGGACAAGCGGCCCGACCAGGCGAAGGAGGCCCTCGCCCACGTCCGCGAGGCCAGCCGCACCGCGCTCGAAGAACTCCGTGCCACCGTCGGTCTGCTCCGGCAGTCCGGCGACCCCGCGGCCCCCACCGAGCCCGCCCCAGGGCTCGCCCGGCTCGACGAACTCGCCGACACCTTCCGCAACGCCGGGCTCCCCGTGGAGATCGCCCGCGCCGACCACGGCACCACCCTGCCCACCACCCTCGACCTGGCCGCGTACCGCGTCATCCAGGAGGCCCTCACCAATGTGCGCAAGCACGCGGGCCAGGGGGCGAGAGCCGAGGTCAGCGTGGTACGCGTGGGACCGAACGTGGAGATCACGGTCCTTGACGGCGGAACGGGCGAGGACGCCGGGCCAGGGGACACCGGCGCACCGGACGGCCATGGCGGGCACGGCCTGCTCGGCATGCGGGAGCGCGTCACCGCCGTCGGCGGCGCCCTCACCGTGGGTCCCCGCTACGGAGGCGGCTTCCGGGTTCATGCGATCCTGCCGCTCAAGAACCACGCGACGACAGCCGGGGAGAGCGCATGACCACCGTCCAGGGAGCGTGCATGACCACCCCTCAGGGAGCGCGCGCATGACCATTCGGGTCCTGCTCGCCGACGACCAGGCGCTGCTGCGCAGCGCCTTTCGCGTACTCGTCGACTCGGAGCCGGACATGAAGGTGGTGGGCGAGGCCTCGGACGGCGCCGAGGCGGTCCGGCTGGCCGGGGAGCGATGCGCCGACGTCGTCCTCATGGACATCCGCATGCCCGGCACCGACGGTCTCGCCGCGACCCGGCTCATCAGCGCCGACCCCGCTCTCACCCAGGTCCGGGTGGTCATACTGACGACGTTCGAGGTCGACGACTACGTGGTGCAGTCGCTGCGCGCCGGGGCGTCCGGCTTCCTCGGCAAGGGGGCCGAGCCCGAGGAACTGCTGAACGCCATCCGGATCGCGCACGGCGGCGAGGCGCTGCTGTCGCCCGCCGCCACCAAGGGGCTCATCACCCGGTTCCTCGCCCAGGGCGACGGCGACGACGGACGGGACCCGGCCCGTTCCGACCGGCTCGACACGCTCACCGGCCGCGAGCGCGAGGTCCTCGTCCAGGTCGCCGGCGGCCACTCCAACGACGAGATCGCCGAACGCCTGGAGGTCAGCCCGCTGACGGTGAAGACGCACGTCAACCGCGCCATGACCAAGCTGGGCGCACGCGACCGGGCACAGCTCGTGGTGATTGCGTACGAGTCGGGGCTGGTACGTCCGAAGAGGGACTGACGGCGCTGTTCCCGCGGTGCGTCCCGGTAGACCACACTGTGGGGAGCCGCTGTGGGGCCGTCCGCTCCTTTGTCAGTGTCGTGCTCCCGCGGGCCGGGTAAAGGGCGTTTCGCGTCGCCCTCGGCGATGGCCCTGCGGGCCACCGAGCTGCGCTTCACCGGCGTACGGCCGGCCGAGGCGCCGGGAGGCGCGCTGCGGATCGCGGAGAGCCGGGGTGTGCGGCTATCGAATGAATGATCGAGCCAAGTGAGGTCCGGGCCGCTGGGTTCGTCGGTACATCCATGGATGGAGCGGCCTCCGACCGGCCGTACTGCGGCCGCAGTAGAGGCCTGGAGAGAATTGGACCCTGGGCGGACGGACCGGCGTCGGGCGATGGCTGAGGGTGTACCAGTGGGCGCTCGTCTGCGCCCCGGACCTCCGCTCGCCAACAGAAAGACGCCGACCCATGTCCTGGCTGTCACGCTTCAGCCTCGCGCAAAGGGCCCTGATAGGTCTGATGTCGATCATCGCGATCGTCTTCGGGGCGATCGCGATACCCCAGCTCAAGCAGCAACTCCTGCCCACCATCAACCTGCCCCTCGTCTCCATCCTGGCGCCGTACCAGGGTGCGTCGCCCGACGTGGTCGAGAAGCAGGTCATCGAGCCCCTCGAGGACAACCTGCAGGCCGTCTCCGGCATCAAGGGCGTCACCTCCACGGCGAGCGAGGGCAACGCCGTCATCATGGCGTCCTTCGACTACGGCAATGACACCAAGCAGCTCGTCGCCGACGTCCAGCAGGCCGTCAACCGGGCCCGCGTCCGGCTCCCGGACTCGGTCGACCCGCAGGTCATCGCCGGCTCGACGGACGACATCCCGACCGTCGTCCTAGCCGTCGCCTCGGGCAAGGACCAGCAGGCACTGGCCGACCAGCTCGACAAGACGGTGGTGCCCGCACTGAAGAACATCGACGGGGTCGGCCAGGTGACCGTGAGCGGCGTCCGCGACCTCCAGGTCGCCGTCACACCCGACGACGCGAAGCTCGCGCAGGCCGGGCTGTCCCCGGCCGCGCTCGGCCAGGCCCTTCAGGCGGGCGGCGCGACGGTTCCGGCGGGCTCCTTCGACGAGAACGGCGGCAACCGCACGGTCCAGGTCGGCGGCGGCTTCACCTCGCTGAAGCAGATCGAGGACCTGATGGTCGCGGGAGAGCAGGGCAAGAAGCCGGTGCGCCTCGGTGACATCGCCACGGTCCGGCAGGAGGAGGCCAAGGCCGACTCCATCACCCGTACGGACGGCAGGCCCAGCCTCGCCGTGGCCGTCACCATGGACCACGACGGCAGCGCGGTCGCCATCTCCGAGGCGGTCAAGGACAAGCTTCCGGACCTGCGCAAGAACCTCGGCAACGGTGCCAGGATCACGGTGGTCAGCGACCAGGGCCCGGCGGTCTCCAAGTCCATCGAAGGCTTGACGACCGAGGGCGCGCTGGGCCTGGTCTTCGCGGTCCTGGTGATCCTGGTCTTCCTGGCGTCGATCCGCTCCACCCTGGTCACGGCCGTCTCGATCCCGCTGTCGGTGGTCCTGGCCCTGATCGTGCTGTGGACGCGCGACCTGTCGCTGAACATGCTGACGCTCGGCGCGCTGACCATCGCCATCGGCCGGGTCGTCGACGACTCGATCGTGGTCCTGGAGAACATCAAGCGGCACCTCGGCTACGGCGAGGAGCGTCAGGCGGCGATCCTCGCGGCGGTCCGCGAGGTGGCCGGCGCGGTGACCTCGTCCACGCTGACGACGGTCGCCGTCTTCCTGCCGATCGGCCTGGTCGGCGGGATGGTGGGTGAACTGTTCGGCTCGTTCTCCCTCACCGTGACGGCGGCCCTGCTGGCCTCGCTGCTGGTGTCGCTGACGGTCGTTCCGGTCCTGTCGTACTGGTTCCTGCGCGCCCCCAAGGGCACGCCCGAGGACGCGCAGGAGGCGCGCCGCGCGGCCGAGGAGAAGGAGGCGAAGAGCCGTCTCCAGCGCCTCTATGTGCCCGTGCTGCGCTTCGCCACCCGTCGCCGTCTCACCAGTGTGGCCATCGCGGTGGTCGTCCTGATCGGGACCTTCGGCATGGCGCCGCTGCTGAAGACGAACTTCTTCGACCAGGGCAAGCAGGAAGTCCTCAGCATCAAGCAGAAGTTGAAGCCGGGTACGAGCCTGGCGACGACGGACGCCTCGGCACAGAAGGTCGAGGACATGCTCGCCGGGGTGAAGGGCGTCAAGGACTACCAGGTCACGGTCGGCTCATCCGGCTTCATGGCGGCGTTCGGCGGCGGCACGGACACCAACCAGGCCTCGTACTCGGTCATGCTGTACGGCTCGGCCGACTCCAAGGACGTACAGAAGCACATCGAGGACGGGCTGGCGAGGCTCTCCGGGATCGGTACGACCACGGTCTCGGCGGGGGACGGCTTCGGCAGCCAGGATCTGAGCGTGGTCGTGAAGGCGGCCGACGCGGACGTCCTGCGCACGGCCTCGGAGCAGGTCCGCGCCGAGGTCGCGAAGCTCAAGGACGTCACGGATGTGACGAGCAACCTGGCGCAGAGCGTGCCACGCGTCTCGGTCAAGGCCAACTCCCGTGCGGCGGCGGCCGGTTTCAATGACCAGACGCTGGGCATGGCGGTCACCCAGGCGGTGCAGGGCACCAAGACCGGCAAGGCGGTCCTGGACGACGCCGAGCGTGACGTCGTCATCAGGTCGGCGAAGCCGGCGAAGACGCTGGAGCAGCTGCGGAACCTGCGCCTCGGCGCGGTGAAGCTGGGCGATATCGCGGATGTGAAGCTGGTGGACGGCCCGGTGTCGATGACCCGGATCGACGGCCAGCGGGCGGCGACCATCACGGCCCGCCCGACGGCTGACAACACGGGCGCGGTGAGCGCGGACCTCCAGTCGAAGATCAACGCGCTCAAGCTGCCGGCGGGGGCGACCGCGACGATCGGCGGTGTCTCGCAGGACCAGAGCGACGCGTTCCAGAACCTGGCGCTGGCGATGCTGGCGGCGGTGGCGATCGTGTTCATGCTGCTGGTCGCGACCTTCCGCAGCCTGGCCCAGCCCCTCATCCTGCTGGTCTCCATCCCGTTCGCGGCCACGGGCGCGATCGGCCTCCTGGTGGCCACGGGCACCCCGATGGGCGTTCCGGCGATGATCGGCATGCTGATGCTGATCGGCATCGTGGTGACGAACGCGATCGTGCTGATCGACCTGATCAACCAGTACCGCGGGCAGGGCTACGGCGTCGTCGAGGCCGTGGTCGAGGGCGGCCGGCACCGTCTGCGCCCGATCCTGATGACGGCCCTGGCCACGATCTTCGCGCTTCTCCCGATGGCCCTGGGTGTCACGGGCGAGGGCGGCTTCATCGCCCAGCCGCTGGCGGTGGTGGTGATCGGCGGACTCATCACGTCCACCCTGCTGACCCTGCTGCTGGTCCCGACCCTGTACGCGATGCTGGAGCTCCGCAAGGAGCGCCGCGCCAAGAAGAGGGCGGCGAAGAGGGCGAAGAAGGCGGGCGCGTCCGCGCAGTCCACCGACTCGGCGGAGCCGGAGCCCGCGGGCGTGTAGACGGGTGCCCGGGAGGGGCGGTTGGGGGCCGGGTGAGAGCCTGCTCGTCCCCGCCGCGCCTCCCTCGTCCCGCCCCTGAGGGGTGCGTCCCCAGGACGCACCCCGGCTTCACTTTCGGGCAGCGGCCCGACGCGGACGTCAGAGGAAGTCCGCGGTGTCCAGTTCGAAGGCGAACGGTTCCGGGAGGGCGAGCGGCTTGCCGAACGGAAGCGTGCAGTGCTGGCGGTAGTCGTCGTCCTCCGGGTCACTGAACAGGGTGATGGAGGAAGCCTCGCGGTCGATGAGCAAGTAGAGGGGGATGCCGCCGCGGGCATAGCAGCGGCGTTTCGCCTCGCGGTCCGTCCGGGGCTTGGTGGACGTCACTTCGAGCACCATGGCGACGCCGTCGCAGGGCATCCAGGAGTCGGCGCCGCGGTAGAGCCGAAGTTCCCTGGGGGCGAACGTGCCGTCGGGGATCACATGGTCCCTCGGGCAGGCGCCTCCGCTCTGCAGCTTCAGGCCCTTGTTGCCAGAGAACTGCATGTCGGTCCGGGCCCGCCTGATCACCTGGCTCACGATCAGGCCGATGTAGTCCTCGTGGTCCCCGTCCGGCGGCGGTGTCACAACGATCTCCCCCTCGATCAGTTCCGCCCGGAAGCCTTCCGGGGTGTCGAGACCCAGGAAGGTCTCCAGCAAGCCCTCGGCCGCCGTGATCGGCTCATGAGCCACAGCTGTCATGTCACGCCCCTCCTTCTGTCGCTTGCCAGACTGGGCCATCGGAAGATCACCTGCCCATCAGATGGGAACCGTTCCCTCGATCGTGGCACAGGGCCACGGCCGCCGTCAGGAACACGACGAGGGGCGCCCCGTGCAACGGGGCGCCCCTCGTCAGGCATATGGCCGCAGAAGGAGCTACGGCAGCGCCAGCATCCGCTCCAGCGCCAGCTTCGCGAACGCCTCCGTCTCCTTGTCCACCGCGATGCGGTTGACCAGGTTCCCCTCGGCCAGCGACTCCAGCGCCCACACCAGATGCGGCAGGTCGATGCGGTTCATCGTGGAGCAGAAGCAGACCGTCTTGTCGAGGAAGACGACCTCCTTGCCCTCCGGGGCGAAACGGTTCGCCAGTCGGCGGACCAGGTTCAGCTCCGTGCCGATGGCCCACTTGGAGCCCGCCGGAGCGGCCTCCAGCGTCTTGATGATGTGCTCGGTCGACCCCACGTGGTCGGCCGCGGCCACCACCTCGTGCTGGCACTCGGGGTGCACCAGCACGTTCACGCCGGGGATCCGCTCGCGCACGTCGTTCACCGAGTCGAGGCTGAAGCGGCCGTGCACCGAGCAGTGACCCCGCCACAGGATCATCTTCGCGGCCCGCAGCTCCTCGGCCGTCAGCCCGCCGTTCGGCTTGTGCGGGTTGTAGACGACGCAGTCCTCGAGCGACATGCCCATGTCCCGCACGGCCGTGTTGCGGCCCAGGTGCTGGTCGGGCAGGAACAGGACCTTCTCACCCTGCTGGAACGCCCACTCCAGGGCCCGCTTCGCGTTCGACGACGTGCAGATGGTGCCGCCGTGCTTGCCGGTGAACGCCTTGATGTCCGCGGAGGAGTTCATGTACGAGACCGGCACGACCTGCTCGGCGACACCCGCCTCGGTCAGGACGTCCCAGCACTCGGCGACCTGTTCGGCGGTCGCCATGTCGGCCATCGAGCAGCCGGCGGCGAGGTCCGGCAGGACCACCTTCTGGTCGTCGGAGGTCAGGATGTCCGCGGACTCGGCCATGAAGTGCACACCGCAGAACACGATGTACTCGGCCTCCGGCCGCGCCGCCGCGTCCCGCGCCAGCTTGAAGGAGTCGCCGGTGACGTCCGCGAACTGGATGACCTCGTCGCGCTGGTAGTGGTGCCCGAGCACGAAGACCTTGCTCCCGAGCTTCTCCTTGGCCGCACGGGCGCGTTCGACCAGGTCCGGATCGGACGGTGCGGGCAGCTCGCCGGGGCACTCGACGCCCCGTTCGCTCCTCGGGTCGGCCTCACGGCCGAGCAGCAGGAGGGCGAGGGGCGTCGGCTGTACGCCGAGCTCCTGGGATTGGGCGGTGGTCACGGCACGCACCCTTTCTGTTCTGCGGCTCGCCGGCCTCGAGAGAGCCGGCGGGACATGCGGGACAATCCTTTTCGTCGAATTGACGCTATCTATCATATCCGGTTCACGTCAGTTTGACGATGTCCATAACGTCGATGTGACGTGAATCCCGCCCCGCCCGTCGTCCACACGTCGGTGTCCGGCCTCCGGCGCATGTGCGAGCATGAATGAAGGAAAAAGCGAGAGAAACGCCTTCGGCCCGGAATGAATCCGCGGCCGTGCCGGTTGCAACTCGTCGGCAAGCCGTCTCCGTACAACCCGGGAGAGATGTAGATGTCCGTACAGGACGAGAAGACCACCGTCACCGACGGCATCATCCTGACCGACGCCGCCGCGGCCAAGGTCAAGGCCCTGCTCGACCAGGAAGGCCGGGACGACCTGGCGCTGCGCGTGGCGGTTCAGCCCGGCGGCTGCTCCGGCCTGCGGTACCAGCTCTTCTTCGACGAGCGTTCCCTCGACGGTGACGTGGAGAAGGACTTCGGCGGGGTCAAGGTCGTCACCGACCGGATGAGCGCTCCGTACCTCGTCGGCGCCACCGTCGACTTCGTGGACACCATCGAGAAGCAGGGCTTCACGATCGACAACCCCAACGCGACGGGCTCCTGCGCCTGCGGCGACTCCTTCAGCTGAGCACGCACCTCCCCGAGGCAAACGCGTACGACGGCGGCGCCCCCTCCTGACGGGGGGCGCCGCCTTTCGTGTATCCGCGAGCGGTCCTACTGCGGCTGCAGCGCCCCGAGGTGACCGGAGGCCGCCTCGGGCGGCATGCCCGCGGTCCCCCGCGGGATCCTCCGGCCGTCCGAACCCACCACCGCGCGGTCGCCGAGCGGCGCCTTCAGATGCAGGGTGCGGTGGTAGACCTTGGCGATCATGATGCAGACCTTGCCCTGCCAGGGCGTCTCGGTCACGGCCACCGTCACCCTGCCGGCGCTCTCGCTCACGGATGCCGCGTAGTCCGCGCACACCCCGCCCTGGTAGGCGATGGTCAGGTCCTTGCCGTCGGTGGTGTAGCCCATCACCCTCACATCGCGCCGCGTCGGCACCGACGACGGCGTCGCGTCCGGTCCACCCGTCCGCGGCCCCGGTTCCTCACTCGGCTGCCCGGGCGGCTGGGGCGCGGTCAGATACCGCGGGTCGACGGCCGGGCGCGTCACCGTGAAGGCGTCCCGGGTCCCGGCCGGCCGCACCTCGAACAGCCATGACGGCACCAGGACCGCCGTCCCGTTCACGGCATGCACGGCCAGTCCGAACACCGCGCCCTCCACGACCGCCGACGCCCGCTTCGGTACCGCGGTGGACGCCCCGCACGGTGTCTCGTCCCGGTCCTTCAGCGGTACGGGGCTCGCGCAGCCGCCGATGCCCTTGCGGCCGTAGGAGGTGGGCGCGCCGTTCATCAGGTCCAAGGTCTTGCGCGCACCGAGGACGGGGTACACGGCGCCCTTCAGTGGAGCCTTCAGAGTGCCGCTGCCCCCGGTCACCCGGCCGTCGGCGGCCACCTGCAGGCCGGTCGACCAGCCGAACGTGGGCAGCCCGCCGACCTTCGGGTCCGCGTTCACCACCCGGACGGAGCCCAGGGCCTGGTGTGCGTCGAGCGCGGCGTCGTCCTGGCCCAGCGCCTTCAGTACGGGCGCTGCGGCCTTCCTCGCGGCGGACTCGCTCACGGGCCGGGGGGAGTCCTCGGCGGACGTGCAGGGCTTGCCGTCCTCGCAGGAGGGGGGCGAACCGGGTGCGGAGCGGCTGAACGTCCACGTCCCCGGCGTCTGGACGGTCACCCGCAGGGCCGGCCCCGAACCGTCCTTCGCCGCCCCGACGGTCCATGCCCGGCCGTCCCGTTTCGGTGTGCCGGCCACGTCCAGGGCCCGGGCGAGCCGGGCCGCCTCGTCCTGTGTCACCTCGCCCTTCGCCCAGTACACGGGCGCCGATGATGGGCCGTCGGGGAGCGTGCCCCGCGCACGGTACGTCGTGCCGTACGGGTCGGGCTCGCCCACCGCGATGCCCGGAGGCGAGCCGCCCTCGCCGTAGCCGTCCAGGGTCAGCGCCGGGGGAGCGCCGTCACCCCCCGGCGCCGAGCCGCCCGAGCCACCGGAGGCAGCCGCGGCGAGATACGCCCCGCCGCCTCCCGCCAGCAGGACCGCGGCCGCGACCGAGGCGACGACCACCGGGGAACGCCGCCTCGGAGGTACGGCCCCCTCCGTGCTTCCGGTGACTTCGGGGGCGTCGCTCGCGTCGTCGGGTCGCTCGGTGTTCACCGCATCGCTCCTTCGGCTCCGCTGCTGTCCCAGGAGACCCCGCCGCGCCGGAAGAAGGGCCGGGGTCGTACACCGTCTCCCCTTTTAGGGGGACAGCGGTGGGACGCGGCGGGGGAGCGCACGGTTCCCTCGCGGGCGCTCCCGGTCCGCGGGAGCACGCACTCGGTCCCCGGAAGTCCGACATGGCACGTTCGATCGCACGAGGAAACAGCTACTATCGGGTAGTTTCGTCCGCTTCGTAGCGCTGGTCCGAGCGGGTAGCGTGAACTGTCAAATGCCTCTCCTCCCCTGGGAGCGTGTCCTCGCCGTGCGTATCGCAGTCACCGGCTCCATCGCCACCGACCACCTCATGACCTTCCCCGGCCGCTTCGCCGACCAGCTCGTCGCGGACCAGCTGCACACGGTCTCGCTCTCCTTCCTGGTCGACCGGCTCGACGTACGCCGCGGTGGGGTGGGTGCGAACATCGCCTTCGGCATGGGGCAACTGGGTACCGAGCCGATCCTGGTCGGCGCCGCCGGTTCGGACTTCGACGAGTACCGGGCATGGCTGGACCGCCATGGGGTGGACACCGAGTCCGTACGCATCTCGGAGACCCTGCACACGGCCCGGTTCGTCTGCACCACCGACGCCGACCACAACCAGATCGGCTCCTTCTACACCGGCGCGATGAGCGAGGCCCGGCTGATCGAGCTGAAGACGGTCGCCGACCGGGTGGGCGGGCTCGACCTCGTGCTGATCGGCGCGGACGACCCCGAGGCGATGCTGCGTCACACGGAGGAGTGCCACTCCCGGTCCATCCCGTTCGCCGCCGACTTCTCGCAGCAGATCGCGCGCATGAACGGCGAGGAGATCCGGATCCTGCTGGACGGCGCGACGTACCTGTTCTCCAACGAGTACGAGAAGGGGCTCATCGAGACCAAGACGGGCTGGTCGGACGCCGACATCCTGGCCAAGGTGGGTCACCGGGTGACGACGCTCGGCTCGCGGGGCGTGCGCATCGAGCGGTCCGGTGAGGACCCGATCGAGGTCGGCGTTCCCGAGGAGACGGCGAAGGTCGACCCGACCGGGGTGGGCGACGCCTTCCGCGCGGGCTTCCTGTCGGGTCTGGTCTGGGGTGTCTCGCTGGAGCGCGCGGCCCAGGTCGGCTGCATGCTCGCGACGCTGGTCATCGAGACGCTGGGCACCCAGGAGTACCAGCTGCGCCGCGCCCACTTCATGGACCGCTTCGCCAAGGCGTACGGCGACGAGGCCGTGACGGAGATCGAGGAGTACCTGGCCTGAAGGTGACTTCGTCCTGAGGGGCGCCGCTGCCGGTGCCCCTCAGGACAGCCGCCGCACCACGTAGGCCGCGCCCCTCGGTGCCGGTTCCTCCCCCACGTACTCCTGTCCCCGCATTTCGCACCAAGCCGGGATGTCCAGCCGCGCCGCCTCGTCGTCCGAGAGAACGCGCACCAGGGCGCCGACCGGGACGTCCCCGATGACCTTCGCCAGCTCGATCACCGGGATCGGGCAACGCTTGCCGAGGGCGTCCACGACGAGGGCGTCCTCGTGCGCGGCCGTCCGCACGGACGGCGCGCCCAGCTTCTTTCGCACCCCCGCCACCACGCCCGGCAGCACCGAAAGGAACCGGTCGACTTCCTCCGCCGGCGTCGCAGTCGGCAGCGACACCCGGACGTTGCCCTCGCTCAGCACCCCCATCGCCTTCAGCACATGGCTCGGTGTCAGCGTGCTGCTCGTGCAGGACGATCCGGACGAGACCGAGAAGCCTGCGTGATCCAGCTCGTGCAGCAGTGCCTCTCCGTCGACATAGAGACAGGAGAAGGTGACGATCCCGGGCAGACGGCGGACCGGGTCGCCCACCACCTCCACATCCGGGACCAGCTCCGGCACCCTCGCCCGGATCCGTTCCGTCAGCTCCCGCAGCCGTACCGCCTCTGCCGCGGCCTCTGCGCGCACCGCCCGAAGCGATGCCGCGGCCGCCACGATCGCCGGGATGTTCTCGAACCCGGCAGCCCGCCCTGACTCCCGCTCGTCCACGGGACCTCGGGGGGCGAACCGCACCCCCTTGCGCACCACGAGAAGTCCGACACCTGACGGTCCGCCCCATTTGTGCGCACTGGCCGTCAGGACCGACCAGTCGCCCTGCGCGGGGCCCCAGCCCAGCGACTGCGCCGCGTCCACCAGCAGCGGCACCCCGGCCGCACGGCACACGGCGGCCACCTCGGTGACCGGTTGCACCGTGCCCACCTCGTGATTGGCCGACTGGAGGCAGGCCAGCGCGGTGTCCGGGCGCAGCGCTTCTCCATATGTCTCGGGGGTGACCGCACCCGCGCGCGAGACGGGTACCCGGGTCACCGTCCCGCCGTCCGCCTCGAACGCCTCCGCCGCATGAAGAACCGAGGAGTGTTCGACCGCGGACACGATCAGGTGGCGTCCGACCCGGCGGCGACCCGCCAGCACCCCCGCGATCCCGGAGTGCACCGCCCGTGTGCCGGAGGGGGTGAACACCAGCTCGTCCGGGCGGCAGCCCACCGCCTCGGCGGCCGCCTCGCGCGCCGCGTCCAGCAGGAGCCGGGCCCGGCGCCCCTCGCGGTACAGCCGTGCGGGATCGGCCCATCCCTCGTCGAGCGAGGCCTGCAGTGCCTGACGGGCGACAGGGTGGAGGGGGGCCGCGGAGGCGGCGTCGAAGTAGGACACACCGTCACGCTAACTCCTGGGAACGCGCTGCCGGCTGAAGGGGTCGAAGCCCCGTCAAAGGGGTGCCGCAGCCAGTGCTTCGGGGGTCCTGGAACCGCCTCTTCACGGGCGTGATCGCTCCTTCGGGGTGTCCGGCGGCGCGTTGGGCACCCTCCCCGCGCAGCCCCAAATGGCGTCCAGTAGGGTTTGGTCCGCATAAACATCCAAACCCCTGCCCGACGCAGGGCGGCAGCCGACCAGCGAGAAGGCCGCAGCCAACCGCGCGGGCGAGACTCTCGGGAAGGCGCTACGTGAGTCCCAACGGCTCCGACCGCTCGCCGCGGCGCCCGATGCGGCGGAAGCTGCTGCAGGCGCTGACTGCGGGCCTGGTCCTGGTGACCGCCACCGGTTGCACATACAAGGACTTCCCCCGCCTTGGTATGCCCACCCCGACCACGGAAGAGGCTCCCCGGATCCTCTCTCTGTGGCAGGGGTCGTGGGCGGCCGCGCTCGTCATCGGCTGCCTGGTCTGGGGCCTGATCCTGTGGAGCGTGTTCTTCCACCGGCGCAGCCGCACCAAGGTCGAAGTTCCTGCGCAGACCCGGTACAACATGCCCATCGAGGCGTTGTACACCGTGGTCCCGCTCATCATTGTCTCGGTGCTCTTCTACTTCACGGCCCGCGACGAGTCGAAGCTCATGGACATCTCCAAGAAGCCTGACGTGACGGTCAACGTCATCGGCTATCAGTGGAGCTGGGGCTTCAACTACATCACCCCGGTCGACGGGGTGACGGGCGATGCCAAGACCAATCCGAATCTCAACGCGATTCCGAACCGGTTCAAGGACGACTTCCCGGCGAACGCCGGTGGTGTCTACGACTACGGCACGCCCGCCACGCGCAATCCCCAGACCGGCAACCCCGGCCCGACCCTGTGGCTGCCCAAGGGCAAGACGGTCCGGTTCGTCCTCACCTCTCGTGACGTCATCCACTCCTTCTGGGTGGTGCCGTTCCTGATGAAGCAGGACGTCATTCCGGGTCACACCAACGCCTTCCAGGTGACCCCCAACCAGGAGGGCACCTTCCTGGGCAAGTGCGCCGAGCTCTGCGGCGTCGACCACGCCCGGATGCTGTTCAACGTGAAGGTCGTCTCGCCCGAGCGCTACGAGCAGCACCTCAAGGACCTTGCGAAGAAGGGGCAGACCGGTTACATCCCCGCTGGCATCGCGCAGACGAGCCACGAGAAGAACCGGGAGACGAACACACTGTGAGCATCCTCAACGAACCCCAGGGTGCCGCCGCAGCTGAGGACTCGTACGAGAACGAGCTGCCGGTACGGCGTCGGCGACCCGGCAACGTCGTCGTCAAGTGGCTGACTACCACGGACCACAAGACGATCGGCACGCTGTACCTGATCACGTCCTTCGCGTTCTTCTGCATCGGCGGCGTCATGGCGCTCCTCATGCGCGCCGAGCTCGCCCGGCCGGGCATGCAGATCATGTCGAAGGAACAGTTCAACCAGGCGTTCACGATGCATGGCACGGTCATGCTGCTGATGTTCGCGACGCCTTTGTTCGCCGGTTTCGCAAACTGGATCATGCCGCTGCAGATCGGCGCGCCCGACGTGGCGTTCCCGCGGCTGAACATGTTCGCCTACTGGCTCTACCTGTTCGGCTCGCTCATCGCGCTCGGTGGCTTCCTCACCCCGAACGGCGCGGCCGACTTCGGCTGGTTCGCCTACAGCCCGCTGTCTGACGCGATCCGCTCGCCGGGCATCGGTTCCGACCTGTGGATCATGGGTCTGGCCTTCTCCGGCTTCGGTACGATCCTCGGCTCGGTCAACTTCATCACCACGATCATCTGCATGCGTGCCCCCGGCATGACCATGTTCCGCATGCCGATCTTCGTGTGGAACGTGCTGCTGACCGGTGTGCTCGTCCTGCTGGCCTTCCCGGTCCTCGCGGCCGCGCTGTTCGCCCTGGAGGCGGACCGCAAGTTCGGTGCGCACGTCTTCGACGCGTCCAACGGTGGCGCCTTGCTATGGCAACACCTCTTCTGGTTCTTCGGCCATCCAGAGGTGTACATCATCGCGTTGCCGTTCTTCGGCATCGTTTCCGAGATCATCCCGGTCTTCAGCCGCAAGCCGATGTTCGGCTACATGGGTCTGGTCGGCGCCACCATCTCCATCGCCGGTCTGTCGATCACGGTGTGGGCGCACCACATGTACGTCACCGGTGGCGTGCTGCTCCCGTTCTTCTCCTTCATGACGTTCCTCATCGCCGTACCCACCGGCGTGAAGTTCTTCAACTGGATCGGAACGATGTGGAAGGGCTCGCTGTCCTTCGAGACGCCGATGCTCTGGGTGATGGGCTTCCTGGTCACCTTCACGTTCGGTGGTCTGACCGGTGTCATCCTGGCCTCGCCGCCGCTTGACTTCCACATCTCCGACTCGTACTTCGTGGTGGCGCACTTCCACTACGTGGTCTTCGGTACGGTCGTCTTCGCGATGTTCGCCGGCTTCCACTTCTGGTGGCCGAAGTTCACCGGCAAGATGCTCGACGAGCGCCTCGGCAAGATCACCTTCTGGACGCTGTTCCTCGGCTTCCACGGCACCTTCCTGGTGCAGCACTGGCTGGGTGCCGAGGGCATGCCGCGTCGTTACGCGGACTACCTCGCGGCCGACGGCTTCACCGCTCTGAACATGGTCTCGACGATCAGTTCGTTCCTGCTCGGCCTGTCGATGCTGCCGTTCTTCTACAACATCTGGAAGACGGCCAAGTACGGCAAGCCGGTCAACGTCGACGACCCGTGGGGCTACGGCCGTTCGCTCGAATGGGCGACGTCCTGCCCGCCGCCGCGGCACAACTTCCTCACGCTGCCGCGGATCCGTTCCGAATCGCCTGCCTTCGACCTGCACCACCCGGAGGTCGCCGCGCTCGAGCAGCTCGAGTACGCCGGTGCCGGTAGCAAGGGCATCGCTGGTGGCAAGGAGGCCGGCAAGTGAAGATCCAGGGCAAGATGTTCATCTGGCTGGCGGTTTTCATCCTCGCCACAGCCGTCGTCTACGGCGTCTGGGCGAAGGAGCCGGCCGGTGCCACCGCGCTCTTCCTGGCCTTCGGCCTGAGCGTCATGATCGGCTACTACCTGACCTTCACGGCCAGGCGGGTCGACACGGGCGCCCAGGACAACAAGGAGGCCGATGTCGCGGACGACAGCGGTGAGGTCGGCTTCTTCAGCCCGCACAGCTGGCAGCCGCTCGCCCTCGGCTTCGGTGGCGCGCTTGCCTTCCTGAGCGTCGCGGTCGGCTGGTGGCTGATGTACTTCTCGGCCCCCATCATCCTGGTGGCTGTGTGGGGCTGGGTCTTCGAGTACTACCGCGGCGAGAACCGCACCCAGTAACACGTGCCGAGCGCACAGGAGCCCGGACACTCCGCAAGGAGCGTCCGGGCTCCTTCTTTTGGCGGGCCTTCGCGTCCCCTGAACGGCCCACTCGGCGTGCCGTGGCCGTTGGGCCTCCCTAGCGTGAGGGCATGAGCCACTCAGTCTTCTTCCGGCGCGCCGGAGCGTCCGGTACGCGCCTGGCGGCGCGGGGTCCGCGGCGCACAGTCGTCAGTTGCACTCTGCTGGTGATCGCCCTGGGCGCGGGCCTCGTCGCCTGCGGGTCCGGAGGCGACCCACTGGAGAAGCCGTACGACGCGGCCGACGACCTCGAATTCAACGTGCCCGTCGGCGACGGCAAGAAGGCCGACCCCGACAAGCCCCTGGAGGTCACCCTGTCGGGCTCGGACGGGCGCATCACGGACGTCACGGCCACCGACGCCCGAGGACGCCACGTGGCCGGTGAACTCACCGCGGACGGCAGCCGTTGGCACAGCACCTCACCGCTGGCCGCAGGCACCCACTACACGGTGGGGGTCACCACGGAGGACGACGACGGCGCCCCCGGCCGCAAGATCTACGACGTCCAGACCAGCACCCCGAAGACCAAGAAGCGGTTGAACGTCGCCTTCGGCCCCAAGGCCGGCACCTACGGCGTCGGTCAGCCGGTCACCGCCGAACTCAGTGAGCCCGTCAAGGACAAGGCGTCCCGGGCGATCGTGGAACGCGCCCTCAAGGTGGACTCGGAGCCCGCGGTCGAGGGTTCCTGGTACTGGGTCGACGACAAGACGCTCCACTACCGCCCCAAGGACTACTGGCCCGCCCACGCCACCGTCAGGGTCCACAGCAACCTCGCGGACGTGAAAATCGCCGAGAACCTCTGGGGCGGCGACACGAAGCCCCTGAAGCTCACCACGGGCGACCGAGTCATCGCCGTCACGAACGCCGCCACGCACCTGCTGACGGTCTACAAGGACGACCAGCCGATCAGGCAGATCCCCGTCACCACCGGCAAGCCGGGCTATGCCACCCGGAATGGGATCAAGGTCATATTGGGCAAGCAGTCCACCGTGCGGATGCGGGGAAGCACCATCGGCATCTCCGAGGGCTCCTCGGACTCCTATGACCTGTTGGTCCACTGGGCGGCCCAGGTCACCTGGAGCGGCGAGTATGTGCACGCCGCGCCCTGGTCCGTCGGCTCCCAGGGGTACGCCAACGTCAGTCACGGCTGCACCGGGATGAGCAACGGCAATGCTCAGTGGTTCTTCGACACGGTGCGGGTGGGCGACATCGTGAAGGTCGTCAACTCCGGGGGCGCGGACATGACCCCGTTCGGCAACGGCTTCGGTGACTGGAACCTCGGCTGGGCGAAGTGGCGCAAGGGCAGCGCTCTGGTCGCCTCACCCGAGGGCCCGACCCCCCAGGACCGCGCACGACTGCGCCCGCAGGCGGCGTGAGGTACCCCTGCTCCCGTTGTGCGGCTCCGCCCGCGGGCGGAGCCGCACAACGGGCCTGGAGCCGCACGAGGACACGTCTCGCGCTCTCAGGCGCTCGCAAGGGCCTTACGCCGCAACAGCGCAGCCAGAGCCGAGGCGAACTCGACCGGCTCGACAGGCAGCGTCACAGCGGCGTCGGCCCGGCTCCACGTCGCGAGCCACGCATCCTGCGGGCGCGCGATCAGCAACAGCACCGGCGGGCAGCCGAAGATCTCGTCCTTGATCTCCCGGCACACACCCATCCCGCCCATCGGAACGGCCTCACCGTCCAGGACGCACACATCGATGCCGCCCTTGTCCAGTTCCCTGAGGACGGCGGCCGGCGTCGCGCACTCCACGAACTCGACCACGGGAACGTCCGGAGCGGGCCTGCGCCCGGTCGCGAGCCGTACCTGTTCGCGGGTGGTGGAATCGTCGCTGTAGACCAGCACCGTGGCGGTCGGCTGCATGCTTGCCTCCGGGACGTCGGCGTTGTACGGGACGGACTGTTGGGGCGGATGCTACTCCCTCGCGTACCCCGTCGACAGCGGTTCGCAGAGGGCGGCGATGCGCCATCCGGGCAGTACACACGGGTCGGACACCCCGAACAGCACCCCCCGGGGTGAGGGCGAGATAAGCGACCGACATAATGTCGGTCGTGGCGACAGCAACGACAGTAGAAACCGGGCACGCGCACCCGTCGGTCAATCGACCGAACCTCACCAGCGTCGGAACCATCATCTGGTTGAGTTCCGAGCTGATGTTCTTCGCGGCCCTCTTCGCGATGTACTTCACCCTGCGATCGGTGACCGGGCCGACTCACTGGAAGGAGATGGCGAGTCATCTCAACTTCCCGTTCTCGGCGACGAACACCACGATCCTGGTGCTTTCCTCTCTCACCTGCCAGCTCGGCGTCTTTGCCGCCGAACGCGGGGACGTGAAGAAGCTCCGGGGCTGGTTCATCGTCACCTTCATCATGGGTGCGATCTTCGTCGGCGGGCAGATCTTCGAGTACACCGAGCTGGTCAAGAAGGACGGCCTCTCGCTCTCCTCTGACCCGTACGGTTCGGTGTTCTACCTGACCACCGGATTCCACGGCCTGCACGTGACGGGTGGTCTCATCGCCTTCCTGCTGGTCCTCGGGCGCACCTACGCGGCGAAGAGGTTCACTCACGAGCAGGCAACCGCCGCCATCGTCGTGTCCTACTACTGGCACTTCGTCGATGTCGTCTGGATCGGCCTCTTCGCCACGATCTACATGATCAAGTAATCGGGCGTCGCTATGGGCGGACGGTCACCCGATCGGGGGGAACCGATCGCCCGCGACGACACGATCAATTTCCAGAAGCATCGACGCAGAAGATCCTGACACCGGGGTAATCCGTGAAAAAGCTCTCCGCACGACGACGCCATCCGCTGGCGGCTGTCGTCGTTCTACTCCTCGCGCTGGCGGCCACCGGGGGGCTGTACGCCGCGTTCGCGCCCGCGAGCAAGGCACAGGCCGATGAGACCGCCCAGTCCCTCGCCATCGAAGAGGGCAAGAAGCTCTACCGGGTGGGCTGCGCCAGCTGCCACGGCACCGGCGGTCAGGGCAGCTCCGATGGCCCGACCCTGGTCGGTGTGGGCGCCGCGAACGTGGACTTCCAGGTGGGCACCGGCCGTATGCCGGCCGCCACCTCCCAGGGCGCCCAGGCGCCGCGGAAGAAGATCATCTACACGCAGGCCGAGATCGACCAGCTTGCGGCGTACGTCGCCTCGCTCGGCGCCGGCCCGGCCGTGCCGACGACGAACGACTACAGCCCCAATGGTGCCGACATCGCCAAGGGTGGCGAGCTCTTCCGCACCAACTGCGCGCAGTGCCACAACTTCACCGGTAAGGGTGGCGCGCTGACGCACGGCAAGTTCGCGCCGAGCCTTGAGGGTGTCGCCCCTAAGCACATCTACGAGGCCATGCAGATCGGCCCGCAGAACATGCCGTCCTTCCCCGACACCACGCTGTCGCAGCAGAACAAGAAGGACATCGTCGCGTACCTCGACGCGGTCAACAGTGACCAGACCAAGAGCCCGGGCGGTCTCCAGCTGGGCGGCCTCGGTCCGGTCTCCGAGGGCCTGTTCGCCTGGATCTTCGGACTCGGCACGATGATCGCGGTCGCCGTCTGGGTCGCCGCTCGGACCGCAAAGGCCAAGAAGTCATGAGTAGCCAAGACATTCCAGAAGAGAACCTGCCCGCTGCGCAGGAGACCACGCTCGACAAGGTGACGGGCGCGGACGAGAAACACCCGTTCGCGGACCCGGGTCTCCCGCCCCACGAGCACCGTATCCAGGACATCGACGAGCGGGCAGCCAAGCGCTCCGAGCGCACGGTCGCCCTGCTGTTCACGGTGTCGATGCTGGCCACCATCGGCTTCATCGCGTCGTTCGTCGCCTTCCCCGCCGACAAGTCGATCTACGTCTTCCCGATCGGCCACATCAGCGCGCTCAACTTCTCGCTGGGCCTGACCCTGGGCGTGGCGCTGTTCGCGATCGGCGCGGGCGCGGTCCACTGGGCCCGCACCCTCATGTCCGATGTGGAGGTCGCCGACGAGCGCCACCCGATCGAGGCCTCCCCCGAGGTCAAGTCGAAGGTCCTCGACGACTTCCGGCAGGGTGCCAAGGAGTCCGCGCTCGGCCGTCGCAAGCTGATCCGCAACACGATGCTCGGCGCGCTGACCCTGGTGCCGCTCTCCGGCGTCGTCCTGCTGCGCGACCTCGGCCCGCTGCCCGAGACGAAGCTGCGCCACACCGCCTGGCGCAGAGGCAAGCTCCTCGTCAACATGAACACGAACCAGCCGATGCGTCCCTCGGACGTCGCGGTCGGCTCGCTCACCTTCGCCAAGCCCGAGGGCCTGGAGGAGCACGACGAGGAATTCCAGAACGAGATCGCCAAGGCGGCCCTGATGCTCGTCCGGCTGCAGCCGGACGACATCAAGGACAAGAAGGAACTCGAGTGGTCCCACGAGGGCATCGTGGCCTACTCGAAGATCTGCACCCACGTCGGTTGCCCGATCTCCCTCTACGAGCAGCAGACGCATCACGTCCTCTGCCCGTGTCACCAGTCCACCTTCGACCTCTCCGACGGTGCCCGGGTCATCTTCGGCCCGGCCGGTCACGCCCTGCCGCAGCTGCGCATCGGCGTCAACGCAGACGGTTACCTCGAAGCGCTCGGCGACTTCGAAGAGCCCGTCGGTCCTGCTTTCTGGGAGCGCGGATGAGCACTACGACGACCAACGACTCCGGCGCGCGCCGAGCGGCGCCGGCCGGAGAGCGCCTGGCGGACTGGGCCGACGGCCGCCTGGGGATCTACTCCCTGGCCAAGTCCAACATGCGCAAGATCTTCCCCGACCACTGGTCGTTCATGTTGGGTGAGGTCTGCCTCTACAGCTTCATCATCATCATCCTCACGGGTGTGTACCTGACGCTGTTCTTCCACCCGTCGATGAACGAGGTGGTGTACAACGGCAGTTACGTCCCGCTGCAGGGACAGCTGATGAGTGAGGCGTTCAACTCGACGCTGCACATCAGCTTCGACGTCCGCGGCGGTCTGCTGATCCGGCAGATCCACCACTGGGCGGCGCTGATCTTCCTCGCCGGCATGTTCGTGCACATGATGCGCGTGTTCTTCACGGGCGCGTTCCGCAAGCCGCGTGAGATCAACTGGCTGTTCGGCTTCCTGCTGTTCGTCCTGGGCATGTTCACCGGCTTCACCGGTTACTCGCTTCCGGACGACCTGCTCTCCGGCACCGGTGTCCGCTTCATGGAGGGCGCGATCCTGTCCGTGCCGATCGTGGGCACGTACATCTCGTTCTTCCTCTTCGGCGGCGAGTTCCCGGGGCACGACTTCGTGGCCCGCTTCTACTCGATCCACATCCTGCTGCTGCCGGGCATCATGCTCGGCCTGATGGTGGGTCACCTGATCCTGGTCTTCTACCACAAGCACACGCAGTTCGCGGGCCCCGGCAAGACGAACAACAACGTCGTCGGTATGCCGCTGCTGCCGGTGTACATGGCCAAGGCCGGAGGCTTCTTCTTCCTGGTCTTCGGTGTCATCGCGGCCGTCGCTGCGATCGCCACGATCAACCCGATCTGGGCCATCGGCCCCTATCGTTCGGACCAGGTGTCCACGGGCGCTCAGCCCGACTGGTACATGGGCTTTGCCGAGGGTCTGATCCGTGCGATGCCGGGCTGGGAGATCAACATCTGGGGCCACACGCTCGTCCTGGGTGTGTTCATCCCGCTGGTGATCTTCCCGCTGGTCCTCGCCGCGATCGCGGTCTACCCGTTCATCGAGTCGTGGGTCACGGGCGACAAGCGCGAGCACCACATCCTGGACCGCCCGCGCAACGCGCCGACGCGCACCGCCTTCGGTGTCGCGTGGATCACCGCGTACATGGTGATGCTGGTCGGTGGTGGCAACGACCTGTGGGCCACGCACTTCCACCTGTCGATCAACGCGGTCACCTGGTTCGTCCGGATCGCGTTCTTCGCCGGACCGGTCGTCGCGTTCGTCGCCACCAAGCGGATCTGCCTCGGCCTTCAGCGCCGCGACCGCGACAAGGTGCTGCACGGCCGCGAGTCGGGCATCATCAAGCGGCTGCCGCACGGTGAGTTCATCGAGGTCCACGAGCCGCTCAGCCAGGAGCAGCTGCACACGCTCACCGCGCACGAGCAGTACGTGCCGGTCGAGATCGGTCCGCTGGTCGACGAGCACGGCGTCGAGCGGAAGCTCAAGGGCTCGGAGAAGCTTCGCGCGAAGCTGAGCAGCGCCTACTACGGGGAGCTGAACCAGATCTCCAAGCCCACGGCTGACGAGTACAAGGAGATCACGAGCGGCCACGGCCACCACTGATCGCTGCGCGCCACGCCACGGCCGAAGGACCCCGTCCATGAACCGGACGGGGTCCTTCGTCGTCCCTGGCGCTGGATAGGCTGGACGTGGCAGAGACCCGCGTCCCGTTCGGGACGCCGACCATGGAGCGGCTTATGAGCGCTGTGACCCCCGCTGGAGGCGACACCGCGGCGGGCCGTTCCTGGCCCGTGTTGCTGAACGGCCTGCTGGAGGGCCGGAACCTCACCGCGGACGACACCGCCTGGGCGATGGACCTGATCATGCGCGGCGAGGCGACCGACGTGCAGATCGCCGGGTTCGCGGTGTCCCTGCGTGCCAAGGGGGAGACCGTCGAGGAGATCTCCGGCTGTGTGCGGGCGCTGTACGAGCACGCGAGCGTGATCGAGGTGCCGGGGCGCACGGTCGACATCGTCGGCACGGGTGGCGACGGCGCGAAGACGGTGAACATCTCCACCATGTCGTCGATCGTCGTCGCCGGCACCGGTGCGAAGGTCGTCAAGCACGGCAGCCGGGCCGCGTCCTCGGCGTCCGGGGCCTCCGACGTCCTGGAGAAGCTCGGCGTCAATCTGGAGCTGACGCCACGGCGGGTCGCGGAGGTCGCGGAGGAGGCCGGGATCACCTTCTGCTTCGCGGCGAAGTTCCACCCGGCGCTGCGGCATGTCGCCGCCGCCCGGGGGCAGTTGGGGATTCGCACCGTGTTCAACTTCCTCGGTCCGCTGGCCAACCCGGCGCAGGTGAAGGCCCAGGCCGTCGGTGTCGCCGATCCGCGCATGGCGCCGATCATGGCGGGTGTCTTCGCCGAACGCGGCAACTCGTCGCTGGTGTTCCGTGGCGACGACGGCCTGGACGAGCTGACGACGACCTCCACGTCCCGGGTGTGGATCGTCCGTGACGGCAAGGTCACCGAGGAGGCCTTCGACCCGCGCGACGTCGGTATCGAGCTGGTGCCGGTGGAGGCGCTGCGGGGCGCCGACGCGTCGTACAACGCGGATGTCGCGCGGCGGCTGCTCGCGGGCGAGACGGGGCCCGTACGGGATGCGGTGCTGTTGAACTCGGCGGCGGCACTGGTGGCGCTGGAGCCCACGGGGGCACCCCTGGCCGAGCAGATCCGCGCCGGGATGCAGAAGGCTGCGGAGTCCATCGACTCGGGGGCGGCCAGGCGGACGCTGGAGCGCTGGGTGGACGTGAGCAACGCGTAGCGCTCCGGGGTGGCGCGGAGCCCGGCACGGCCGGGCTCCGCTGGTCGTTGCGCGCCGCGGCGGTGGGGACCGGGTGCGGTATGTCCCGGCATCCGGACAGAAGTTGCGGCCCGGCGATCACGTCACGTACGGTCCTGATCAGGTCATGAGCGACAGTCATTCGGCCCCGGCCGGCTGTCCGGCAACCCTCCGTCCGTGGCGGGGTGCCCCGGGTGAAGACCAGGCCGCAGGCAGCGAGGTCTGCGGCAAGCGCGGACCCCTCGCGTCACCAGGGGTCCTGGTCGTTCGAGGGAGCCTTCCGTGAGCAAGCGAATGCGCTAGGTCCTGTCGTCACACTCCCGTCGTCCGCCGGGAGGGCGGGCTCGCGGCCGCGTGGGCCGGCACCGCCCGCGCGAGCGAAGCCGACGTCCATGGCGTCGTGGGGCGGGCGGGAGTCCGGCGACAGGACCTGGGGCCCAGAGCCCCGCCTCCGCATCCTTCTTTCACCCATCCTGTGCCGCTGACGCAGGCGCGCCCCGGCGCGTGCCGCCCGGCACGGTGATTCCGCCTGCTTTCACGGGAGTACACCCATGTCCGTTCTCACCGCTGCCGCCGACCGGTCCGTTTGTGCCCCGCTGCCCGTTCTGGGGCGAGATGTCACCGTCCCGCTCGTCACCGGCGACGAGGTCACCTACGCCGCGCTCGACTACGCGGCCAGCGCCCCGGCGCTGCAGCGGGTCTGGGACGACGTGGCGGCGTACGCGCCGTACTACGGCAGCGTCCACCGTGGTGCCGGGTATCTCTCGCGGCTGTCCACCGACCTCTTCGAGAACGCCCGCAAGACGGTCGCCGAGTTCCTCGACTGCCGGGACGGCGACGAGGTGATCTTCACCCGGTCCACCACCGACTCGCTCAATCTCCTCGCCGCCACCCTTCCGGCCGACTGCCGGGTCTTCGTCTTCGAGACCGAGCACCACGCCTCCCTGCTGCCCTGGCGGGAGGCGCGGGTCACCTACCTCGACGCGCCGCGCTCCGCGCGTCAGGCCGTCCAGACCCTGGAGCGCGCCCTCGCCGACCGGGCCCCTTCCCCAAGCTCTCAACTTCGTTCGAGCGAGGGAGGCCCCAATGGCCCGGCCCTCGTCTGCGTCACCGGCGCCTCCAACGTCACCGGCGAGCTGTGGCCCGTACGCGAGCTCGCGGCAGCCGCCCACGCGCACGGCGCCCGGATCGTCCTGGACGCCGCCCAGCTCGCCCCGCACCACCCGGTGTCTGTCCGCGACCTCGACGTCGACTGGGTCGCCTTCTCCGGCCACAAGCTGTACGCCCCCTTCGGCTCCGGCGTCCTGGCCGGCCGCGCCGACTGGCTGCGCGAGGCCGAGCCGTACCTCGCGGGCGGCGGCGCCAGCCGCAGGGTCACCCGGCGTACGGACGGGGGAGTGGACGTCGAGTGGCACGAGACCGCCGCCCGGCACGAGGCCGGCTCGCCCAACGTCATCGGCGCCTACTCCATCGCCGCGGCCTGCCGAGTCCTCACCGAGGCCGGCTTCGCGTCGCTGGTCGCCCGTGAACAGAACCTGATCCGCAAGGTCAGGGACGGGCTCGCCGAGATCCCGGAGGTCACGGTGCTCTCCCTCTTCGGCGACGACGCGCCCCGCGTCGGAGTGATCTCGTTCGTCGTCGAGGGGTGGAACAGCTCCCGCTTCGCCGCCGCGCTCTCCGCCGAGTACGGCATCGGTGTGCGGGACGGCCTGTTCTGCGCCCACCCGCTGGTACGCACCCTGCTCGGCAGCGATCCGCAGACGCAGGGCGAGTGCGGAGCCCCCGAGACCGCGCCCGGTGAGCAGTCCCTCCACGCGATCCGCGTCAGCTTCGGTGCGGGAACCCCCGACGAGCACGTCGAGCGCTTCGTCCGCGCGGTCGGGGAGCTCGTCGGCGACGGCGCGCGGCGGGAGCAGTCAGGGCGCTAGTTGTCCAGGCCGATCGCGAACGCCGCCTCCAGGTCGTGCTGGGAGTACGTGCGGAAGGCGACGTGGGTGTCCGTGGCCCGGACGCCCGGGATCTTGCTGATCCGGCCGGGGATGACGTCCGCCAGGTCGTCGTGGGCCTTCACCCGGACCATGGCGATGAGGTCGTACGTACCGGTGACGGAGAAAACCTCGCTGACGCAGTCCAGCGCGGCGATCGACTCGGCGATCTCGGGAATCCGGTCCACGCTGGTCTTGATGAGCACGATCGCGGTGATCACGGCTGGTGTTCTCCCTCGGGGGCCTTGGCTGGGGTTTTCACCCTACTCGTACGCCCGTAGCGCACCCACGCGTAGACGAAGCCCAGCGAGAACCCGATCAGGTGGGCGAGGTAGGCGACCCCCGGGCTCTGGGTGGCGCGGCCCGCCGCCAGCCACTGCAGGGTCGCCCAGAAGGGCAGCACCACCCAGGCCGGAAAGCGCAGCGGCAGGAAGAGCAGAAACGGGAAGAGACTGGTCACCCGTGCCCTGGGGAACAGGAAGAGGAAGGCGCCGAGCACCGCGGAGATCGCCCCGGACGCTCCGACCAGTGTCTGCGCCGAGTCGGCGTTGGCCGCCGCGTACCCCAGCAGCGCCAGAAAGCCGCAGCCCAGGTAGAACAGGGCGAACTCCAGGCGGCCCATCCGCTCCTCGGTCATCGCCCCGAAGACGTGGAGGAAGAGCATGTTGCCCAGCAGATGCACCCAGCTGCCGTGCACGAACAGCGCCGTCGCGGGGCTGAGGGCGGCCCGTGCCGCCCCGCTGAACAGTTCCTCGGGGACCACGCCCCAGCGGGCGAAATAGGCGCGTTGCGCGGCGAGCAGCGCGTCCCCGGTGCCGTACACCGGATTCAGGCCCGCGGCCGGTCCGATCACGAAGATCAGGCAGCACAGGACGAGCAGTCCGTGTGTCATCGGCGCCGACGGTTCCCGCAGCGCTCTGGCGGCCGCCCTGCTCCAGGTGCTGATCATGGGACAGAGCATGGCGTAACCGGACCTATACGAACAGAGTGCCTCGCCGTTGAAGACGGGCGGGCGTCGACTACCCGCCAGGCCGTAGGGTTACGAGCCACACGCTCCAGGGAAACTGGCGCATCACGGAGACTGGAAGAAGGAAGTGCAGCCACGATGACGGTTCCCCTGCCGACCGAGACGACCCGGTGGCGGTGCACGCTCTGCGGCAACCTCACGCGTTTCGACGTGACCCGCTCGTCGAAGGTCGTCGAGTACGTGCACCTCGATCTGTCCGGTGAGCCCACGGTAGAGGAGCGCGAGGTGGTCAGTGAGACCATCGAGTCGGTGCGTTGCCGCTGGTGCAACGCCGTGGACCAGGTGGAACTCGTGGAGAGGCCGGGCGCCGGCTCCTGACGGAGCGGCCCCGCACAGGTATTGGGGTGACGGATGGTGGAGACCACGAGCGGGGAGCCGGTCGACGGCACCGCTGAGGTGCTCGACCGTCCGCTGCCCGACGGCGTGCGCCGCCGGGTCGTGCAGATAGTGTCCGACGGCTTCGGCGCACTGACCCTGGGTGAACTGCCCGCGCAGTTGCGGCAGTACGCCCGGTTCACGCCGAACCGCCGCGCCAAGTTCGCCGGTAACGCCATGGCGGCGGCCGTGGAGAGCGATGCGTTGTTCCGGCAGCGCATCGCGGAGAAGCTCAAAGAGGCCCAGCCGGAACTCACCGGCGCCCTCGACTCCGGTTCGCCGCCCCCGGCCGCGGATCCGCTCGATGTGGCCGCCGCGGCCTATGTGCTGCGCCCCGCGGGCTGGGTGAAACTGGTGACCGCCGCCGGCGAGGAGGTGCAGCGCGCGGACGCCGAGCGCGTCGACGAGGAGAACCGCGCCGAGCTGGAGCGGCTGCGCGCGGAGTTGGCAGCCGCTCGCGACCACACG
The DNA here is from genome assembly GCF_001866645.1 of Streptomyces colonosanans. Taxonomy (GTDB): domain Bacteria; phylum Actinomycetota; class Actinomycetes; order Streptomycetales; family Streptomycetaceae; genus Streptomyces; species Streptomyces colonosanans. The sequence continues at coordinate 44,065 of NZ_MLYP01000017.1, forward strand.
CGCGCCGAGACCGAGCGGCTGCGCAGGGAGCTGGAGTCGGCGCGCAAGGAAGCCGAATCGCTTCAGCGCAAGCTGCGCGCGGCCCTCAGCGACGTCAAGCGCGGCGAGGCCGCCCTGCGCAAGGTGCGGAGCGAGATCGAGGCCGTACGGACCGAGGGGCAGTCACAGGTGTCGGCCGCCGAGAGCGAGACCCGGCGGCTCAAGGCGCGCCTCGGGGAGGCGGAGGCCTCCCTGGAGGCCACGCGCAGGGCGGTGCGCGAGGGGCGCAGCGTCGAGGACATGCGGGTACGGCTGCTGCTCGACACCGTGCTGGACGCGGCCCAGGGGCTGCGGCGGGAGCTGGCGCTGCCGCCGGTGTCCGTACGGCCCGCGGAGACCGTGGACGCGGTCGAACCGGGGCGGATGACCCCGAAGGACATCGCGGCCCGCGCCCTGTCCGAGAACGATCCGGCGATCCTCGACCAGCTGCTGGCGCTGCCGCAGGCGCATCTCGTCGTCGACGGCTACAACGTCACCAAGACCGGCTATCCGCAGATGCCGTTGGAGAAGCAGCGGCTGAGGATCCTCGGGCAGCTCTCACAGCTTGCCGCGCAGACCGGTGCCGAGGTCACGTGTGTCTTCGACGGGGCCGAACTGGCCGCGCCCGTCCTGTTGGCCCCACCGCGCGGGGTGCGGGTGCTGTTCTCCAAGCCGGGCGTCACCGCCGATGAGTTGATCCGCCAGCTGGTGCGCGCGGAGCCGCCGGGCCGGCCGGTCATCGTCGCCTCCACCGACCGTGAGGTGGCCGACGGGGTTGCCAGGGCCGGTGCGCGCCCGGTCGCGTCCGCGGTTCTGCTCAAGCGTCTGTCCTGACGCACGCGGCCTGTCTCCGCTGAACGCGGCACCCGGAAGCCCATACATCACATGGGTCCCGTACGCGCGAACCGCAACATCCGTCAGGGATGCCCGAATTAACGGATTCGCGTGCAACGTAGCGTCAAGCGGGCGTTACGGCATGTGAGTTGAGTGCAAAGAATGCACGTGTGGCGAAGAATTTTCGCGTGAGGATTTGAACTGATCACAGGAGGGTTACTAGGGTCTGAGCTCGAACCTCCGCTCGAGTGATCACTCAATGGGAGTGACGGCGAAGGGGCACCGCCCGCCGGCGTGTCGGTAGGCGGCTGAAGGAAGAAGGAGCTCGCCTCCGTGGCGTCCCACCGTCGACCCAAGCAGCCGAGCCGCACGCGTGTGACCGTGCTCACCACCGTCGCCGCAGCCGCTGTGGCCCTGAGTGCGCAGGCCGCCAACGCCGCGCCGAGCGCGAAGCCGAACAAGGACGAGGTCAAGTCCAAGGTCGACAAGCTCTACGAAGAGGCGGAGAAGGCCACCGAGAAGTACAACGGGGCCAAGGAGAAGCAGGACAAGCTGGAGAAGCAGATCTCCACCCTGCAGGACACCGTCGCCCGGGGTCAGGAAGACCTCAACAAGCTGCGCGACGGGATCGGCTCGATGGCCAGCGCGCAGTACCGCACCGGCAGCATCGACCCGTCCGTCCAGCTGTTCCTCTCCTCGAACCCGGACGACTTCCTCGACAAGGCCTCCACGCTCAATCAGTTGAGCGGTCAGCAGGTCGAGGCGCTGAAGAAGATCCAGGAGAAGCAGCGCGAGCTGGCCCAGGAGCGCAAGGAAGCCTCCGACAAGCTCAAGGACCTCGCGTCCACCCGCACCGAACTGGGCAAGAAGAAGAAGGAAGTCCAGGGCAAGCTCGCCCAGGCGCAGAAGCTCCTCCTCACCCTGACCGAGCAGGAGCGCGCGGCTCTGAAGGCCGAGGAGGCCCGCGCCAGCCGCGCCAGCGAGCGCACCGCGCTGAACAGCTCCACCGGCACCGCCCCGTCCGGCTCCAGCAAGCCCGCCTCCGGTCGCGCCGCACAAGCGTTCGCCGCCGCCAAGACCAAGATCGGCTCGCCCTATGTCTGGGGTGCCACCGGCCCCTCCGCCTTCGACTGCTCGGGGTTGACCTCCTGGGCGTACGGGCAGGCCGGCGTCACGATATCCCGCCAGTCGCAGGCACAGGCCAACGACGGCACCCGCATCTACAGCGCCAGCCAACTCCAGGTCGGCGACCTGGTCATCTTCTACGGCGACCAGCACCACGTCGGCCTCTACGCGGGCAACGGCCAGGTGCTGCACGCCCCGCGCAGTGGCACCGTGGTGCGCTACGAGTCGATCGGCAACATGCCGTTCCAGTTCGGCGTCCGCATCTGACGCCCTTCCCAAGTCCCCGCGCCACCGCGCCCGAACGGGCGAATTCCAGCGACTCCCGCTGACCCCGCGCCCCGCCGATGACCTGCGTCAGCGGCGGGGCATCGGATTGTGTGCCCGCAGGCTGCCGTTGGTCGCTGCGTGATCACCCGGCTACTGTCTGCCGCGTTTCCCCGCCGTGCGGCGGGGTGTTCAGCGGAAGGGAGTGCGACAGGTCGTGGGGTCCCATCGCCGCCTTGCACCATCCGGCCTCGGTCGGGGTCGTGGCGCCACAGCAGCCGTTCTGTCCGCGGCGGCGGTCGCCGCCGCAGCCCTCGGAGTCCTACCGGCGGACGCCGTGCCGCACGGCGACGCCAGGGCCACGGTGGACCGGCTGTACCAGGAGGCAGAGCGCGCCACCGAGGCGTACAACAAGGCCGAGGAACAGGCCGGTTCGCTGCGTCGGCAGATCGGCCAGGCGCAGGACCGCATCGCCCGGCAGCAGGGCCGCGTCAACGGCCTGCGGGACGCGCTCGGTGCGCTCGCCGGGGCCCAGTATCGTTCCGGGGGGCTCGACCCCTCCCTCGCGCTGCTGTTCTCGGACAGCCCCGACGCCTACCTCGACCGGGCGACCACGCTCGACCGGATCGGCGCCCAGCAGGCCGTACGGCTCAGGGGACTTCAGTCGGCCCTGCGTGAACTGGCCCAGGAACGCACGGAGACGGCCGGGAAGTTCGCGGCGCTGGAGAAGAGCCGCACGGCGGTCGCCCAGCACAAGAAGGCCGTTGAGCGGAAGCTGGCCGCGGCGCGGCGGCTGCTCAACTCCCTGCCGGTGGCGGAGCGTGCCGCCTACGAGCGGGCGTCCCGCTCCGCCGGTGACGTGCCCGACCTCAGGGGCGGTGCCGTCGCGCTCGACGGCCGTGCCGCCGCCGCCGTTGCCGCGGCCCGTTCCGCGCTCGGCCACCCGTATGTGTGGGGCGCCAACGGGCCGGCCGGCTTCGACTGTTCGGGCCTCATGCAGTGGTCGTACGCGCACGCCGGCATCGGACTGCCGCGCACCTCGCAGCAACAGCGGTACGCCGGACGGCATGTGCCGCTCTCCGAGGCCCGGCCCGGCGACCTGGTCGTCTACCGCAACGACGCCAGCCATGTGGCGATGTACGTGGGCAACGGCATGGTCATCCACGCACCGCACCCGGGAGCCGCGGTGCGCTACGACCCGGTCGGGATGATGCCGGTCTCCTCGGTCACCCGGCCCTGAACCACGGCGCGGGTGGGGGCCGAGGGCCCCAACAGGCAACGCCTGCCCTGTCGCGACGCCCGGCACGCTGCCCCAAGCTCTTCGAGCAGGGGGGACCCCAGAGCGGGAGGTGCCCCCACGATGCCGCTCCTTGACGGGCAGACGGTGCCTGCCGGGGCACCAGCCACCGCGTACCATCGGAACGTGGCTGGTCGTGGGCGGGTGCCGGGAGGCATCGCGGGCTGTGTGCTGCTGCTCGCCTCACTCGTCGGCTGCGGTGGCCCGTCGGCTTCGGACGACCAGACGGCCGCCGTGCAGCGGGTGCTCGACCGGCGGGCGACGGCGGTTCTGGACCGGGACCGGTACGCGTTCCTGGCGACCGGGGCACCTGCCACGGGCCGACCCGCCACCGGCGCAGCTGAGTTCGACAACCTCAGGGCGGTGCCGCTGGCCGCCTGGTCCTACCGCCTCACCGCCCTGCACCGCACCGGCGACCGTGCCACCGCCGACGCCGAACTGCGCTATCGCATCAGGGGTTACGACCGTGCGCCCGTCACCGCCGCCCGCACGCTGCGGCTGACCCGCACCGGCGGACGCTGGTACGTCAGCTCCGAGGTGCCCGCCCCCGGCGCCAACGAGCAACTGTGGGAGCAGGGTGCCGTCCAGGCCACCCGCGGGGCGCACAGCCTCGTCCTCGGGGTCGGGCAGCCGCAGGACGTCCTGCGGGGCCTGGCGCACCTCGCGGACCGGGCGGTGCCCTCCGTCAGCGAGGCGTGGGGTACCGGCTGGCCGGGGCACGTCGTGGTCCTCGTACCGCGGACGCTGGAGGGGATGGCGGGCCTGCTCGGCGCGTCCACGGCCGGGTACCGGGGGATCGCCGCGGTCACCACCGGCGAGGCGGGGGGAGCGACGAAGACGCCTGCGGACCGGATCATCGTGAATCCGAACGCGTACGGCAGCCTCGGCAGCCTCGGCAAGCAGGTCGTCCTCACGCACGAGACCACGCATGTCGCCACCCGTGACCGTACGACCCCGGCCACTCCCTTGTGGCTCTCCGAGGGGTACGCCGACTGGGTCGGCTACCGCGGCAGCGGCCGTACGCCCGCGCAGGTGGCCCCCGAACTCGGCCGTTCCCTGGCGGCGGGAGACGTCCCGGCCACGCTGCCGGACGACGCGGACTTCGCCTTCGCCGGGGACGCGGGGAAGCTGGCGCGGGCCTACGAGGGCGGCTGGATGGCCTGCCGGATGATCACGGACCGCTGGGGCGAGGCCCGGCTGAACGACTTCTACCGGGCGGTGGGCGAGCACCGTGAGCGCGCGGGGGCGGTCGAGGACGCGCTGAAGAAGGTCCTCGGGACGACTCCGCAGGAGTTCACACGGCAGTGGCGGGCGTATCTGACGGCGCAGCTGGGCTGAGACCCCGGGCCGGCGCCGCGGTGCGGCGCCATGCTCCCCTCGAGCGCCGTCAGGAGGGCGTCAGGGTCTCCTGAGTGCGGGTGGCCTGAGGCGGTACGGTCGGCGCCGGCCGTGAGACGGTGCCGCGCCACAGCTCCCGGGCGGCGATCAGCGCGGCGGCCACCAGCAGGCCGTTGCGCACGAAGAGGAGTGTGATCCCCAGCGGGGTGCTGGTGACGACATCCCCGAAGTACACCGGGAACTCCAGGACGGTGGCGAGGCAGGAGGCCAGGACCAGTCCGCCGGGCAGCACCATCCGGCTGCCGTGGAAGCACAGGCTGACCGCCGCGAGTCCGACCAGCCACACCATGTACTGCGGGCTGATCACCCGGCTGGTGATCGTGAACATCAGCACGGCCACGAAGGCCGCGTCCGCGACCCCTTGTGCCGTCATGCGCCGCACGCTCAGCCGCCACAGCAGCAGCCAACCGAAGGCGATCACGCTCAGGAAGACGGCCGCCCAGCTGACCCAGTCGACGTAGGGGCCGAGGAACTCCACCGAGCCGTAGTTGAGCATCACCCGGCCCTCCCAGCCGAAGTGGCGGGCCACATGGAAGACCATCGAGCCCAGCGACTCGACCTCCGTGCCGCGGTCGCGCTGGAAGGTCAGGAAGGAGAAGGCGCCGGGCATCGTCAGCGCGAAGAGCAGGGCGAGCCCGCCTGCCGTCGCCGCGGCGGAGAACCAGGCTCTCCGCTTCACGGCACCCGCCAGCAGCAGCGCCGGCCACACCTTCAGCAGTGCGCCGAAGCCTGCGAGCGCCCCCATCATGCGGGGATGGCGCGTTCCGGCCAGGACCGCCGCGACCGCCACCGCCGTCACCATCACGTCGTAGCGCGCGTACACGGTGGGGCCGAGCAGCGCCACGCCGATCGTCCACACCCAGGCGCCGCGCAGCGTTTTGCCGGGACGCAGGCCCGCGAACTGGAGCAGGCAGAGGACCGCCAGGTCGGCGAGGAAGACGATGTCGTAGAAGGCGTGCGTGTAGTCCACGAAGGGCAGCAGCGCGGGGGAGAGGATCGCGAGCGCGGCGGCCGGCGGGTACTGCCAGGTGACGTCTTGGTGCGGGAAGGTTCCGGTGCGCAGGGTCTCGTACCAGCCGTGGTAGATCACGGAGACGTCGCTGGTGACGTCCGGGCCGGGGAAGGTCCACACCTTGTAGACGAAGAGCAGTAGGGCCAGTCTGGTCACGCCCCAGGTGCAGAGCAGCCCGATCGGGAACCGCCGTGTGCCCGCCATGTCCACCTGAGCCCCTGTTCCAGCGTGTCGCGTGTGTTCAGCCATGGGGGGCCATGATCTCCCGTCGAACGGTGCGAGGGCCATGAAGCGCGGCCGTACAGAGCGGTGAGTACGGTGGCACACCGGGTTCGGTACTGTCGACGACGATGCACAAGACCCTGATCGTGACCAACGACTTTCCGCCGCGCCCCGGCGGTATCCAGGCGTTTCTGCACAACATGGCGCTGCGCCTGGACCCGGCACGACTGGTCGTCCACGCCTCCACCTGGAAACGGAGCCGGGAGGGCGTGGAGGCGACGGCCGCCTTCGACGCCGAACAGCCCTTCACCGTCGTAAGGGACCGGACGACGATGCTGCTGCCGACGCCCGGCGCGACCCGGCGGGCCGTGGGCCTGCTGCGGGAGCACGGCTGTTCGTCGGTGTGGTTCGGGGCGGCGGCGCCGCTCGGCCTGATGGCGCCGGCGCTGCGGCGGGCGGGCGCCGAACGACTGGTGGCGACCACGCACGGCCATGAGGCGGGATGGGCCCAACTGCCCGCCGCGCGCGGCCTGCTGCGAAGGATCGGCGAGTCGACCGACACGATCACCTATCTCGGCGAGTACACGCGCTCGCGCATCGCCTCCGCGCTGACCCCGCAGGCGGCCGGGCGGATGGTGCAACTGCCGCCGGGCGTCGACGAGAAGACCTTCCACCCGGGCTCGGGCGGCGACGAGGTCCGCGCCCGCCTGGGGCTCACCGACCGCCCCGTGGTGGTCTGTGTGTCCCGCCTGGTCCCGCGCAAGGGTCAGGACACGCTGATCCAGGCGATGCCGCGCATCCTGGGCAAGGAGCCGGACGCCGTCCTGCTGATCGTCGGGGGCGGGCCCTACGAGAAGGACCTGCGCAGACTCGCGCGTGAGACCGGGGTCGCCGACGCTGTCCGCTTCACGGGTGCCGTCCCCTGGGCGGAGCTGCCCGCGCACTACGGGGCGGGCGACGTCTTCGCCATGCCGTGCCGTACCCGACGGGGCGGCCTGGACGTCGAGGGCCTCGGCATCGTGTACCTGGAGGCGTCCGCGACGGGCCTCCCGGTGGTCGCCGGCGACTCGGGCGGCGCACCCGACGCGGTGCTCGACGGGGAGACCGGCTGGGTGGTCCGGGACGGCTCCGCCGAGGATGCCGCGGACCGCATCATCACTCTGCTCGGCGACCCCGAGTTGCGCCGCCGTATGGGGGAGCGGGGCCGGCAGTGGGTCGAGGAGAGGTGGCGCTGGGACTTGCTGGCGGAGCGGCTGAGGGAACTGCTCTAGTGCCGTGGCAGGCAGCGTCTGCCCGTTGAGGAGCGGCGTCGTGGGGGCACCTCCCGCTCTGGGGGTCCCCCCGCTCGAGCGGAGCCGAGAGTGGGGGAGAAGCCGAGAGTGGGGAAGCGTGCTCTGGTGGGTCCCCCTGCTCGAAGAGCTTGGGGGAGCGTGCCGGGCGTCGCGACGGGGCGAACGTTGCCTGCCGCGGCACCAGAGGCTGCGTCCGTTCGGTCGGCGACTTCGCCCGCACCACGCTCGCACAACGCATCATGACGCGGGTCCGCGCTGGGGGCACCGCGTCATGGCAGAAGGCCGAACGGCCCGTTACTTGCGGTAGATGGCCTCGATGTCCGCCGCGAAGTCCTTCGCCACCACATTGCGCTTGAGCTTCAGGGACGGCGTGAGGTGGCCCGACTCCTCGGTGAACTGGGCGGGGATGATGCGGAACTTCCGCACCGACTCCGCCTTCGACACCGCGGCGTTGCCGTCGTCGATCGCCTCCTGGACCGCCGTGAGCAGCTCCGGGTCCTCGCGCAGCGACTCTACGGTGGAGCCCGCCGGCTTGCCGTGCTCGGCCGCCCAGCGGCCCAGGAACTCCTCGTCGAGGGTGATCAGCGCGCCCACGAACGGCCGCTTGTCGCCCACCACCATGCACTCCTGGACCAGCGCGTGCGCCCGGATGCGGTCCTCGATCACGGCCGGGGCGACGTTCTTGCCGCCCGCGGTGACGATGATTTCCTTCTTGCGGCCGGTGATCCTGAGGTAGCCGTCCTCGTCGAGGGTGCCCACATCGCCCGTGTGGAACCAGCCGTCGGCCAGCGCCTGCGCGGTCGCGGCCTCGTTGTTCCAGTACTCCTTGAACACGTGCTCGCCGTGCAGCAGTACCTCGCCGTCGTCCGCGATACGGATCACGGAACCCGGTAGCGGCTGGCCGACCGTACCGATCTTCTGCCGGTCCCAGGGGTTGAACGCGGTGGCCGCGCAGGTCTCGGTCAGGCCGTAGCCCTCCAGGACCGTGAAGCCGATGCCGCGGAAGAAGTGGCCCAGGCGCTCGCCCAGCGGGGCGCCGCCGGAGATGGCGTACTCGCCGCGGCCGCCCAGCACCGCGCGCAGCTTGCCGTAGACCAGCTTGTCGAACACCTTGTGCTTGATCTTCAGGCCGAGGGTCGGGCCGGAGGGAGTGTCCAGCGCGCGGCTGTACGCGATCGCGGTGTCCGCCGCCTTGTCGAAGATCCTGCCCTTGCCGTCCGCCTGCGCCTTGGCGCGCGCCGCGTTGTAGACCTTCTCGAAGACGCGCGGCACACCGAGGATCAACGTCGGCTGGAACGAGGCGAGTTCGTCCGTGAGGTGCTTGATGTCCGGAAGGCAGCCCAGTCTGATCGGCGCCATCATCGGCGCGATCTGCACCAGGCGCCCGAAGACGTGCGCGAGCGGGAGGAAGAGGAGGACGGAGCACTCGCCCGTGCGGAAGAGGGGGCGCAGCCGCTCCACGATATTGCCGCACTCGGCGAAGAAGTTGCGGTGGGTGAGCACACAGCCCTTGGGGCGGCCGGTGGTTCCGCTCGTGTACACGATGGTGGCCGGATCGTCGGCCTTCGCGAGCGAGCTGCGCTCCTCGACCGTCTCGTCGCTGATGTCCTGGCCGACGCGTCCCAGTTCCTCCACGCCCCCGGCCTCGATCTGCCAGACGTGCTTGAGCGCGGGCAGCCGGTCGCGCACCGACTCGACGGCCGCCGCGTGCGCGTCCAGTTCCACGATGCAGGCCTTCGCGCCCGAGTCCCCGAGGATCCACTGCACCTGCTCGGGCGAACTGGTCTCATAGACCGGAACCGTGATCGCGCCCGCGCTCCAGATCGCGAAGTCCAGCAGCGTCCACTCGTAGCGGGTCCGGGACATCAGCCCCACCCGGTCGCCCGGCTGTACACCGGAGGCGATGAGCCCCTTGGCCGCGGCCCGCACCTCGGCGAGGAAGGCGGTGGCGGTGAGGTCCTGCCAGGCGCCGTCCACCTTGCGGGCGATGACGGCGACGTCGGGGTGCTGCGCGGCGTTTCTGCGGGCGATGTCGGTCAGGTTTCCGTCCGCGGGAACCTCATACAAGGCCGGAAGGCTGAACTCGCGCAAGGCTGCTGCTCCTCATAGGGCCCCGACGCCATGACTTGGTGCAGTGCGACGGTGCGGTCCAAGGCTCGAACTGGTGCTCAGGATTTCTCCGGAAGCCGTTGGTCGAATCCCGAGCATGACTGGACTGCCTGGACGTTACCCGCCGGTACGGCCTTTGGGACAGGGGGTCTCGACGAGATGTTCCATGCGTCACACGTGTGGGCGTTCCTTCGCGCACAGTAGTTCACACCCTTCCTGACGAGCCAGTAATCGCAGGTCCGGCCGCCACTGTTCACGTTTGCCCCACACCCCTACGCTTGATCGTCATGGCACCCATACCGGGCGGTGACCCGAGGACGTGCGTTCATGTGGTCAGTGATGTACACGGCAATGTGCGGGACCTGGCCAGAGCCGGCGACGGGGCGGACGCCCTGATCTGCCTGGGCGACCTGGTTCTCTTCCTCGACTACTCCGATCACTCGCGCGGGATCTTCCCGGACCTGTTCGGCCGGGAGAACACCGACCGGCTGGTGGAACTGCGCACGGCCCGCCGCTTCGAGGAGGCACGGGCGTTCGGCGCCGGGCTGTGGGCCGGCGTGGGATCGGACCGCGCCACGGTGATCGAGAAGGCGGTCCGCCGGCAGTACGCCGAACTGTTCGGCGTCTTCCCCACGCCGACGTACGCCACCTACGGCAATGTCGACATACCGGGGTTGTGGCCGGAGTTCGCCGGACCCGGGACGAGGGTGCTCGACGGTGAGCGGGTGGAGATCGGCGGCTGGACGTTCGGCTTCGTCGGCGGGGGCCTGCGCACCCCCATGCGGACCCCGTACGAGATCAGCGACGAGGAGTACGCGGCGAAGATCGAGGCGGTGGGGGAGGTGGACGTGCTGTGCACGCACATCCCGCCCGAGGTACCGGAACTGGTGTACGACACGGTGGCGCGCCGCTTCGAACGCGGCAGCCCGGCCCTGCTGGACGCGATCCGCCGTACGAAGCCGAGGTACTCCCTGTTCGGCCACGTCCACCAGCCGCTGGTGCGGCGGATGCGGATCGGGGCGACGGAGTGCGTGAACGTGGGGCACTTCGCGGGCAGCGGGAGGCCGTGGACCCTGGAGTGGTGAACGGGCGGCGCAGGAGGGAGCGGACGGTCCGGAGGGACCGCAGTGCGGTGCGCGGCCGCGGTCCCGGGCCGACAGGCCGGTGGCCCAACCGCAGATGGGGTGACGGCGGCACGCGGCGTGCGCGGTAGCCTTCACGCTGCACACACGTGCGCACGTGCACACCCCCTTACCTCACCGGATCGCATCTGGAGGAGCCACGGCGATGGCGGAACACACCAGCTCGAGCATCACGATCGAGGCGGCTCCGGCCGACGTCATGCGGGTGATCGCCGACTTCGCGCGTTACCCCGACTGGACGGGTGAGGTGAAGGAGGCGGAGGTCCTCGCGACGGACGCGCAGGGCCGCGCCGAGCAGGTGCACCTCGTCATGGACGCGGGAGCGATCAAGGACGACCAGACCCTGGCGTACACATGGAAGGGCGACAGCGAGGTCTCGTGGACGCTCGTCAAGTCCCAGATGCTGCGCTCCCTGGACGGCTCCTACCTCCTGAAGCCGGCGGGCCCGGGCGCGACCGAGGTGACCTACCGGCTGACGGTCGACGTCAAGATCCCCATGCTCGGCATGATCAAGCGCAAGGCGGAGAAGGTCATCATCGACCGGGCGCTGGCGGGGCTGAAGAAGAGGGTGGAGTCGAGGGAGCAGTAAGAGCGGAGGGCCACGTCCTGGTCGGCCCCACGGCACGGCGCGAGTACCGTTCACCGTCATGCGCACCATCCTGATCACCGGCCCCGGCGGCTGTGGCCGTACCACCGTCGCCGCGGCCACCGCGCTGCACGCCGCCCGCCAGGGCACGCGCACCCTTGTGCTCAGCGCCGACCGCACGGACACCCTCGGTGCCGTGCTCGGCGTGCCCACCGCCGCCTCCCCCGTCGAGGCGGCCCCCGGTCTCACGGCCTGGCGCCCGGATGCCGCCGCCCGCTTCCGCGAGGGCCTCGTCGCCTTCCAGGAGCGCGCGGCCGGCGCGCTCGACCTTCTTGGCGCCGCCCGGCTGGACGCCGAGGAGGTCACTCCCCTCCCCGGCGCCGAGGAACTCGCCCTCCTGCGCGCCCTGCGCGACGCCGCGCTCTCGGAGGCGTACGACCTCCTCGTCGTCGACCTGCCCCCCGTCCCCCAGGCGCTCGCCCTCCTCGCCCTTCCCGAGGAACTCCGTCGCTACCTGCGCCGTCTGCTCCCGCCGGAGCGGCAGGCCGCCCGTGCCCTGCGCCCCGTCCTCGGGCGGCTCGCGGGCGTCCCGATGCCCGCCGAGTGGCTGTACGAGACCGCCGCCCGCTGGGACCTCGACCTGGCCGCCGTCGAGGCCGTCCTCGCCGACAGCGCCACGACCGCATGGCTGGTCGCCGAGCCCGGCCCGGCCGGGACCGACGCCGTCCGGGCCGCCGCCACCGGGCTCGCCCTGCGGGCTTTGCGTACCGAGACCCTCGTCGCCAACCGCGTCCTGCCGGACGACGCCCACGACACCTGGCTCGCGTCCCTCGCCGCCCAGCAGCGCAAGGCCCTGGCCGAGTGGCAGGGCTGCTACGACGTCCACCGCACCCCGCATCTCGGCGGCGACCCGCGCGGGGCCGACGATCTCGCCCGGCTCACCACGCCCACCGTCAACCCGGCGCCCTCTCCGGTGGAGTGGCCCGTGACGCCCCGGCTCGCCGAGGACGGTGTGCTCGTGTGGCACCTCCCGCTGCCCGGCGCGATACGCGAGGAACTGGACCTGGTCCGGCGCGGCGACGAGCTCGTCGTGACCGCCGGACCGTTCCGGCGGATCGTTCCGCTTCCGTCGGCCCTGCGCCGCTGCACCGTGGCAGGGGCCGCTCTGCGCGACGGCGAGCTGCGCATCCGCTTCGCGCCGGATCCGCAGCTGTGGCCGCGCGGGCTGTGACCGGGCCCGCGCGCGGCGACGTCGTGTACCCCCGTTCGGGTAACGTCGGACGTACGAACCGCAGTCAGGAGTCCGCCATGAGCGAAGAGCGCCCCAGGACCGACGCCGCTCAGCAGGAAGCCGCCGACGATGTGCGGGTGACCGACGCCGACGCCTGGGCGAAGGCGTGCGCCGAGGACCTCGCCGCGGAGAAGGCCCGCCGCCGCGCCGAGTACGGCCCGCCGCCCGGTTCGGCCGCCGAGGAGCTGCGCAGGCTCGTCGACGCCGTCGCGGACAAGCTGTCCGGCCTGCAGAGCCCGCTGTTCGGCGCCGCCGCCTCGGGCACGGCCCAGCAGATGGTCCAGCAGGTGGTACAGCAGGCCAAGGTCGCCGTGGAACCGGTCATCGAGCGCAATCCGGAAGTCTTCGACCACCTTGCCGCAGCCGGTTCGGAACTGCTCGCGGCCTACCGCTCCGCCGTCGAGGCCCAGGAGAGGCGCTGGACGAGTCGTGCCTCCCAGGGCTGGGACCCCGACCGGAAGGACGGGGATCAGGGACCCGGGGAGCACATCGACCTGGACTAGTGCCTCGGCCTTTTCGGGCCGGGTGTCAGGGGGTCGCGGAGTCGCCCGACCCCCCAGGTCCCCTCGGGTACGGTGGGCCGTAGCGGGGCTTGACCGAAACTGAGGGATTCATGGGACTCACCATCGGCGTCGACATCGGCGGCACGAAGATTGCGGCCGGGGTGGTCGACGAGGAAGGCGCCATCCTGTCGACCCACACGGTGCCGACTCCGGGCACGCCCGAGGGCATCGTGGACGCCATCGCCGCTGCCGTCGAGGGCGCCCGTGCCGGACACGAGATCGTCGGCGTGGGCATCGGTGCCGCCGGCTATGTCGACCGCCAGCGGTCCACGGTCTATTTCGCGCCGAACATCGACTGGCGCCAGGAGCCGCTGAAGGAGAAGGTCGAGGCCCGCGTCGGCCTCCCGGTGGTCGTCGAGAACGACGCCAACGCGGCCGCGTGGGGCGAGTACAAGTTCGGCGCGGGCAAGGGCCACCGCAACGTCATCTGCATCACGCTGGGCACCGGTCTCGGCGGCGGGATCATCATCGGGAACAAGCTCCGCCGCGGCCACTTCGGTGTGGCCGCCGAGTTCGGCCACATCCGGATGGTCCCGGACGGTCTGCTGTGCGGCTGCGGTTCGCAGGGCTGCTGGGAGCAGTACGCGTCAGGGCGCGCTCTGGTCCGCTACGCCAGGCAGCGTGCCCACGCCACCCCGGAGAACGCGGAGCTCCTGCTCTCGCTCGGCGACGGCACGCCCGAGGGCATCGAGGGCAAGCACATCTCCATGGCCGCCCGCCAGGGCGACCCGGTCGCCGTCGACTCCTATCGCGAACTGGCCCGTTGGGCCGGCGCCGGCCTCGCCGACCTGGCCTCGCTCTTCGACCCCTCCGCCTTCATCGTCGGCGGCGGCCTCTCGGACGAGGGCGAGCTGGTTCTCGACCCGATCCGCAACTCGTACAAGCGCTGGCTCGTCGGCGGCGACTGGCGCCCGGTCGCGGAGGTCATCGCCGCCCAACTGGGCAACAAGGCCGGCCTGGTGGGCGCGGCCGACCTGGCCAGGGAGCCCGACCCGATCATGTAGCACCTGGCCGCGCACGACATGGCGACGCCCTCGCCCCGGTGTCCGGGACGGGGACGTCGCCGGTGTCGCGGCGTATCTTGATCGGCATGGTGACGACCCCCGTGCTGCCCAACTCCCGCACCGAGGCCGACGGTTCGGCCGTCATTCGGGTCCTTGGCTACAACATCCGCTCGATGCGCGACGACACCGACGCGCTCGCCCGGGTGATCGGCGCCTGCGCGCCGGACCTGGTGCTCGTCCAGGAGGCCCCCCGATTCTTCCGCTGGCGCAAGAAGCTCGCCCGGCTCGCGGCGGCCTCCGGCCTGGTGATCCTCTCGGGGGGTGCCACGGCCTCGGGACCGGCCCTGCTGTGCTCGCTGCGCGCCACGGTCGAGCGCACCGAGGACGTGCTGCTGCCGCTCACCCCCGGGCTGCACCGGCGCGGCTTCGCGACCGCGGTCGTGCGGTTCGGGGGTGCCCGGTTCGGCGTCCTCAGCTGCCACCTCTCGCTCCAGAGCGACGAGCGGTTCGAGCAGGGCGGCATGCTCCTCGACCGGCTCGCCGGCATGGGAGTGGAACACGCCGTCGTGGGCGGCGACCTCAACGAACGTCCGGACGGACCAACCTTCGAACGGCTGGCCGCGCAGCTGAACGACACCTGGGCCAGTGCCCCCTGGGGCGCCGAGTACACCTGGACGCCGCCGGACCCCTGCCAGCGGATCGACGCGATCTTCGCCACGAAGGGCATCGAGATCCTCGGCTGCGGGGTCCCGCTCGGCCATCCGGGAGTGACGGAGCACGATCTGAGGGCGGCCTCGGACCACCTTCCGGTCCTGGCCGCCCTCAAAGTCCCGGCCGCCTAGGGCAGGCAACGCCTTGACGGGCGAAGCCGCCGGGGCGCCGGGACTCAGACCACGGCGCCCCGCCCCGGATCGTCGTCGTCCTCGTCACTCGGCTTCATCCGCATCACCAGCGCCGCGAAGCCGCCCAGGAAGCCGCCGATGCCGAGCGTGGTGAGCCACCAGGTCATCTCCCAGCCGAGCAGTACCGCCACCATGAGCAGGATGGGACCGCCGATCACCCCGAGCCAGGCGAACTTCGCCGTCGTGTCGGCCGCGGGCAGCGGTGGCGGCTCCGGCGGCACGAAATGGCCCTCGTCGTCCTCGTCGAAGTCGCCGTCGGAGGGCTCCGCGGGCGTGTAGTCCCGCGGGCCGACACCGGGCGCGAAGGAGACCGAGCTGCCCAGCGGCTTCGCCGGCTCGCCCTTCGCCTCATCGTCCTTAGTGTCGTTCGGCTCCGTTTCCAGGAGCGCCAGGTCCTCGACCGACTTGAACGGCTTCGCGCCGGGCGGGTCCGCCGGCTCCTCGCCGTAGCCCGCGACGATCGCCGCCCAGACGGCCTCCTCGTCGACGGGAACGCCCTTCTCGTCCGGCTCGCGATCCTCGCGGTCGGAGTCGTGCTCAGCCACGTGTGGCCGTCCCTTCCTCGCCGGCTCTGGGCGCGAGCCGGCCGATGAACGCGTAGCTCTCGTCGAAGATCCGGTCCGCGTCGTGGTCCAACGTCGCCACGTGGTAGCTCTGTTCCAGCAGGATCTCCGTGACGTCCGTCGACGACACGCGGCTCAGGACACGGGCCGAGTCGGCCGGCGGCACCACGTGGTCCTGGGGGCTGTGCAGGAGCAGCAGGGGCTGCGTGACCTGCGGCAGGTCGCCGTCGACCAGCTGGAAGAAGTTCCGCAGGGAGTGCGCCGCGTGCAACGGGATCCGGTCGTACCCGACCTCCTCGCTGTCCTCCTTCGCGATGTCGCTGACGATCCCCTTCACCGAACGGACGAAGTGGCGTGCCACCGGGAGGGCGCGGGCCGCGACGCCGTGCACCTTGTTGCCCGGGTTGACGACGACGAGGCCGTTCACCGCTTCCCCGTGCTTGGCGGCGAGCCGCAGGGCCAGCGCACCGCCCATGGACAGGCCGAAGACGAACACCTGCGCGCAGCGGTCGCGCAGGGCACGCAGCTCGCGGTCCACCTCCGCATACCAGTCCTGCCAGCCGGTGATCTGCATGTCCTCCCAGCGCGTGCCGTGCCCGGGCAGCAGAGGCAGCGAGACGGTCAGGCCGTGTTTGGCGAGATACTCCGCCCAGGGGCGCAGCGACTGGGGGGAACCGGTGAAGCCGTGGCAGAGGAGGACGCCGATCTCCCCGCCCTCGTGGCGGTACGGCTCGGCTCCAGGGAGGACCGGCACGTTCGGTCTCCTGTTCATGGAAAGGGGCTGGGCACGTCGATTGCAGGTACTTCACCGTACGCGACCGCACTGACACCGACCAGGGTCGTCGGTCTCATTCCCGGCGAGCAGCGATAAGGTCTGATCGACAGAAACAGGAGGCACTCGGTTGTTGTACGGCGCAATGAAGGTGTCCATCGGGGGGCCGCTGAAGCTTGCCTTCAGGCCGTGGGTGGAGGGCCTGGAGAACATTCCCGCCGAGGGCCCCGCGATATTGGCGAGCAATCACCTGTCCTTCTCGGACTCGCTCTTCCTGCCCTCGGTCCTGCCCCGCAAGGTGACGTTCATTGCGAAGGCCGAGTACTTCACGACGCCCGGGGTGAAGGGCCGGCTGAAGGCCGCCTTCTTCAAGGGCGCCGGCCAGCTCCCCGTGGACCGTTCCGGGTCCCGCGGCGCCGGCGAGGCCGCCGTCAAGAGCGGCATCGAGGTGGTGGAGCGCGGTGAGCTGTTCGGTATCTACCCGGAGGGCACCCGTTCGCCCGACGGTCGCCTCTACCGGGGCAAGCCCGGCGGCCTGGCGCGCGTGGCGCTCGCCACCGGCGCGCCCGTGATCCCGGTCGCCATGATCGACACCGAGAAGATCCAGCCGCCGGGGAAGGTCATACCCAAGCTGATGCGCCCGGGTATCCGCATCGGCAAGCCGCTGGACTTCAGCCGCTACCAGGGCATGGACAACGACCGGTTCGTGCTGCGCGCGCTGACCGACCAGGTCATGTACGAAATCATGACGCTCTCCGGCCAGGAGTACGTCGACATCTACGCGACCGCCGCCAAGCGGCAGATCGCGGAGGCGGCGAAGGCGGAGAAGCAGGCGCAGAAGCAAGCCGAGCAGGCGCAGAAGGACGCGGAGAAGGCGGCGGCGGAGGACGCCGGGAAGGGATCCGCGAACTCGTAGCGACGCGGTCCGTACGGCTCGGGGGTGGGGGGCATGGCCAAGCGGGAGCGGGTCATCAGGATGTCGGTCGAGCAGCCGCTGTGGCGTGCGCTCACCGCGTACCGCGTCCTGACGATGCTGTACGCGATCGGGCTCTTCTCGACCGCCTACGGGAAGTTCGCCCGGCCCTGGCTGGCCGTCGCGTACTACGTGGTGCTGTGCCTGTGGACCCTGGCCACCCTCCCCAAGGTGGCCAACGCGGCGAGCTGCACCAAGCCGTTCCTGGCCGTCGACCTCACCGTCGCGCTCGTCGGCATCCTCATCACGCCGCTCGCCGACACGCACGAGCGGGTGCTGTCGGGCGGCCCCACCCTGCCGTCGGTGTGGACCGCCGGTTCCGTCCTCGCGTACGCGGTCAGGGGCGGCTGGCGCTGGGCGGCCTTCGCCTCCACGGCGGTCGCCGTGGCGAACCTGGTCGAGCGGGGCACCCCGGCCCGCGACACCGTCCACAACGTGGTCCTCGTCTGGGTCGCCTCCATCGCGATCGGCTATGTCGTCGAGGTTGCCCGCGCTTCCGAGCGCACCCTCGCCCGCGCCCTGGAGATCGAGGCCGTGACCCGCGAGCGGGAGCGGCTGGCCCGGGACATTCATGACAGCGTGCTCCAGGTGCTCGCCATGGTGCAGCGGCGCGCCTCCGCGCTCGGCGGCGAGGCCGCGGAACTGGGCCGGCTGGCCGGTGAACAGGAGGTGGCGCTGCGCACGCTGGTCTCCGGCGGTCTGGTGCCCCCCTCACGGGTGTCGGAGGACGCGGCGCTCGGCGCAGTCGTCCGCGCTGTCGAGGAGCCGGACCCCGAGGAGGGCCCGGTGGACCTGCGCCCCCTGCTCGCCCCGTACGCCGGTGCCCGGGTGACGCTCTCCGGGCCCGGCTCTCCGGTGCCGCTCGCCCCGGCTGCCGCGCGGGAACTGGCCGCCGCCGTCGGTGCCGCCCTCGACAATGTGCGCAGCCACGCGGGGGAGGGGGCCCACGCCTGGATCCTGGTCGAGGACGAACCGGACGGGATCGTCGTGACCGTACGGGACGACGGGCCCGGTATCCCGGAAGGGCGGCTCGCAGAGGCCGAGAGCGAGGGACGGCTGGGAGTGGCCCAGTCGATCCGCGGCAGGCTGCGCGACATCGGCGGCTCGGCCGAGTACTTCTCGGCCCCGGGCCAGGGCACGGAAGTGGAACTGAAGGTACCGAGGGACGTGAAGAGCCCGAGGGCTTCACAGGGGAGGGCGGAGAAGCGATGACCGGAGCGAAGCCGGCCACCGGACCCGGCGGCGGCCGAGAGGAAGACGGAGGTGCGGTGACGGGGGAGGGCGCCGGCCCCCGGCAGGCCCCGATCAGAGTCATGGTGGTCGACGACCACCCCATGTGGCGCGACGCCGTCGCCCGCGACCTGACCGAGTCCGGCTTCGACGTGGTCGCCACCGCGGGCGACGGCGAGCAGGCGGTGCGCCGCGCCCGGGCCGCCGGGCCCGACGTGCTCGTCCTGGACCTGAACCTGCCGGCGAAGCCGGGAGTCCAGGTCTGCAAGGAACTCGTCGGCGGCGACGCGACGCTGCGGGTCCTGGTGCTGTCGGCGAGCGGCGAGCACGCGGATGTGCTGGAGGCGGTGAAGTCCGGTGCGACGGGCTACCTGCTGAAGTCGGCCTCCACGGACGAACTGATCGACGCGGTGCGCCGCACGGCGGCCGGCGACCCGGTGTTCACCCCCGGCCTCGCGGGACTGGTCCTCGGCGAGTACCGCCGCCTCGCCTCCGAACCGGCCCCCGCCGCGGGCGCCGACGAGCGCAAGGCACCGCGGCTGACCGACCGCGAGACCGAAGTACTGCGGCTGGTCGCCAAGGGCCTGAGCTACAAGCAGATCGCGGAGCGCCTGGTCATCTCGCACCGCACCGTGCAGAACCACGTCCAGAACACCCTGGGCAAGCTCCATCTGCACAACCGGGTGGAACTGGTGCGGTACGCGATCGAGCAAGGGCTGGACGAGGAGTGAGCCGGGGTGGGCAGGCGCCGGGAGCGACCACCGGGCGTACGCCGGGAGTGAAGCGCGCACCCATGCACCCCGTGCCCACCTTCGAGTGAAGTCCGACTCGCGCGGACTGATCAACTACCCGACTGTTCGCTGGAATTGACCTCCCGCACCATGCCGGAGTGACGTGGGTCACCATTAGCGTGACTCGCATCAGGCAACCGTGCGGCGAAGGGACATTTCCATGCGGGTCGGAGTACTGACCGGAGGCGGCGACTGCCCCGGGCTCAACGCCGTCATCCGGGGCATCGTCCGCAAGGGCATGCAGGAGTACGGCTACGACTTCGTCGGCTTCCGGGACGGCTGGCGGGGACCCCTCGAAGGCGACACCGTCCGGCTCGACATCCCCGCCGTGCGCGGCATCCTGCCGCGCGGCGGCACCATCCTCGGCTCCTCGCGCACCAACCCGCTGAAGCAGGAGAACGGCATCCGCCGCATCAGGGAGAACCTCTCCAAACTGGAGGTCGACGCGCTCATCGCGATCGGCGGCGAGGACACGCTCGGGGTCGCGGCGCGCCTGGCCGACGTGTACGGGGTCCATGTCGTCGGCGTGCCGAAGACCATCGACAACGACCTGTCCGCCACGGACTACACCTTCGGTTTCGACACCGCCGTCAACATCGCGACCGAGGCGATCGACCGTCTGCACACCACGGCGGAGTCCCACATGCGGGTGCTCGTGGTGGAGGTGATGGGCCGCCACGCGGGCTGGATCGCGATCCACTCGGGGCTGGCCGGCGGGGCGAACGTCATCCTCATCCCCGAGCAGCGCTTCGACGTCGACCAGGTGTGCGCCTGGGTGACGTCCCGGTTCAAGGCGTCCTACGCGCCGATCGTGGTCGTGGCCGAAGGAGCGATGCCGAAGGACGGCGACATGGTCCTGAAGGACGGATCGCTGGACTCCTTCGGGCACGTCCGCCTCTCGGGTGTCGGCGAATGGCTGGCGAAGGAGATCGAGAGGCGCACGGGCAAGGAGGCCCGTACGACCGTGCTGGGGCACGTCCAGCGCGGCGGGACACCCAGCGCCTTCGACCGCTGGCTCGCCACCCGCTTCGGCCTGCACGCCATCGAGGCGGTCCGTGACGGCGACTTCGGCACGATGGTCGCCCTGCGCGGCACGGACATCGTGCGTGTCCCGCTCTCGGCGGCCACGGCCAGGCTGAAGACGGTCGACCCGAAGCTGTACGAGGAGGTCGGCGTCTTCTTCGGCTGACGCCCCCAGCCGTGGGCGCCGGGCCGGCCGAACGGCCTGCCCGGCACCGCCTTCCTCCCCGCACCCTGCCGGAGAAGGCCCTACACGGCCCGGCGCCGCCCCGGGAACGTCCCCGTGTCCCTGGCCGCCGACCGGCCCAGCAACTCCCGTACGACCGCGGCGCCGCCCACCGACAGCACCGACTCCGGGTGGAACTGGACGCCGGCGAACCCGGGCCCGCGCAGCGCATGCACCTCCCCGTTGCCGTCACGGCTGACCTCGACGTCGTGCGCGGCCAGTTCGGCAGCCGCCTCGTCGTCGCAGCGCGCCACGAAGCTGTTGTAGAAGCCGACGGTCTCCCGCTGCCCGAACAGGTCGATCTCCGTCTGCGCACCCTGGTACGGCACTTCCTTGCGGACGATCTCCAGACCCAGCTCGGCCGCGATCAGCTCGTGCCCCAGGCAGACGCCCAGCACCCCGTGCCGGTGCCCCCGGATGACCTCCGCCGTCAGCTGCCGCAGGAACCGCATCTTGGGGTCGCCCAGATCCGACGGGTTGCCCGGTCCCGGACCGAGGACCACCGGACCCTCGTGCACGAGCACCGCCTCCCGCAGCCCCGGCTCGTCGTACCGCCGCACGGTCACCTCGAGACCCGACGACGTCAGGACGTGCGCGAGCATCGCGGTGAACGTGTCCTCGCCGTCGACGACGAAGGCGTGCCCGGTGAGGTCCGAGGCCGGCACCTGCATCCGCAGCCAGAACGGTGCGAGCCGGGCCCGCCGCCCGTCGAGCGCCGTCCGCACCCGCGGGTCGTCCGCGAGCCGCGGCCCCACCCGCTCCCCGCGCGGTCGTCCCGGACGCACGCCGAGCGCGGCCAGCACCCCGGCGGCCTTGGCGTGGGTCTCCGCGACCTCGCCCGCCGGGTCCGACCCCCGCACGAGGGTGGCACCGACCGGCACCCGCAGCCGTCCCCGCGCGTCGATGTCGGCGGTCCGGATGAGGATGGGGGAGTCCAGGGTCTGCGCGCCCCCGGCATCCCGCCCGAGCAGGGCCAGCGCGCCCGCGTAGTAACCGCGGCCCCCGACCTCGTGGCGTTCGATCACCCGGCAGGCGTTCTGCACCGGCGAGCCGGTCACCGTCGCCGCGAACATCGTCTCCTTGAGCACCTCGCGCACATCGAGGGTGGACTTCCCGCGCAGCTCGTACTCCGTGTGTGCGAGATGGGCCATCTCCTTCAGTCGCGGTCCGACGACGACCCCGCCCCCGTCGCCGACCCTGCACATCATCTTGAGCTCCTCGTCGACCACCATCGACAGCTCCTCGATCTCCTTGCCGTCGGCGAGGAAGGCGAGCAGATCCCCGGGCGTCGGACCGCCCTCGGGGTAGCGGTACGTGCCGCTGATCGGGTTCATCACGACGGTTCGTCCTGACATCCGCACATGCACCTCGGGACTGGCCCCGACCAGCGTGCGGTCTCCCGTGTGGACGACGAAGGTCCAGTACGCACCCCGCTCACCGACCAGCAGCCGCCGGAAGAGTGCGAGGGCGTCGGCCCGGCCGAACCCCGGGATCCGCCCCTCGTACGTCCTCCGGATCACGAAGTTCGCTCCCTCGCCCCGCCCGATCTCCTCCTCCAGCACCCGCCCGACGATCCGCGCGTACTTCTCGTCGGTGACGTCGAAGCCACCCGCATCGACCCGGACGCCGTGCCGCGGGAGCTGTGACAGGGCCTCGTCCAGAGGGATTTCCCACGACTCCTGAGGCCTCAGTGCCACCAGCGGCGTGCCGTCGTCGCGGACATCGAAGCCGCGCTCGCGGATCTGCCGGTACGGGACGAGGGCGAGACCCTCCTCAGGGAGGTCGGCGAGGCGTTCGTACGCATCGACCGGGCCGACCAGCACCTCGACCGTGTCGTGATCGCGCCCGGGTGTACGGCGGCGCAGCAGGGCGAACGGGCGGGGATCGTCGAGCAGGTCGAGCAGGTTCATGGGACGTGTTCCTTCTCAGCGGATCGTCTGCGGATCGTCTGCGGGAGAGGAACGGCCCGGTCGCGGAAACACCGAAGGCCGCCCCTCGGGCGGCCTTCGCGAAATCGTGGGTACGCGCAGTCAGTGGGCCGCCGGACGAGCGGTCCACCACCAGTTCTGGTTCAGGGTCGAGTGCGCGAACATGCCCCGGACCCTACACCACGCCTCGGGTCGTGCCCGGCATCCCGGGACACCCGGGTCGTGACAACGGGGGTACCGTCGGGGGCGGACCGGCCGTACCGCGGCCAGGACCCGGCAAGCGGGGCGTGTCTCACTTGATGGGCATGTGAGGGGACACTCCGGCACAACCCCGTAATGTTGAAGAGGTGACCGTGAACGCTAAGACCAGCGCGAGTGCTGGCAACACCTGGCGAGACCTGCCCGCGGCGCAGCAGCCCGAGTACCCCGACCCCGAGGCTTTGCGCGCAGTGATCGCGGACCTCGAGTCGTATCCGCCGCTCGTCTTCGCGGGCGAGTGTGACCAGCTGCGCGCCCGGATGGGAGCCGTCGCCAAGGGCGAGGCGTTCCTGCTGCAGGGCGGCGACTGCGCGGAGGCCTTCGACGGGGTCTCCGCCGACCACATCCGCAACAAGCTCAAAACCCTGCTCCAGATGGGTGCCGTGCTCACGTACGCGGCCTCGGTGCCGGTCGTGAAGGTCGGCCGCATCGCCGGCCAGTACTCCAAGCCGCGCTCCAAGCCGACCGAGACCCGCGACGGCGTGACCCTGCCGACGTACCGGGGCGACTCCGTCAACGGCTTCGACTTCACCGAGGAGGCCCGCGTCCCGGACCCCGAGCGCCTGAAGCGGATGTACAACGCTTCCGCCTCGACGCTCAACCTGGTGCGCGCCTTCACCACCGGCGGCTACGCCGACCTGCGCCAGGTGCACGCCTGGAACCAGGACTTCGTGAAGTCCTCCCCGTCCGGTCAGCGCTACGAGCAGCTCGCCCGCGAGATCGACAACGCGCTGCACTTCATGCGGGCCTGTGGCACGGACCCGGAGGAGTTCAAGACCGTCGAGTTCTACTCCTCCCACGAGGCCCTGCTGCTCGACTACGAGTCCGCCCTGACCAGGGTCGACTCGCGCACCGGACAGCTGTACGACGTCTCCGGGCACATGGTGTGGATCGGCGAGCGCACCCGTCAGCTGGACGGCGCGCACATCGAGTTCGCCTCGAGGATCCGCAACCCGATCGGCATCAAGCTCGGACCGACGACGACGGCCGAGGAGGCGCTGCAGTACATCGACCGGCTCGACCCGGAGCGCGAGCCGGGGCGGCTGACCTTCATCGTCCGCATGGGCGCGGACAAGATCCGCGACCGGCTCCCCGAGCTGGTGGAGAAGGTCACGGCGTCGGGCGCGGTCGTCGCATGGGTCACCGACCCGATGCACGGCAACACCTTCGAGGCGGCGTCCGGGCACAAGACCCGCCGCTTCGACGACGTGCTGGACGAGGTCAAGGGTTTCTTCGAGGTCCACAAGTCGCTGGGCACGCACCCGGGCGGCATCCACGTGGAGCTGACCGGCGACGACGTCACCGAGTGCGTGGGCGGCGGCGACGAGATCTTCGTCGACGATCTGCACCAGCGCTACGAGACGGCCTGCGACCCGCGTCTGAACCGCAGCCAGTCTCTCGACCTGGCGTTCCTCGTCGCCGAGATGTACAGGGACCAGTAGCCGCTTCGGTGGCGAGGGCCCATGACGTGGGGCGCGGATCACATGCGATCCGCGCCCCATTCCCTTTTGTGACCTCGGCGCGATAGGTAAGGTTAGGTTTGCCTCACCGATTTTCGGGAGGGTGTGATCCGGAAATCCCGTCGGGAGGTGAGTCCACGTGTACGTCTGCAGCTGCTTCGGTGTGACCGAGGCGCAGGTCAAGCAGCATGCGGAGGGCGGCGCGTGCACGCCCCGGCAGATCGCCTCGGCGTGCAAGGCGGGTACCGACTGCGGGTCGTGCGTGCGACGGATCCAGGCTCTGCTGGGCAGGGGCGCATGCCCGCGCCGTGCCGCTGCCGACCAGCAGGGCGGCCCGGCCCTCCTCTCCCGCCTGGACGGTCTGGACGGCCTGGAGGAGGCCGCCTAGCTGTCCGGCTGTTCGATGATCTGCGCGAGGTAGAGGGCCTCGCCGAGCTTGTCGACCAGTTCCAGCTGGGTGTCCAGGTAGTCGATGTGCTCCTCCTCGTCCTCGAGGATCGACTCGAAGATGTTCGCGGACGTGATGTCGCCCTTCTCCCGCATGAGCTTGATGCCGCGCTTGAGCCGGTCGATCGCCTCGACCTCGATCTGCCGGTCGGCCTCGAACATCTCCTTGACGGACTGCCCCACCCGCACATGGAAGAGCCGCTGGTAGTTCGGCAGTCCGTCAAGGAAGAGGATGCGGTCGGTGAGCACCTCCGCATGCTTCATCTCGTCGAACGACTCATGCCGTGTGTGCTTGGCGAGTTTGTACCAGCCGAAGCTCTCCTGCATCTTCGCGTGCAGGAAGTACTGGTTGATGGCGGTCAGCTCGCCAGTGAGCTGTTCGTTGAGGAATTCGATGACCTCGGGGTCGCCCTGCATCGCGCGGGCTCCTTCCAGGCGGGGACTGGCGGGTTGCGCCGCATGATCGCATCGGTATGCAGAGGCGTCCAGTAAGTTCACGCTTAGTGCGAGTTGTCCGCAATTATGTGCGGGCTGGTCATGTGCACACTCCGAGGTCTGTCAGGATGGAGTCATGGGTCACCCGGTGGAGCGCGCATCTGGAGAAGCGGTACGGGACGAGCTTCCGCCGGGGCAGCGACTGCAGCGGGGCTGGCCGCTCACGCACTACGGGCCCGTGCCCAAGTTCCGCCCCGAACGCTGGGAGTTCAGGGTCTTCGGCGCCACCGCGGACGGCGAGAAGCACTGCTGGAACCACGAGGAGTTCACAGCCCTGCCCTATGCGACCGTCATGGCCGATCTGCACTGCGTCACGAAGTACAGCATGCTCGGGGCCGAATGGGGCGGCATCCCGGCCCGGATGATCCTGGAGCTGGCTCCGCCCGCGCCCGCCGTCACCCATGTCATGGTCTGGGCGGAGTACGGATACAGCTCGAACCTGCGCCTCGCCGACTTCGCCTCGGACCGCACGATCTTCGCCACCCACAAGGACGGCGAACTGCTCACCGCGGAACACGGCTTCCCGCTTCGCCTGATCGTTCCCCATCTGTACGCATGGAAGGGACCCAAGTGGGTCCGCGGCATCGAGTACATGACTGCCGACCGGCGCGGCTTCTGGGAGGAGCGCGGGTACCACAACATCGGCGACCCGTGGAAGGAGCAGCGCTACTCGTACCAGGAGGAGCCCGGGGACGGCCCCGAGCTCTGACTCCTGGTGGACGTGCCGGTCAGTGGTGGTACTCGTGCACCACCGCGTGGCCCTTGCCGCGGCCGATCATCCACTTGTTCACCGGTGTGGTGATCACGAACGCGAGCGCGAGTGAGACCGCGAGCGAGCCCCAGAACAGCAGGTCGTCGAGGTGCGCGTCCATGGCGGACGGCCATAGTGCGATCACGCCGTTGTCGATGACCTCCATCACGGCGATGGAGAGGGTGTCCGCGGCGAGGGCGACGCGGAAGGCGGTCTTGAAGTCGACGCCTGCCGCCAGGACGCCGCGCAGGGTGAGCGAGTAGCCGAAGAGGAAGGCGAGCGCGATCGCCAGGACCATGGTCGGCAGATTGCCCCACCCGAGCGCGGTGCCGATCGCCATGCCGAGCACCTCGCCGATGGCGCAACCGGTGAGGCAGTGGAGGGTGGCCTGAGCGGCGGTGGACCAGGTGACCCTGCCGATGCCGTGCCCGTGCCCATGGGTGTGCTCGTGCTCGTGGGAGTGCTCGGTGTGCGGCGTGTGCTCGGTGTGCTCCGCGTTGTGCGTGTGCGCCTCGTGCTGCATGGCCGTCCCCCAGTGTCGGGCGGTTCCTGTCTCCGGAAGGAACCATATACCCCCAGGGGGTATTCCGTCAGCCGTCGCGCAGCCCTTTCAGTCGCTCCACGTCCGCCGCGTGCCCCTCCTTGCCGCCGGGCGTCTCGATGATCAGGGGCACGCCCTCGGTGGCCGGGTGGGTCATCAGCGCGCGGAACGGGTCCTCGCCTATGTGGCCAGACCCGATGTTCGCGTGGCGGTCCTTGTGGGCGCCGACCACGTCCTTGGAGTCGTTGGCGTGGATCAGCCTGAGCCGGCCCTCTCCGACGGTGTTCACCAGCAGGTCCAGAGTCCGGTGCATCCCGTCCGGCCCGGTCAGGTCGTGCCCGGCGGCGAAGATGTGGCAGGTGTCCAGGCAGACGCCCAGCCTGGGGTGTGCGTCAAGGGCTTCGAAGTACGGTCCGAAGTCCCAGGTGCGGGAGCACAGTGAGGCACCCTGGCCGGCCGTCGACTCGAGCAGGAGGTAGGGGTCGTCGTCGTGCGTCAGTTCGTCCAGCAGGGGCAGCATGTGCTTGCGCACCTGCTTCAGCGCCACGGCCCGGTCCCGGCCGCCCGTGGCGCTCCCCGTGTGCACGACGACACCGAGCGCCCCGATCTCACGGCCCCGGCGCAGCGAGTGCCGCAAGGACTCCACGGACTTCTCGACGGTCGCCTCGGTGTGCGAGCCGAAGTTGATCAGATAGGGCGCGTGCACGTACGCCGGGATCGATCCGGCGGCACACGCGGCCCGGAACTCCTCGTCCTGCCGCGGATTGCCCGCGGGCGTCGCCCAGCCGCGCGGATTGGCGACGAAGACCTGCACGACCTCGGCCCCGAGGTCGCGGGCGTAGGACAGCCCGACGGAGTGCAGACCGCCGGCCACGGGGACGTGACCGCCGATGGGATTGCGAAGGGCGCGGGAGCCGGCGCGGGCGCCACGGGACTGCTGAGTACTCACCCTCCAAGGGTGTCACGCGGTCCCAGGGCGCCCCGTCGGCCGGTGCGCCGCCACGGGTGTGCCCGTCAGCGGATCCGGATCGTGATCGTCGACCCCTTCGGGGCCCTGTCGCCGCCCTTCACCGACTGGCCCTTCACCGTGTCGCCGAACAGGCCCAGCAGGCCGCGGTCCTCCTCGATCTTGAAGCCGGCGTTTTCCAGGGCCTGCTTCGCGTCGTCGACGCTGTCGCCGACCACGTCCGGGACCTCGACCATCTCGGGGCCCTTGGAGATCGTCAGCGTCACCGTGTCACCCACGCCGACCTGTGCGCCCGCGTTCGGCGACTGCCGGGCGACCTTCCCGGCATCGAACTCCGACGTGACCCGTGTATCGGCGACCTTCACCTTCAGGCCCGCGTCCTGCAGCGTTGCCGTGGCGTCGGCGACGGACGCGCCCGTCACATCGTCCAGCTCCACCGGGGCGCCCCGGCTGACGGTGAGCGCGATCGCCGAACCGCTGTGCCGCATGGTGCCCGCCCCGGGTTCAGTGGCGATCACCGAGCCCTTGGGCACATCCTCGCTGAACGCGTGCGTGACCATGCCTGCGACCAGGCCGCCCCGCTTGAGCCGGTCCCGCGCCTTGTCCAGCGTGTAGCCCTTCAGATCGGGCACCTTCACGGTCTCGGGGCCGTCCGAGATGGTCAGCGTCACCGAGTCGTTGGCGCGGATCCGCTCGCCCGTCGCCGGGTCGGTGCTGATCACCGTGCCGCGCGTGACCGTGTCGCTGTAGGCGTGCTTGACCTGCTTGACGTCGAGCCCGGCTTCCTTCAGTCGCTCCCGCGCCTGTGTCTCGGTCTTGGCGAGCAGCGGCGGGACCTTGGTGAACTGGCCGGAGTTGATGTACCAGACGCCCGCGCCCACGCCGAACACCATCAGCACGGCCAGGACGAGCGTGAGCAGACCCCGCCGGGGGCGCCCGGAGCGCAGCGGCGGCTCGGACGGCGGGGTCTCCAGCCGGCTCGTCCGGTTGAGTATGGACTCCTCGTCCTCGTCGGGGTTGGCGGGTGTGAACGGGCTGACGGGCAGCGGCCGTGGGATCACGCTCGTGCGGTCCTCGGCGTTGTCGTGCACCGAGGCGGTGGCCTGCGGCGGTACGGCATCCAGCTGCTCGTCGGTGAGCCGGCTGCGCGACTGGAGCACCCGGCCGAGCAGCGCGACCGCGTCGTCCGGCCGCAGCTCCGGCTTGCGCGCGGTCGCCGAGACGACCAGCTCGTCGAGTTCGGGGGCCAGCCCCGGCACGGTGGCCGACGGCCTCTGCACATCCTCGTGCAGGTGCCGGTAGAGCACCTGGGCGGGGGAGTCGCCGTGGTGCGGCTTGGCACCGGTGAGCATCTCGTAGAGGACGACCCCGCACGCGTACACGTCGACCCGGGGATCGGCCGTGCCGTGCTCGATCTGCTCCGGAGCGAGGTACGACACCGTGCCGAGAACGGCGCCCGTGGTGTCGGTGACGCTGTCCACGGCCCGGACCAGGCCGAAGTCCGCCACCTTGACCCGGCCGTCGTCCCCTATCAGGACGTTCTCCGGCTTCATGTCGCGGTGCACGAACCCGGCGCGGTGTGCGGCCCCCAGCGCGGCGAGCACCGGCTCCAGGATGTCCAGGGCCGCGCGCGGCTGCAGGGCCCTGCGCTCCCGCAGCACGTCACGCAGGGTGCACCCGGCGATGTACTCCATGGCGAGGTAGACGTACGACCCGTCGGTGCCCTGGTCGAAGACCTGCACCACGTTCGGGTGGGCGAGCCGTGCGACCGACTTGGCCTCGCGGATGAAGCGCTCGACGAACGAGCCGTCGGCGGCCAGCGTCGGGTGCATCACCTTGAGCGCCAGGACACGGTCGAGGCGGGTGTCCACGGCCCTGTAGACCGTGGCCATACCGCCGACCGCGATCCGCGCGTCGACGCGGTAGCGGCCGTCGAGCACCTGCCCGACGAGGGGGTCCTGAAGGGTCGTATCCACGCAAGTGAGTTTACGAGGGCGCACTGTCGGTTTCGTCCGTTCCGGCGGCAACGAGGCAGGTCTGCAGCCGTCCTGTGACGCACGCCGCACCCGCGCTCCCGTCGCCGGCGGCGCTCAGAACGCCGGCCGCTCCGGGTCCAGCCGCGCCATGCCCTCTGTCGGGGACGACGCCTCGGCGAAGTACCGGCGCGGAATGCGGCCCGCCCGTCGTGCCAGCCGGCCCGCCTCCACCGCGTGCCGCATGGCCTGTGCCATCAGCACCGGTTCCTGCGCCCGGGTCACCGCCGAGGCGAGCATCACACCCGCGCACCCCAGCTCCATGGCGAACGCCACGTCCGACGCCGTACCCGCGCCCGCGTCCAGAATGACCGGCACGCGCGCGTGCTCCATGATCAACTCGAAGTTGTGCGGATTGCGGATGCCGAGCCCGGAGCCGATCGGCGAGCCGAGCGGCATGATCGCGGCGCAGCCGACGTCCTCCAGCCTGCGGGCGAGGACGGGGTCGTCGTTTGTGTACGGCAGCACGGTGAACCCCTCGTCCACCAGCGTCTCGGCCGCGTCCAGCAGCTCGACCGGGTCGGGCAGCAGGGTCCGCTCGTCGGCGATGACCTCCAGCTTGACGAGATCCGTGCCGAGCGCCTCGCGCGCGAGGCGGGCGGTGAGCACCGCCTCTCCCGCGGTGAAGCAGCCCGCCGTGTTGGGCAGCACCCGGATGCCCAGCCTGGCGAGCACGGAGAGGACCGAGCCGTGTACCGAGGCGTCGACGCGCCGCATCGCGACCGTCGTCAGCTCCGTACCGGAGGCCGCCAGCGCCCGCTCCAGCACATCGAGGCTGGGCGCGCCGCCGGTCCCCATGATCAGCCGGGACGTGAAGGTGGTACCGGCGAGGACGAAGGGATCGTCGGTCATGGGTCAGCCTCCTTGCACGGCGGTGAGGACCTCGACGCGATCCCCTTCGGCCAGTGGCGTCGACGGCCATCGCGTGCGCGGGACGACCGTTTCGTTGACGGCGGCGGCCACACCCGAGGGGACCTCCGTGACGGTCCGCACGAGGGCGTCGAGCGCGGTGCCGGGAGCGACCTGCCGGGGCTCCCCGTTGACCGAGATGTTCATGCGGGCTGCTTCGTGAGGGCGGCGGTGGTGAAGCGCCTGGGGGAGAAGGGGCGGGCCTCGGCGGGGAGCTCGCCGGTGGTCAGGGTGTGCGCCAGGATGTCGCCGGTGACCGGGGTGAGCAGGACGCCGTTGCGGTGGTGCCCGGTGGCCAGCAGCAGGCCCTCCAGCTCCGTCGGGCCGAGCAGCGGCGCGTTGTCCGGGGAGCCGGGCCGCAGTCCCGCACGGGTCTCGGTGAGCGGCAGCTCGGTGATCCCGGGGACCAGCTCGTGCGCGTCCCGCAGCAACGCGTACACCCCGCCCGCGGTGACCGTCGTGTCCCAGCCCAGCTCCTCGCTGGTCGCGCCGACGACCAGCTCGCCGTTGTCCCGCGGCACCAGGTAGACCTGGCTGCCGCGGACCACGGCACGCACCGTGCGTGTCAGGAACGGCGCGTACCGCGTCGGCACGGTCAGCCGCAGGACCTGCCCCTTCACGGGGCGCACGGGCGGCAGGACGTCGTCCGGTACACCCGCGAGCCGTCCGCTGAGGCTGCCCGCGGCGAGGACGACCCGCCCTGCGGCAAGGTCGGTGCCGTCTGCGGTCCGCACCCCGGCGGCCCGCTCCCGCACCACCGACAGCCGTTTGGCCCACACCCGGTGGAAGACCACTCCGGCACGCTCGCAGGCCGTCACCAGGGCCCCGGCGAGGCGGCGCGGATCGATCTGGTGGTCGCCGTCGACCCTGAGCCCCCCGCGCACCCCCGGCGCGAGCATCGGCTCCAGACGGCGGCACTCGCGCCCGTTCAGCCACTGGGACTCCAGGCCCGACCGCTGCTGCAGGGTGTGCAGTTCGCGCAGCTGGGCGCGGTCGTCGGCGTCGAACGCGACGGCGAGCGTGCCGCACCTGCGGTAGCCGAGGGCCTGGCCGGTGGCCTCGGTCAGCTCGGCGGCGAAGTCCGGATAGCGGCGCGCGGACGCCAGATTGAGGCCGAGCAGGGTCTGCTCGCCGTAGTGCAGCTCGGTGACGGCGGCGAGCATCCCGGCGGCCACCTCGGCCGCCCCGCCGCCCGGCATGGGTTCCACGACAGCCGTGGCGAACCCGCGTTGCGCGGCACGCCAGGCCGTGACCAGGCCAATGATCCCGCCCCCCACGACGAGGACGTCTGATGTACGTGAAGACGACATGGGCGTCCAGCCCCTCCCTTCGCCGGCATGACCCGGATCAGGTTCGTACGGTCGGAGGCCGTCCCAGCCTCCCTCTCAGCCCGGTGCGTCCGGGCTCCCGCGAGTGCTTGTACCGTGGCCAACCCTAGCCCGCGCGGTCCGCCTGGGTAAGGGAGCCCTCGACGGTCCGGTCCTTGACCCCGTAGTGGACCCCCGGGCCAAGGTGGAACAGGTCACTCAGCACGCCCGCTGACTGACGGACTGTCAGTTGTCTAAGGTGATACAGGTGAGCGAGCAGACGCAGGCACAGGGCGGATCGGCACGGCGCGTCGTCGTCGTGGGCGCGGGCATGGCCGGGGTGCAGACCGCGGTCGCCCTGCGGGAACAGGGGTTCACCGGCAGCGTGACGCTGATCGGCGCGGAGCCCCACCAGCCGTACGACAGGCCTCCGCTGTCCAAGGCGGTGCTGCTCGGCAAGGCCGAGGGGTCCGCCTTCGACGTCGACTTCGAATCCCTGGACATCGAACTCCAGCTGGGCTGCGAGGCGCTCGGGGTGCGCCCCGGCGACCACGAGCTGGACACCGCCGAGGGCCCTGTCCCGTACGACGTCCTGGTCCTCGCGACGGGAGCGGAGCCGATCCGGCTGCCGGGCGCGGAAGGCGTCCCCGGTGTGCACCTGCTGCGCACGCTGGACGACGCGGAGCGGCTGCGGCCCGTCCTCGCCCAGCAGCACGACATCGTGGTGGTGGGCGCGGGCTGGATCGGTGCCGAGTTCGCCACCGCCGCGCGTGAGGCGGGCTGCGCGGTGACCGTGGTGGAGGCCGCGGACCGGCCGCTCGCGGGGGCGCTGCCCCCGGAGGTGGCCGCGCCGATGGTGGCCTGGTACGCGAACAGCGGGGCCGATCTGCGCACCCACGCGCGTGTGGAGCGTATCGAGGCGGGGGCCGTGGTGCTCGACGACGGCTCGCGGGTGCCCGCGGGCGCGGTGGTCGTGGGCATCGGAGCGCGTCCGGCCACGGAGTGGCTCGCCGGTTCGGGCATCGCGCTCGGCGTCCACGGCGAGGTGCTGGCGGACGAGCGTCTGCGCACGTCGGTGCCGGACGTGTACGCGGTCGGGGACTGCGCGTCCTTCCCCTCGGGGCGGTACGGGGAACGCCTGCTGGTCCATCACTGGGACAACGCCCTCCAGGGCCCGCGCACGGTGGCCGCGAACATCGTCGGGGAGACGGCGGCCGTGTACGACCCGGTGCCGTACTTCTGGTCGGAGCAGTTCGGCCGCTTCGTCCAGTACGTGGGTCACCACACCTCCGCGGACACCATGGTGTGGCGCGGTGATCCGGAGGGAGCGGCCTGGACGGTGTGCTGGCTGCGCTCCGGCCGTCTGACGGCCCTCCTGGCGGTGGGCCGCCCCAGGGACCTGGCCCAGGGCCGCCGCCTGATCGAAGCGGGTGCCATCATGGACCCGGAACTGCTGCCGGACCCCTCCCGGCCCCTGAAGGAGGCGACGGCGTAGCCGCCGCCCATCGCTGGCAGACTCTGCCGCGGGTGCGCGGTACCGCCGGAACACGCCCACGACCGGAGGCAACCGGCACTCCACCGGAGGCACTCGGCTTCCGACTGTCAGTCCGGGATGGCACCCTTGTCCCGTGACCGAGATTGACACAAAGATCGACGCTCTCGTCCCCGCCTGGCTCACGCTCCCCGACATCGCCGAAGCGCTCGATGTCGAGGTGACCCGCGTGCGGCAGCTGGTCAAGGAGGGTCAGCTCATCGCCGTACGCCGTGGTGAGAACCGCGCGCTGCACGTCCCCGCCGCCTTCATCGACGGGGACAAGGTCGTCAAGGGCCTGTCCGGCACCCTGACGCTCCTGAGGGACGACGGCTTCACGGTCGAAGAGATGCTGGAGTGGCTCTTCACCCCCGACCCGACCCTGCCCGGCACCCCCGCCCAGGCCCTCAGCGAGAATCGCGGTACGGAGGTCAAGCGCCGCGCGCAGGCGCTCGCTGTCTGATCCGATCCGAGAACGACCGTCCGGCGTGCGGGCCGTGGCCCATGGGCCACGGCCCCGGCCGACCGCGCCCGCCGCGGCCCGTACGCCACCGACAACGGGGGACCACAGTGCCCGACACCGCCCGTCTTGCCGACGCCCGCGTCTACCTGTGCACGGACGCTCGCAGGCGCCAGGGCGACCTCGCCGAGTTCCTCGACGCGGTCCTCGCCGACGGCGTCGACATCGTCCAGCTGCGCGACAAGGGCATGGAGGCCGCCGAGGAGCTGGAGCACCTCCAGGTCTTCGCCGACGCCTGTGCCCGCCACGGCAAGCTGCTGGCGGTGAACGACCGCGCGGACGTCGCCCACGCCGCCGCCTCCGATGTCCTGCATCTCGGCCAGGGCGACCTCCCGGTCCCCGCGGCCCGCACCATCCTCGGCGACGACGTCCTGATAGGCCGCTCCACGCACTCCGAGGCGGAGGCCGACGCCGCCGCCGTCCAGAAGGGCGTGGACTACTTCTGCACGGGCCCCTGCTGGCCCACTCCCACCAAGCCCGGCCGCCCGGCCCCGGGACTCGGCCTGGTCCGCCACACCGCCGCCCTCGGCACCGACCGCCCCTGGTTCGCCATCGGCGGTATCGACCTCGGCAACCTGGACGAGGTCCTGGAGGCCGGTGCCCGCCGTGTGGTCGTCGTACGCGCGATCACCGAGGCGGACGACCCGGGCGCGGCCGCGGCGGAGTTCGCCAAGCGACTGCGCGCGGTGTGACACGGCTCGCACGATGAGGCGTGTCCCTGACGCGCCCCGGCCGGACTCCGTCGGTGAGCCGGTGCTGCCGTGGTGTCCGATAGATGGACAACGAGGTGATAATTCGGACGAAATATCTTCGTCCGGTTGGGGGACCGCCTCCCCCTGGTTAACCTGCGACTATGGCCCTCGGAACCGCATCCACCAGGACTGATCGAGCGCGCACGGTGCGCGACATGCTCGCCTCGGGCAAGACGACGTACTCCTTCGAGTTCTCGGCGCCGAAGACCCCCAAGGGGGAGCGGAACCTGTGGAGCGCGCTCAGGAGGGTCGAGGCGGTCGCCCCCGACTTCGTCTCCGTGACGTACGGCGCGGGCGGCTCCACGCGTGCGGGCACGGTCAAGGAGACCGAGCAGATCGTCGCCGACACGACGCTCACGCCGGTCGCCCACCTCACCGCGGTCGACCACTCCCTCGCGGAGCTGCGCAACATCATCGGCCAGTACGCCGACGCCGGGATCCGCAACATGCTGGCCGTCCGCGGCGACCCGCCCGGCGACCCCATGGGTGAGTGGGTGCCGCATCCCAAGGGCCTGACCTACGCGGCCGAACTCGTCCGGCTCATCAAGGAGTCGGGCGACTTCTGCGTCGGCGTCGCCGCCTTCCCCGAGATGCACCCGCGCTCCGGTGACTGGGACACCGACGTCGCGCACTTCGTCGACAAGTGCCGGGCCGGCGCCGACTACGCGATCACGCAGATGTTCTTCGAGCCGGAGTCCTATCTGCGCCTGCGCGACCGGGTCGCCGCGGCGGGCTGTGTGACCCCGATCATCCCCGAGGTCATGCCCGTCACCAGCGTGCGGATGCTGGAGCGGCTGCCGCAGCTCAGCAACGCGGCCATCCCGGCCGCTCTGAAAGAACGGATCCTCGCAGCGAAGGACGACGCGGCGGCGGTACGCTCCATTGGCATCGAGTTCGCCACCGAGTTCTGCGCGAGGCTGCTGGCCGAGGGAGTCCCCGGACTGCACTTCATCACGCTCAACAACTCCACGGCGACGCTGGAAATCTACGACAGTCTGGGTCTGCATCACTCACAGCAGGCCTAGACGCCGCACCGGCGTACGACGCGCTGCGTGGCGGCCACCGGGAGAGGGGCGTACATGGGCTGGACGGCCCTCTACATTGCATTTGGCATCGTCGCGCTGTGGCTGCTCGGCGAGGTGCTGCTGCAGCACAAGGCACGCCTGCGCTGGCGGCTGCTCGCGTTCACCGGCTTCCTGGGCGTCGTGCTCGGCGTTCTGATCCCCTCCGTGGTGGTCATCGGGCTGGGCGCGGCCGCGTTCGCGGTCGGGCAGACCTATGTGACCCTGTCCTTCCGGCGCGGTTTCGCGTCCGGCTGGACGGTCAACCGACACCACGAGGGCGGTGGCGGCAGTAGGCGCCGCCGGGGCGAGGCGACACCGCAGGATCCCGCACCGGAGGCCTTCGCCGAGGAGTCGGCCGCTGCCGGAACGTACCGCGGGCAGGACGGCTACGACGACCACGACGACGTCTTCTCGGGCCCGCGTCCCACCAAGGCCTCGGCCGAGTCGACCGCCGTCTACGACCCGCAGCCTCTTCCCGAGGACACCGGTTCCTACGGCGTCTACACCAACGCGGCGAACCCCGAAGGGAACGACCCGTCCTACGCCGCCGCCGGCCAGGCGCGGGACCAGCAACAGGGCTACACGTACGACGGCTACTCCGGGCACGGGCAGCAGCAGTACGGCTACGACGGCTATTCCGACCCGTACGCCGGCACGCAGACCTACGGTGGCGGCTCCTACGACACCGCGCACGGCGGCGGGCAGCAGTACGGGCAACAGGCCTACGGCCAGGACCAGTACGCCGCCGGAGGCTACGCGGAGACCCCGCCCGGCGGCGTCTGGGTTCCCCAACAGCGCACCACCGACGGCGCGCTCGGCGGCGAACCCCCGGCGGAGCAGCCGTACCCGTACCAGGGCAACGGCACGGCGCACGGAAACGGCTACGACGAGCAGTACCGCTACTGAGCGGCCGGGTCCCTCACTGCGAGCCCCGGAAGTCCGGCCCCTCCACGATGAGTCCGGCCACCAGCGCGCCGGACATGCCGGCGTGAGGGAGGCCGCCACCGGGGTGGGACCAGCCGCCGACCAGATACAGGCCGGGCAGACGGCTGGAGTTGGCCGGAAGCAGACCGCGGCCGCCACCGCCGGCGAGTGCGGGATGCGGCACCGCTCCGCCGTCGGCGCCCGTTTCCTCCGCGGTGTGGTGCGGGGTGCGCACCTGACGCCATATGAGCCGGTCCGGCAGTCCGGGGACCGCGCTTTCGGCAGCGCTGACCATGAGGTCGGCGAAGCGCTCGGCCGTGTCGGCAAGGGTCCAGTCGACGCCCGTCGGTGCCGCGGCGGACAGGACCACAGCCTCGTGCTCGTCGTCCGGACGCAGGTCGGGGTCGTCCGGCCGCAGCACGGTCACCGTGGGCTTCGCCGGTTCCTTCGCGAGGAAGGCCACGAAATCCAGTTCCGCCGTGCGGTCGGGAGCGTGCACGACCGTGCGATGCGCGGCACCCGCCTCACGCCGGCCGCGCAGCGCCAGCAGCACGGTGAAGCGCCCCGGCCGCGGCGACAGCAGATCCGGCCGTAGGTCGCCGGCGTCCTGGAGCAGATGCTTCGTCAGGCGGTTCAGCCGTACGGGATCCACGCCCGCCAGCACATGGTCCGCCTCCACCACCGGGCTTCCCCCGGAGCAGGAAGCCCGGGCGGTGCCGCCGGCCAGCTCCACTCCCGCCGCCCGGCCGTCCTTCTCGACGATCCCGGTGACCTCCGCGCCGAACACGAACTCCACCTTGCGGGCCAGGCACCGCTCGTACACGACGCGCGCCAGTTCCCGCATCCCGCCGCGCACGTACCAGGTACCGAAGGCGTGCTCCATGTACGGAAGGACGGCCGCGCTCGCCGGAGTGGAGCGGGGATCCAGGCCATACGCCAGGGCGTGGCTCTCCAGGAGGGCCACGAGCCGGGGGTCGCGCAGCTCCCAGGCGCCGACCTCGGCGAGCGTGCCGGCCCGCCGGGTGCGCAGCAGCGTGCGGTGCGGCACCGCCGGGTACGGCTCACGCTCGGCCAGCACCTGCCAGTTGGGCCACAGCGGCTCCTCCAGGAGCGGCCGGCGTGTGCGGTCCCAGGCCTCGCGCGCCCGCACCAGGAAGTCGCCCCAGCGCTTGCCCGAGCCGCCGCCGAGCGCCGCGTCCAGCGCCGCCACGACGCCCCCGCGCGACGCGTTCGGCAGCGAGACCTCCGTGCCGTCCGCGAAGACATGCCGCGCGGAGGGGTCCGTCTGGACCAGCTCGACGCAGTCCTCCAGCGGTTCCCGGCCCGTCTTGACGAACAGATCGCGGTAGACCGCGGGCAGCGGCAGCAGACCCGGCCCCGTGTCGAAGGAGAAGCCATCGCGCGTAAAGCGGCGCAGCGCACCGCCGTACGTCTGCGTACGCTCGTACACCACCACCCGGTGGCCCGCGACGGCCAGCCGGGCGGCAGCCGCCATCGCGCCCATCCCGGCGCCGATCACCGCAATCCGTGCCATGCCAGGGACTTTATCGGCCACCGCTGACAAACCGGCCGCAGGCCTGTGACCGAGGCCTTCCCGCAGTCGCCGGACCCTCCCCGCCGCGCGAGCGGTGGAGTGCCGGAACGATCATGGTCGTGACCCGTCGGCACCCGGATGTTCTGGTGGCGAGTGCGCAGGACTGAGTATCCGTACCTAGTCGGTGAGATGAGTACCTGTGCGGATGGGACCCGACCTGCGCGAACGAGAGAGTGGAGCCACGGAAGAGGGGCGCGGCTCCGGCACCGCCGACACGGGGCGGCGGAACGGTGCCCGCCCCTGGCCGCACCTCCCCCCGGTCCGCGCTCGGGGAAGCGCGGGGACGGACCCGGGGAACGACCCAACAGGGGTCCGGCGGGGGGCACGACGGAGCGCCGGTTCGAGGCGGCCCGCACAGTCGCGGAGCCCCGGACCGGCGCTTTGTACGCCGAATCGCTACCGGCTGCCGCTCACGCGCCCCTGGAGCAGCCGTGACAGTGACGCGTGGACGTCGTCCAGGGAGCGCTCCGGCTGGAACGACTGCCAGTCCAGGGCCGCCACCAGGACCATGCCGACCAATGCGGCCGCCGTCAGTGGGACGTCGATCTCGTCACTGAGTTCGCCGTTCGCCACGCCCTCGCGCAGCACGCCCTCGATGACCGCGACGACCTGCTGCCGGACCACCATGAGTGTGGACTGCCAGGCCCGGTTGGTGCGCCACAGCTCGGCCACATACAGCTGGGTGAAGGCCGGGTAGCGGGCGATGAAGCCGAGCCCCGCACGGATCATCGCGTCCAAGGCGTCCACCTTGGTGCCGCCGGCCAGGTCGGTGTTCTCGGCCGCCTCCCGGAGCGAGGCGGTGAGAAGTCCCACGCCGTGCCGCAGGAGCTCCTCGAAGAGGACGGACTTGCTCGCGAAGTTGTAGTAGACGGTGCCCTTCGCGACGCCGGCCCGCTCGGCGATCTCGTCGACGGTGGTCGCGGAGAACCCCTGCTCCGCGATGAGGGTGACGGCCGCTTCGTAGAGCTTCTGCCGGGTCGCCTCGCGACGGTTCGTCGAGCCGCCTGACGCGGCGGCGCTGCTGCGTTCCATCAGTCTCCTAGCGAGGGGACCACCGGCTGCAGCCGGTGGAGCGGAGTCGCGGCCTTGATTGTCACAGGAAAGGCCGCATCGGAGGGCATGGGTCCGGTACCGGTCGTCACAGGCTCAGCTCCGGGTGCAGCCGGTCGAGGGTCCACACCTGCTTGCGGCGGGCCGGGAAGGCGGTGAGCGCGAGGGCGCCCACGGTGAACGCCGCCAGCACGGCGCACGCCTGCCACACCGGTCCCAGACCGCCGCCGGTGATCAGCCTCCTGAGGGCCTCGACGACGTAACTCATCGGCAGGTAGGGGTGGATCGCGTTGAAGAAGCCCGGACTGGTCTGCACGGGGTACGTGCCGCCCGCGGACGTCAGCTGGAGCATCAGCAGGGCGAGCACCAGAATCCGGCCCGCTGCTCCGAAGCGCGCGTTCAGCCACTGGACCAGCGCCGCGAAGCACGCCGTCACCAGTACGTGCCGTCCTCGACGCCCTTCCCGGCCTCTGCGGCGCTCACCTCGTGCCACTCGAAGGTGTCGCTGTCGCGCAGCCCCTTGACGATGTCGTCTCCCACGGCGATCCGCCGGTCGCCGACCGCCGCTCCCTTGTCGTCGTTGACGAGCGCCACGGGGATGCGGTCGAGCCGGCTGTAGGGGTCCCAGAACGACCACAGGTACAGGGCGCCGTACAGCAACGGCAGCAGCAGGAGCGCGACCAGCGCCGCACGTGGCAGCCTCCCCCTGCTGAACCGCCTGAATTCAAGCGCGGCCAGCCTCGGCGTGCGCATCCGCCGTCTCCTTGTCCTCGTCCGTGCCGTTGTCGTCCGCGCCGTCCTCGGACGGCTTGCCGGGGGTGGGCTCCTCGCGCGTGTCCCGCTTGTCGCGCCGGGCGTCCGGCGGGCTCCCGCTCCCGCCCTCGGTGCCGCTGCCCGGCGTCGTGGACACCACGACCGCGCCCTCGGGGGCCTCGCCGCACACCGCGAGAACCGTGGTCCCGGCCTCGGTGAGCGACCTCAACAGAGCCCAGGCCTGCGTCCGTTCGGCGGCGGAGAGCTTGAGATCGGTGTCGTCGACGGCCAGCAGGCGCGGACGGCCGATCAGGGCCAGGGCCACGGACAGCCGTAGCGCCTCCAGGCGCTCCAGGTCCCGTACGGCGGTGCGGGGCCCCTTGGGCAGCGCGTCCAGGTCGAGTCCCGCGGCCGTCAGGGCGGCGTCGATCCGCAGCCGCGCCGCGGCCGCCCGCTGCACCCGAATCCTTGAGCGAAGCAAAAGCCCAGGTCGGAACGGATTGTCAGTGCCATACCCCACGATGGGCGCATACGGCCACAGCGCCGTCACACAGACGACAGGAGGTTCGTCATGGCCAGCCACCACGCAGCCGCCGCAAGCCGGCGCCGCGGCCCCGGCCCTGCCCCCTCACTGACCGGCTCCGCGAGCGATCTGCACCCCGTGCTGCGCCGGGCCACGGCCCCGCCCGCCGCGCTCGACCTGCTCGCCCAGGCCCGCGCCGGGCTCGATGAGGCCGCCGTCCTCGAAACGCCCAACGAGCGGTATGCGACGGCCCATCTGGCGGCCCTGCGCACGGCAGCCGCTGTGCTCGCCGCGCGTGGGCGCCCGGAGCCCACAGCGCGGCGCCGCGCCAGGATCAGGAGCGCCTGGGAGGTGCTCCCCGAGATCGCACCCGAGCTCACCGAGTGGAGCGCGCTGTTCGCCTCCGGCGCCCCTCGCCGCGCCCGCGCCGAGGCCGGCATCCAGGGTGCGGCGAGCACCCGCGACGCGGACGACCTGATCCGGGACGTGGCGATGTTCCTGCGCCTGGTCGAGCGGATGCTGGTACTCCAGCCGGTCCTGCCGCAGTCGAGGCGGGAAGGGGGGAGGGAGATGCCGGACGCGGGGTGAGCGGGGGCCTGCCGGACGCCGTCCGAGGCGGGGTGGGGCCGGGCCGCCAAGTGGTGAGGGTCGGGGCTCTGAGCAGGGCACCGGAGGCAATAGGGTGGAGTCGCCTGAAGCCTTTCGCCCTGGTACCGGGGATCGGAAGGCCGTCCGATCGCTCCGCCGTACACCAGGCGGTGCCGCGCCGAGGAGTCAACTGCCGTGTCGGACCCGATGCGCCCCCGCGCCTCTCTCCGTACCGCCGTGGTCTGGGAGGTCCTCAAGGACGCCCTCGACCGCCGCGTCAAGGCCACGGGGCGGGCCGCGCTGGACGTCCTCGACACCGGTGGCGGAAGCGGCAACTTCGCGGTACCGGCCGCTCGCCTCGGTCACCAGGTCACCGTCGTCGACCCCAGCCCGAACGCACTGTTCGCACTGGAGCGCCGGGCCGCCGAGGCCGGCGTCGCCGACCGGGTGCGGGGCGTCCAGGGCGACGCCCACGGCCTCTTCGACGTGGTCGAGCGCGGCAGCTACGACGTGGTGCTGTGCCATGGCGTCCTGGAGTACGTGGACGATCCGGCCGAGGGCGTCCGCAACGTGGTGGCCGCGCTGCGCCCCGGCGGCGTCCTCAGCCTGCTCGCCGCCGGTCTCGGCGGCGCCGTGCTCGCGCGGGCCCTGGCCGGGCACTTCAAGGAGGCCAAGCAGGCGCTGGAGGACCCGGACGGCCGCTGGGGCGAGGGCGACCCCGTGCCGCACCGCTTCACCGCCGAGCAGCTCACCGCGCTCGTCGAGGACGCCGGTCTGGGTGTCGGCGCGGTACACGGGGTCCGGGTCTTCGCCGACCTCGTGCCCGGCGTACTGGTGGACACCGAGCCCGGTGCCCTGGAGGCGCTGCTCAAGTTGGAGGCCGCGGCGGCCGAGAACCCCGCGTTCCATTCCGTGGCCACGCAGCTCCATGTCCTCGGTGAGACGCAGGGGACGGCCGGGGCTTGAGCCGTCGCCCGAGACGCGCCGCTGATCAGCGGCTTGACGGCAGATGGTGTACACCACAGGCCCCCCGATCGGGCGCTGTGGGCCGTATGATCGAGAGACACCGCCCGGCATGACGGGCCGGACGCCGGGGAATGGAAGCCTCAGCGAGCCGGGACGTGCATGGCGGGTTCGGGTTGGCCAATTGGCGTAGAGGGGCGGGTTTCAAGGGGGCGAATCCCTGCCTATCCTGAAGGGGACCCCCCGGTCGCCCCGGCGACTGCACGATGAGGAGGACTCCGTGCCGCTCTCGGAGCACGAGCAGCGAATGCTCGAGCAGATGGAGCGAGCGCTGTACGCCGAAGATCCCAAGTTCGCGACAGCGCTTGAGGGAAGCGGGCTGCGCACGTACACCCGGCGACGGGTCTACCAGGCGGTCGTGGGCTTCCTGGTGGGTATCGCGCTCCTCATGGCCGGAATGGTCGCGCAGCAGATCTGGATCAGCGTGGTCGGGTTCCTGGTCATGCTGGGCTGTGCCGTACTCGCCGTGACCGGTTGGCGCAAGGCGCCCAAGCCAGGTGAGCAGGGGGCGCCAGGCGCCCGCAGGCAGGTCCGGCAGCGACGCTCCATGATGGACCGCATCGAACAGCGCTGGCAGCGACGCCGGGACGAACAGGGCCACTAGCCCCGGGCACAAGCCGAAGACCCTCAGGGGGCGACCACCAGTGAGGCGGTCGCTCCCTGACGTCGTTCATGTCTGGGCGGGCCGGCGCCCGCGGCCATCCGTCCGCAGAGCCCCGCAGCGGCCGTCGGTGGCGAGCCGGCGCCGCACTCCCCGTCGGCCGGA
This sequence comes from Streptomyces colonosanans, assembly GCF_001866645.1. Taxonomy (GTDB): domain Bacteria; phylum Actinomycetota; class Actinomycetes; order Streptomycetales; family Streptomycetaceae; genus Streptomyces; species Streptomyces colonosanans. Next base: position 86,883 of record NZ_MLYP01000017.1, read on the forward strand.
AGCGCACCGCCCGCCCTGGACGACCAGGGCGGGCGATGCCGTGCTCAGCCGCTCTGCTGTCCGGAGGGACGCCGTACCAGGGCCGCCCAGCGCACCGCCCAACGGGCCCTGCGATCCGCCCAGCGGTCGGCGACGGCCCACAGGGCCCGCACGGCCGAGCGCGGCGCCAGGACCGCCCGCACCCGGGTCCGCCGGTCACCCACGGCCCGCAGCCCGGCCCGCACCCTGCGTACGTCCTCGGCCAGTCCGGGCCGGACGCGCGGCTGCGGGGCGAAGAGCACCTGCTCGACGGCGCCGGCCACCCGGTGCACGGCCTCGGCCGCCGACGCGTCCAGCCGTCCGAGCCGCACGATCCGCTCGGCGGCCTTCCGAGGGGTCAGCGCGTCGTCCGGCACGATGCCGTAATCCCATGCTGTGTCCGTCAGCTCGCGCCACACCGCGAGGGTGTGCCCGACGGCCGCCTCTCCCAGCTGGGCGGACGACGTCCCGGTGGCACCCGGGTCCGGCCCGCCGACGGCGCCATCGGCGCGGCGGGCGCGGCCCGGCGGAAGGACGGACGGTGCGTGCCGGGCGGAGGCCAGCCGCACCGACCGGCGCCTGAGCCGCCACAGCATGGGCGTCAGCGGCATCGCCAGCAGGACCAGCCCCAGCAGGGTCCACGCCAGGACCTCGTACCAGCGCAGACCGCTGCCGGACGAGCCGTTCGAGGCCGACGGCACGGCGGGACCGCACGCCTGCTCCCGCTTCATCTGGACCGAGCAGCTCTCGCTCGCCGACGGAGCGGCGGAGGGCACCGCGGACGACGACCCTGTCGGCCTCGGCACGTCCGGCTCCCGCCCCCCCGGCGTGTACGACTGCGTGTAGTCCGGCCTCGAGCCCCGGTTCGGGGTCGGCTCGAAGCGGGTCCAGCCCACGCCCTCGAAGTACAGCTCCGGCCAAGCGTGCGCGTCTCGCAGCCCCACCGACATGGAACCGTCCGCCTGTGGAGAACCCGGGGTGAAGCCCACCGCCACCCGTGCCGGAATCCCCAGCGTCCGTGCCATCGCGGCCATCGCGAAGGAGAAGTGCTCGCAGAATCCCTGCTTGTCCTTCAGGAACTGCGCGATCGCCCTGCGCCCGGTGCCGACCTTCACCTGGGTGCTGTAGGTGAACCCGCCGTCCATGGCGAAGTAGTCCTGGAGCTTGACCGCCGCCTCGTAGTGGTTCGACGCCCCCGCGGTGATCTTGCGGGCCGTCTCGGCGACCACCGCCGGCAGGGATGCCGGCACCGTCGTGAACTCGCGCTTCAGCGAGGCCGGCGGCTCCGGTGCCGTGGCCAGCTGCTCCGCGGTGGGCTGCACGACCAGGCTCTTGACCTCGTACTGCGCGCCTCGCGTGTTCTGCCCGTGGTCACCCACCAGCGTGCGGCCCACCGGCTCGTACCGCCAGCGGCCCTCGACCTTCACCTGCGTCGCGGGGTACGGCATCGGCAGCCAGTCCTGCGCAAACCAGTCCGCCGCGGAGATCCTCGTCGCGATCTCGGTCCGCCGTACGCTGCTCGCGAGGCCGCTGGGGGCGGGGAGTGTGTCCGGCACGCCGGTGATATGCCGCTGGGCAGGCTTCCAGGTAATGCCGTCGAAGTCGTCCAGGGCGACGATCCGCAGGTACATGCCCTGGGTGTTGTCGGTGGTGGTGCGGTAGGCCATGACCTGGCGGTCCTCGTCCACATTGAGGCTGTCGCGCAGGGACACCAGGGGATTGACCGCGGAGATCGTGCCGCCGTCGCCCGGGCCCGAGCCGACGCCGGTCCCGGAGCCCTTCAGCAGGCCACCCTGGAGTGAGGGCAGGGCGAGCGGCACCATCAGGGCGATGCCCAGTGCGACCGCGCTGATGCGCCGACCGGTGCGGACGGGGGCGACGGCGCCGTCGGAGGCGGCGCTCTGGGCGCGGGGAGCACCGCTGAAGACGCGCCCCCATTGGGAGAGCCGATCGCGTCCCTCGGCCAGGAGCAGCAGCAGATAGCCACCCGCGGCGACGAGGAACCACAGCCAGCCGGCGCCGCCGCCGGAGAGGCCCGCGGCCACCGAGTACAGTGCCAGCAGCGGGAGTCCGGCCGGGGCCGCCGCGCGGAACGTCACCGCCAGCGCGTCCACCACGAGGCCGATCACCACGACCCCGCCGACCATCATCAGCCGGATCCCCGGGGACAGCGGTGCCGGGGTCGCATACCGTCCGACGTCGTCCGTGCCCGACTGCAGCAGCAGCCCCAAGTGCTTGACGGCGTCGGGTCCGGGGATGAACCCGGCGAATGCCTGCTCACGGGCGAAGATCAGCGTGAGCAGCAGCAGGCTGACCACCGCCTGGCAGGCGATCGTCAGGGAACGGGCCAGCGGGACCCGCCGGGTCAGCGCGCCCACACCGGTCTGCACCGCCACCAGGAAGGCCGCCTGGAAGATCCAGGTCGCCGGGGACACCAGCGGCAGCAGGGCGCACGACGTCATCAGTGTCGCCGCCGCGGCACGCAGCGACAGCCGGGCCCGCCCGCTCATGACGGTCCCTCCGCACCGCTCACGGCGCCCACACCCGTGCGCTGTCGGTCCGCCTCGCGCCACAGCTCCGTCAGCGAGACCCCCCGGGGCACCAGGAGTGCGGTCCAGCCCGCCTCGCGCAGCGTCCGCAGCCGCTCCTCGCTCTGATCGGGAGAGCCCGGGACATCAGCAGGTTCACGTCCCCAGGTGTCGCTGTCCAGCAGGAAGGCGAGCGCACCGCCGCTGCGTCTGCTCATCTTCGCGGCCAGCGCGGCCTGCTCCTCGTCGAGATCGCCGAAGAAGGCCACCAGCAGTCCCTCGTTGCCGCCGCGCAGCACCTCGTACGCCCGTGACAGGCCCATACCCTCCGAGTGGTCGATCACGGCGAGCGTGTCCATCATCAGCCCGGCTGCGTCCGCGGACTCCTGGCTTGCGCCCGCGAACCCCTCCGCGCCCTCGCCGGGCACCGAGCTGCCCGTGTCGGTCAGCAGCCTTACGGAGAAGCCCCGTTCGAGCATGTGCACCAGCGTGGATGCCACGCCCGCCACCGCCCACTCGAAGGCGGAGTCCGGGCCCGCGCCCTGGAAGGCGATGCCCCGGGTGTCGAGCAGCACCGTGCACCGGGCGCGCTGCGGCTGCTCCTCGCGGCGCACCATCAGCTCGCCATAGCGCGCGGTGGAGCGCCAGTGCACCCGGCGCAGGTCGTCGCCATGGCGGTACCCGCGCGGGATGACGTCGTCCTCGCCCGCCAGCGCCAGCGAACGCTGCCGCCCGTCGCCGTATCCCTTCGCCTCACCCGTGAGCCGCACCGGCGGAAGCGGCTCCACACGGGGGATGACCGTCAGGGTGTCGTACGCGGAGAAGGAGCGGGTCAGCTCGCACATCCCGAAGGGGTCGGTCAGACGCAGCTGCAGCGGGCCCAGCGGATAGCGGCCGCGCAGGTCCGAGCGCACGCGGTACGACACCTCGCGCCGGCCGCCTGCCTCCACCCGGTCCAGGACGAACCGGGGGCGCGGCCCGAGGACGTAGGGCACCCGGTCCTGGAGCATCAGCAGCCCGGTGGACAGCCGCGAGACGTTCTCCATCCGCAGATGGACGCGGGCCTCGGAGCCGGCGGGCACACGGGAGGGGGACAGCCGGCGGCTGCCCGCGACCCGGTAGCGCGTGCGGTGCAGCACGGCGGCGCAGACCAGGGGCAGCGCCGCCAGCAGGAGCCCGACCCGGAGCAGATCGCCCTGGCCGAGGACGTAGGCGCAGATCGCGGCCGCGATACCGGCGGCCAGGAAGGAACGCCCACGCGTGGTCAGCCCGGCGAGCGTGGTCCGCAGACCGCCCCGGTCCTCCCGGCCGGTGTGGGCCGTGCCCCCGTGCGTCATCACAGCCTCCGGGGAGGCTGCTGGCCGTAGCCCCGGCCCGTTGTGAGGCCGGCCTGCTGCTGGGGCACCGGGGTCTGCTGGAGGATCTCCTGGACGACCTGCTCCGCCGTACGACGGTTGAGCTGGGCCTGCGCGGTGGGCAGCAGGCGGTGGGCCAGGACCGCCACGGCGAGGGCCTGCACATCGTCCGGTAGCGCGTATTCGCGGCCGCTGAGGGCGGCGGAGGCCTTCGCCGCGCGCAACAGGTGCAGGGTGGCGCGCGGCGAGGCGCCGAGTCTGAGGTCGGGGTGCGTGCGCGTGGCGGCGACCAGGTCCACCGCGTAGCGCCGGACCGTCTCCGCGACATGGACGCCCCGAACGGCCTCGACCAGCTTCACGATCTCGTGCGCGTGTGCCACCGGCTGGAGGTCGTCCAGGGGATTGACCCCGCCGTGGACGTCGAGCATCTGCAGCTCCGCGTCCGGGCTGGGGTAGCCGATGGAGACGCGGGCCATGAAGCGGTCGCGCTGAGCCTCGGGCAGCGGGTAGGTGCCCTCCATCTCCACGGGATTCTGGGTGGCCACCACCATGAAGGGGCTGGGCAGTTCGTACGCATGGCCGTCGATGGTCACCTGCCGCTCCTCCATCGACTCCAGGAGCGCGGACTGAGTCTTGGGGGAGGCGCGGTTGATCTCGTCGCCGATCACGATCTGGGCGAAGATCGCGCCCGGCTTGAACTCGAAGTCCCGGCGCTGCTGGTCCCAGATGGAGACGCCCGTGATGTCCGAGGGCAGCAGGTCGGGCGTGAACTGGATGCGCCGCACCGAGCAGTCGATGGAGCGTGCCAGCGCCTTGGCGAGCATGGTCTTGCCGACGCCGGGTACATCCTCGATCAGAAGATGGCCCTCGGCGAGCAGCACGGTCAGCGAAAGCCGTACGACCTCGGGCTTGCCCTCGATCACTCCTTCCACGGAGCTGCGGACGCGCTCCACAGTGGCGGTCAGATCAGTAAGGCTCGCACGATCGTCATAGGTCGTCACCCGGCCCTCCTCGGCCCGTTCTTTCTCCGGGCCGACGCTCTGCGATGCGGACCGGCCCACCCCGAAACGCGGACACCACGCGGAGAGAGTTCCGCGTGACGCTACACCCGCATTCTTGTTGCGTTACTGGTTCGTGTCACTCGCCTGTGGACAACTGGCCGCGATATGTCGGCCTTACGATCTTTTCAGCATGCCGGTGTCAGGGGGTTCGCCCGAAGGAGCGTTCGGCGTCCGATGGGGCGAGGCGACGGGGTGCGATGCCGGAACGCGTCGTTACGCGGGATCGATCTCCCGCAGCAGGCCCGTCTTCACATCGAAGACGAAGCCGCGTACGTCGTCGGTGTGCAGCAGGAACGGGGAGGTGCGTACGCGCTGCATCGACTGCCGCACGTCCTGGTCCACGTCGCGGAACGCCTCGACCGCCCACGGGGGCCGCTGGCCGACCTCCATCTCCAGTTCGTGCCGGAATTCCTCGGTCAGGGACTCCAGGCCGCATCCGGTGTGATGGATGAGGACGACGCTGCGGGTGCCGAGCGCCCGCTGGCTGACGGTCAGGGAGCGGATCACGTCGTCGGTGACGACTCCGCCCGCGTTGCGGATGGTGTGGCAGTCGCCCAGCTCCAGGCCGAGTGCGGCGTGCAGGTCCAGCCGGGCATCCATACAGGCCACGACGGCGACGCGGAGGACGGGGCGGGCGTCCATCCCCGGGTCGGTGAACGCGGCGGCGTAGTGCTGGTTGGCCTCCACAAGGCGGTCGGTGACGGTGCCGACTATGGCGCCCTCATGGCCGGCGGGGACGGATGCGGAAGTCGTCATACCCATGACGGTAGTGGTCGCGGGCGATTCGGGCCTGCTGTGACATCGGACAAAGAACACCACCTCGGCTTGTTGTGACGTAGCCCACACGGACGGTGAAGTCCCGCCAGGTGGGTGAATCCTTCCGGATCACGCTGCCGCTGCGGGCGGGGTGCGCGACGCGCAGGCCGGTTGATTGACCGGAAGACAGGGTGGACTAAAGTGACGCGAAGCGGGAGGCGAGACGCTCTCCCTGCGGACAGTTCACCCCGAAGATCCCGGCAGTGTGCCGGTTTCTCCCCGCGTGCGCGGCGCGTACGTACGGCTCGGCCTCCTCCCGCTCCTGGTCGGCTGACGCTTCCGGCGCCGGCAGGCCTCCCCTTCACGAGCGGGTGGGGACCCGGCAGTGCGTGCCGTCGCGCAGGATCTGAGAGGCCCCCTTGAGTCAGAGTCGACACGTGCCGGTCATGCTCCAGCAGTGCCTGGACATGCTGGCCCCGGCCCTCGCCGGGCCGGAGGCTGTCGTGGTCGACTGCACCCTGGGGCTCGGCGGCCACAGCGAGGCCCTGCTGACGCGGTTCCCCGAGGTCCGCCTCGTGGGGCTCGACCGCGACAAGGAGGCGCTGCGCCTGTCCGGGGAGCGGCTCGCCCCGTTCGGCGAGCGTGCCACTCTGGTGCACGCCGTCTACGACGAACTCCCCGACGTGCTCGACCGGCTGGGTCTTCCGCACGTCCAGGGTGTGCTGTTCGACCTCGGTGTCTCCTCGATGCAACTCGACGAGGCGGGGCGTGGTTTCGCCTACGCGCAGGACGCCCCGCTCGACATGCGCATGGACCAGACGGCCGGCGTCAGCGCCGCCGAGGTCCTCAACACCTACCCGGCGGGCGAACTCGTGCGGATCCTGCGGGCGTACGGCGAGGAGAAGCAGGCCAAGCGGATCGTGTCCGCGATCGTGCGCGAGCGCGAGAAGGAGCCGTTCACGAACAGTGCGCGGCTCGTGGAGCTGATCCGGAACGCGCTGCCGCAGGCGGCCAAGCGGACCGGCGGCAACCCGGCCAAGCGTACGTTCCAGGCGCTGCGGATCGAGGTCAACGGCGAACTCGCCGTCCTGGAGAGGGCGATCCCCGCGGCCGTGAAGGCGCTCGCGGTCGGCGGCCGGATCGCCGTCCTGTCCTATCACTCGCTCGAAGATCGTCTGGTCAAGCACGTGTTCGCGGCCGGCGCCGCCTCCACCGCGCCGCCCGAACTGCCCGTCGTACCCGAGCGCTACCAGCCCCGGCTCAAGCTCCTCACCCGCGGTGCCGAACTTCCCACCGAGGAGGAGGTCGCCGAGAACCGCCGAGCGGCTCCGGCCCGCTTGCGGGGCGCCGAGCGCATCCGCGAGGACGTCGAGTGAGCCGGGCGAAAGGGGTGGGAGAGTGAGCAGCGGACTGCAGGCGCACGGGGGCGCACCGGCCGTCGAGGGGTGTCCGCCCCGGCCCGGGACACCCACCCCGACCCGCCCGAAGCAGCTGTCCGCCCTCGCCGGCCCGGCTTCCGTGTCCCGTTACCGGAACAGGCAGCCTGAGGGGGAGGGTGTGTGAGTAGGAAACCCGAACTCAGGGGGCGTGCCGCCCGGCTTGCGCAGCTCATTCCGGCGGGAGGCGGCGGCGCCGCCCGCACCCCCTTCGTCCTGCTGGTCGTCCTCCTGCTCGGTGGCGGCCTCATCGGGCTCCTGATGCTGAACTCCGCGCTCAGTGAAGGGGCGTTCAGGCTCGCTGATCTGCAGAAGGGGACCAAGGGCCTCACCGACGAGGAGCAGGCCCTCCAGCGGGACGTCGACGCCTACTCGGCCCCGGACGCCCTCCAGCGCCGCGCCCGCGAACTGGGCATGGTCCCCGGCGGTGACCCGGCCTTCCTCGACTCCGACGGCACCGTCAAGGGCGTCCCCGGGGCCGCCACGCAGCCCCCGGCGAGCCCCGCGGCGCTACGTCCGCCCGAGATGCCCAGCCCGTACCCGAGCCCGACGGCGTCACCGTCACCGACGCACACGCCGGGTACGCCCTCGGCGACCGGCTCCACGGCCCCGCCGTCCACTCCGCCCGCATCCCCCACCCCGAGTCCCGGCAGGTGACGGAAGTGTCCGACAGGGAACCGCCGCGCCGCCGCGTGCCCGGCCCGGCCCGGCCCGTGCGCCCCGACGCCCGGCGCCGTCCGGGCCCCGGCGCCCGCCCCGCGCGCCGCCCGGTCCCGGCCCGCGGCGCCGCCCGGCGCACCATCCGGCTCGGTAGTGCCCGTCCCCGGCTGCGCCTGGTCGGCCTCGCCCTGACCCTGGTGCTGCTCACGTTCGTCGGACGTCTGCTCCAGGTGCAGGCCGTGGACGCGAGCGCGTACGCCGCCAAGGCGGACCAGAACCGGTACGTCGGCCACACCCTGGCCGCCGTACGCGGCAAGATCACGGACCGCAGCGGCGTCGAACTGGCGACCAGCGTGGACGCGTACGACATCACGGCCGACCCCACGATGTTCACGCCGCAGTCCACCAAGACGCCCGACGCCCCGGAGCAGGCCGCCGCGCTTCTCGCACCGATCCTCGGCCAGGACGCCGCCGCGCTCACCCGGAAACTCAAGACCCCGCACACCCGCTACGTCCTGCTGGCCCAGCGCCGCACCCCCCAGGTCTGGAACCAGATCAAGGACCTGAAGAGCACGCTCGCAGCCAAGGCCGAGCCCGGCACGTTCAGCGTCCTCGCCGGCGTCCTCGCGGTCCCCACCAGCAAGCGCGTCTACCCGAACGGCGACCTCGCCGCCGGGACGCTGGGCTGGGTCAACGCCGACGGCCAGGGCGGCGGCGGCATCGAGCAGCAGCTGAACAAGCAGCTGGCCGGCAAGGACGGCAAGATCCGCTACGCCCAGTCCGGCGGCCGTCTCGTGCCGACCGCGGGCTCCGCCGAGACGCCCGCCGTGGCCGGTTCCGACATCGAGCTGACCATCGACCGCGACATCCAGTGGGCCGCCCAGAACGCCATCGCCGAGCAGGTGCAGAAGTCCAAGGCGGACCGCGGGTATGTGGTGGTGCAGGACGCACGCACCGGCCAGATCCTCGCCCTGGCGAACGCGCCCGGCTTCGACCCCAATGACCTTTCCAAGGCCAGTCCGGCGGCCCTGGGCAACGCGGCCCTCCAGGACGCCTACGAGCCGGGCTCCACCGCCAAGGTCATGTCGATGGCCGCTGTGCTGCAGGAGAACGTCGCCACCCCGATGACCCATGTCACCGTGCCCAACCGGCTGCACCGCGGCGACCGGCTCTTCCAGGACGACATCGACCACAAGACCTGGTACCTGACGCTCAACGGCGTCCTCGCCAGGTCCAGCAACATCGGCACCATCCTGGCGACCGGCCAGCTCGGCAAGACACAGGAGGAGGCCAACCGGGTCCTCTACTCGTACCTGCGCAAATTCGGCATCGGCAGCCCCACCGGACTCGGGTTCCCCGGCGAGACGAAGGGCATCCTCGCGCCGCCCGGCACATGGTCCACGTCGCAGCAGTACACGATTCCTTTCGGCCAGGGCGTGTCCCTCAGCGCGGTGCAGGCCGCGTCCGTCTACTCGACCATCGCCAACGGCGGCGTCCGCGTCGAGCCCACGCTGGTCCGCGGCACGAAGGGCCCGGACGGACGCTTCGTACCGGCCCCGAAGCCCCAGGAGAACAGGGTCGTCAGCGAGAAGACGGCGAGGACGCTGTCCCAGATGCTGGAGTCCGTGGTCGACGACGAACAGGGCACCGGCGTCAAGGCACGCATCCCCGGCTACCGGGTCGCGGGCAAGACGGGTACGGCGAACCGAGTGGATCCGGCCATCGGCAAGTACCGCGGTTACACCTCCTCCTTCGCTGGCTTCGCGCCCGCGGACAACCCCCGCGTCACCGTCTACTGCGCGATCCAGAACGCCACCAAGGGCAACTACTTCGGCGGCCAGATCTGCGGCCCCATCTTCAAGCAGGTGATGGAGTTCGCCCTGAAGTCCCTCCAGGTCCCGCCCACCGGGGCTCGGGCAGCGAACCTGCCCGTCACGTTCACGCCATGATCAGTACAACGGGAACGACCGACCAGGAATCACCTCGTGACAACGATCACCCCCGATCCCGGGAACCAGGCCCCCTCCACGCCCTCACTTCGCTCCGGCGGGGGTGCGCCCGGTACGCTCACCGCCGTGCCATACGCTGATCAGTCCCAAACCACCCAGAAGGGCGCTTCCGTGACATATCCGGGGCCGCCGCGGCCGGCTCACGTCTGCGCCACCCCCCTCGCGGAGCTCGCCGATCAGCTGGGTATCGCGAGGCCGGAGAGCCTGGACGGCGCAGCCGAGGTCACGGGCATCACCCACGACTCGCGCGCCGTCCGCCCCGGCGACCTCTACGCCGCCCTGCCCGGCGCCCGGCTCCACGGGGCCGACTTCGCCACCCAGGCCGCCGGCCTCGAAGCCGTCGCCGTGCTGACCGACCCGACCGGCGCCGAGCGTGCCGCCGCGACCGGGCTGCCGGTGCTGGTCGTCGACGACCCGCGCGGCCGGATGGGCGAGCTGGCAGCCACGATCTACGGCCGGCCCGGGAACGACCTGCTCCAGATCGGCATCACGGGCACCTCCGGCAAGACCACGACCGCCTACCTCGTCGAGGGCGGCCTGAGGGCGACCCACGGCAGGGGCGAGTCCGTCGAGGGCGGCAACGGGCCACGGGTGGGGCTGATCGGCACGGTCGAGACACGCATCGGTGACGAGCGCATCAAGTCCGAGCGCACCACCCCCGAAGCCACCGACCTGCAGTCCCTCTTCGCGGTCATGCGCGAGCGCGGGGTCGAGGCGGTCGCCATGGAGGTCTCCAGCCACGCGCTGGTCCTCGGCCGCGTCGACGGCTGCGTCTTCGACATCGCCGTCTTCACCAACCTCAGCCCGGAGCACATGGAGTTCCACTCCGACATGGAGGACTACTACCGGGCCAAGGCGCAGCTGTTCACGCGGCGGCGCAGCCGGGCCGGCGTCGTGAACTTCGACGACGAGTGGGGCCGCAGGCTCGTGGACGAGGCCGAGGTCCCGGTCGTCACCTTCTCCGCCGAGGGCCACCCCGACGCCGACTGGCGCGCGGAGGACGTCCGGATCGGCCCGCTGGACTCCACGTTCACCGCGGTCGGCCCCGAGGGCCTGCGCATCGCTGCGAAGTCCCCCCTCCCCGGCCCGTTCAACGTGGCGAACACCCTCGCCGCCGTCGTCGCCCTGGCCCAGGCCGGTCTCGACCCGCAGGCCGCCGCCGACGGCATCGCCGCGGTGCCGGGCGTTCCGGGCCGACTGGAGCGTATCGACGCCGGACAGCCGTACCTCGCGGTCGTCGACTACGCCCACAAGACCGCCGCCGTCGAATCGGTGCTGCGTGCCCTGCGCAAGGTCACCGAGGGCAAACTGCACGTCGTGCTCGGCTGCGGCGGCGACCGGGACACGACCAAACGCGCGCCGATGGGCGCAGCCGCGGCCCGGTTCGCCGACACGGCCGTACTGACCTCCGACAACCCCCGCTCCGAGGACCCCCTCGCGATCCTCGCCACCATGCTCGAGGGCGCGGCGTCCGTACCCGTTCACGAACGCGGCGAGGTGCAGGTCTTCGAGGACCGGGCCGCCGCCATCGCCGCCGCCGTCGCCCGTGCACGGCCCGGCGACACCGTGCTGGTCGCGGGCAAGGGCCATGAGCAGGGCCAGGACATCGCCGGAGTGGTCCGTCCCTTCGACGACCGACAAGTGCTTCGCGAAGCTATCCAGAAGAACCAGGGATGAACTTGTGATCGCCCTCTCTCTCGCCGAGATCGCAGCAGTCGTCGGCGGGCAGACGCACGACATACCGGACCCGTCCGTCCAGGTCACCGGACCGGTCGTCCGGGACTCCCGTGAGGCGGGGCCCGGCAGCCTCTTCGTCGCCTTCGTCGGCGAGCGCGTGGACGGACACGACTTCGCGCCGGCGGTCGTTCAGGCGGGTGCCGTCGCCGTTCTGGCGTCCCGCCCCGTCGGCCTGCCCGCGATCGTCGTGGACGACGTCCAGGCCGCCCTCGGCGCCCTGGCGCGCCACGTCGTCGGGCGGCTGGGAACGACCCTCGTCGCCCTCACCGGCTCCGCGGGCAAGACCAGCACCAAGGACCTCATCGCCCAGGTGCTCCAGCGCAAGGCGCCGACCGTGTTCACGCCCGGTTCGCTCAACAACGAGATCGGGCTGCCGCTCACCGCCCTCAGCGCCACCGAGGAGACGAGGTTCCTCGTCCTGGAGATGGGCGCCCGCGGCATCGGCCACATCCGCTACCTCGCCGACCTGACCCCGCCGAGCATCGGTGTCGTGCTCAACGTCGGCACCGCGCACATCGGCGAGTTCGGTGGCCGCGAGCAGATCGCCCAGGCGAAGGGCGAACTCGTCGAGAGCCTGCCCTGCGCGGACGCCGGCGGCGCCGCGATCCTCAACGCCGACGATCCGCTGGTACGGGCCATGGCGTCCCGTACGAAGGCGAAGGTGATCCTTTTCGGGGAGTCCGACGAAGCGGACGTACGCGCCGAGAACGTGAGACTCACGGACAGCGGACAGCCCGCCTTCAGGCTTCACACACCCTCCGGTGCAAGCAATGTGACCATGCGCCTGTACGGTGAGCACCACGTGTCGAACGCGCTCGCCGCGGCCGCCGTCGCCCATGAGCTGGGCATGTCCGCAGACGAGATCGCCGTCGCGCTCTCCGAGGCGGGCTCCCTCTCCCGCTGGCGGATGGAGGTCACCGAGCGCCCGGACGGCGTGACGGTCGTCAACGACGCCTACAACGCGAACCCCGAGTCCATGAGGGCCGCCTTGCGCGCGCTCGCCGCCATGGGTGAGGCCTCACGGGCACAGGGGGGGCGCACGTGGGCGGTGCTCGGCAGGATGGCCGAGCTCGGAGACGAGGCGCTTGCCGAGCACGACGCGGTCGGACGGCTCGCCGTCCGGCTCAACGTCAGCAAGCTCGTCGCGGTCGGGGGCAGGGAAGCGTCCTGGCTGCAACTGGGCGCATATAACGAGGGTTCGTGGGGTGAGGAGTCGGTGCACGTGTCCGACGCACAGGCGGCGGTCGACCTGTTGCGCAGTCAGTTGCGCCCGGGAGACGTCGTACTCGTGAAGGCGTCCCGGTCGGTCGGTCTGGAGAGCGTGGCGCAGGCGCTGCTCGAGACCGGTGCCGAGGGTGAGGTTTCCGCCCGATGATGAAGCAGATCCTGTTCGCGGGTGTCATTGGCCTCTTCCTGACCCTGATCGGCACCCCGCTGCTGATCAAGCTGCTGGCCCGCAAGGGCTACGGTCAGTACATCCGCGACGACGGCCCGCGCGAGCACCACAGCAAGCGCGGTACGCCGACCATGGGCGGTATCGCCTTCATCCTGGCCACGATCGCCGCGTACTTCCTGTCCAAGGTGATCACCGGCTACCCCCCGACCTTCTCCGGGTTGCTGGTGCTCGCGCTGATGGCGGGCATGGGACTGGTCGGCTTCCTCGACGACTACATCAAGATCGTCAAGCGTCGCTCGCTGGGCCTGCGGGCCAAGGCGAAGATGGCCGGACAGCTGATCGTCGGTATCGCCTTCGCGGTCCTGGCGCTGCAGTTCGGCGACAGCCACGGCAACACCCCGGCCTCCACCAAGCTCTCCTTCGTGCAGGACTTCGGCTGGACCATCGGCCCGGTGCTCTTCGTGATCTGGGCGCTGTTCATGATCCTCGCGATGTCGAACGGCGTGAACCTCACCGACGGTCTCGACGGCCTGGCCACGGGCGCCTCCGTGCTGGTCTTCGGTGCCTACACGTTCATCGGCGTCTGGCAGTTCCAGGAGTCCTGCGCCAACGCGATGACCCTGACCAACCCGTCGGCCTGTTACCAGGTACGCGACCCGCTCGACCTCGCCATCGTCTCCTCGGCGCTGATGGGCGCCTGCCTGGGCTTCCTGTGGTGGAACACCTCGCCCGCCAAGGTCTTCATGGGTGACACCGGATCCCTCGCGCTGGGCGGTGCCCTCGCGGGCCTGGCGATCTGCTCCCGCACCGAGCTGCTGCTCGCGCTGCTGGGCGGACTGTTCGTCCTGATCACCATGTCCGTCGTCATCCAGGTCGGCTCGTTCCGCCTCACCGGAAAGCGCGTCTTCCGGATGGCACCGCTCCAGCACCACTTCGAACTCAAGGGCTGGTCCGAGGTACTCATCGTCGTCCGGTTCTGGATCATCCAGGGCATTTGCGTGGTCGTCGGACTGGGCATCTTCTACGCAGGATGGGCAGCGGAAAAGTGACCGACTGGCAGGGTAAGCACGTCACCGTCGCGGGACTCGGCGTCTCGGGTGTCCCGGCGGCCAAGGTGCTGCACGGGCTCGGCGCGGTCGTGACCGTCGTCAACGACGGCGACGACGATCGGGCCCGGACCCAGGCCGCCGAACTGGAGGCGCTCGGCGTCACGGTCCGCCTCGGCGACGGAGCCACCCTGCCCGAAGGCACCGAGCTGATCGTCACCGCGCCCGGCTGGCGCCCCGACAAGCCGCTGTTCGCCGCCGCGGCCGAGGCGGGCGTCCCCGTCTGGGGCGACGTCGAGCTGGCCTGGCAGCTGCGCGGCCCGGACGCGGCCCCCTGGCTCGCGGTCACGGGCACCAACGGCAAGACCACCACCGTGCAGATGCTCGCCTCCATCCTGAAGGCGGCGGGCCTGCGCACGGCCGCCGTCGGCAACATCGGGGTCTCGCTCCTCGACGTCGTCCTCGGTGAGGAGCAGTACGACGTCCTGGCGGTGGAGTTGTCGAGCTACCAGCTCCACTGGGCGCCGTCGCTGCGCGCCCACTCCGCCGTCGTGCTCAACCTGGCGCCCGACCACCTCGACTGGCACGGCTCCATGGAGGCGTACGCCGCCGACAAGGGCCGTGTCTACGAGGGCAATCGGGTCGCCTGTGTGTACAACGTCGCCGACAAGGCGACCGAGGACCTGGTGCGCGAGGCGGACGTCGAGGAGGGCTGCCGGGCGATCGGCTTCACCCTGGGCTCGCCCGCTCCCTCCCAACTCGGCGTCGTGGACGGCATCCTGGTCGACCGCGCCTTCGTCGAGAACCGGCAGAAGAACGCGCAGGAGCTCGCGGAGGTCACCGACGTCAACCCGCCCGCCCCGCACAACATCGCCAACGCCCTTGCCGCGGCGGCCCTCGCGCGCGCCTTCGGGGTGCCCGCCAAGGCCGTGCGCGAGGGGCTGCGGGCGTTCCGCCCGGACGCCCACCGCATCGCGCACGTGGCGGACCTGGACGGCGTCGCGTACATCGACGACTCCAAGGCCACCAACACACATGCCGCGGAAGCCTCGTTGGCGGCGTACGAGTCGATCGTGTGGATCGCGGGCGGACTCGCGAAGGGCGCGACCTTCGACGAGCTGGTCGCCAAGTCGGCACAGCGGCTTCGGGGCGCGGTGCTCATCGGTGCGGATCGCGCGCTGATCCGTGAAGCCCTCGCGCGACACGCGCCAGAAGTACCCGTCGTCGACCTCGAGCAGACCGACACTGGGGCGATGCGCGTGGCTGTACGGGAGGCGCGGGGGCTCGCTCGTCCGGGCGACACGGTGCTGCTGGCGCCGGCCTGTGCGTCCATGGACATGTTCGCGAACTACAACAAGCGCGGGGACGCGTTCGCGGAGGCCGTTCGTGAGCTCGGCTCCGCCGACGGCTGACCTGGACCCGCCCTGCCCGGTGGCGGACGGGCAAGTTTGGGAGGGACGCGTGACTCGGATGTGGCTGGGGCTTCGCAGGCGGTGTTCCGCCGGCGGTACGGCGCCGTGCCGGCCCACCTCGCCCCGCGGGACGTTCTCCCGCAGCGTGGCGGGGTGAGTGCCGGTGCCCGCCAGCCGTACCGCGCAACGCGCGCCCGGGCGCCCCTCCTCGGCCCGTACCCCGCGTGACAACCCCGTCACCCGCCTGGTCAGCCGTGCCCGGCGTGCCTGGGACCGGCCCCTGACCGCCTACTACCTGATCCTCGGCGGAAGTCTGCTGATCACCGTGCTGGGTCTGGTGATGGTCTACTCGGCCTCGCAGATCACCGCGCTGCAGATGTCGCTGCCCGGGTCGTACTTCTTCCGCAAGCAGTTCCTCGCGGCCTCCATCGGGGCCCTACTGCTGCTCGTGGCCGCGCGGATGCCCGTGAAGCTGCACCGGGCGCTGGCGTATCCGATGCTGGCGGGTTCCGTCTTCCTGATGGCACTGGTGCAGGTGCCCGGGATCGGCATGGCGGTCAACGGCAACCAGAACTGGATATCCCTCGGTGGCTCGTTCCAGATCCAGCCCAGTGAGTTCGGCAAGCTCGCGCTCGTGCTGTGGGGCGCCGACCTGATCGCCCGCAAGCAGGAGAAACGGCTGCTCACGCAGTGGAAGCACATGCTGGTGCCGCTCGTACCCGTGACGTGCCTGCTGCTCGGGCTGATCATGCTGGGCGGCGACATGGGCACCGCGATCATCCTGACCGCGATCCTGTTCGGGCTGCTGTGGCTGGCAGGTGCGCCCACGCGGCTCTTCGTGGGTGTGCTGGTGGTCGCCGCCACGATCGGCGCGATCCTCATCAAGACCAGTCCGAACCGGATGGGCCGGCTCGCCTGTATCGGTGCCACGGATCTCGGGCCCGACGGGAACTGCTGGCAGGCCGTGCACGGAATCTACGCCCTGGCGTCCGGCGGAATCTTCGGTTCCGGACTGGGTGCCAGTATGGAAAAATGGGGCCAACTCCCCGAGGCCCACACCGACTTCATCTTCGCCGTCACCGGTGAGGAGCTGGGCCTCGTGGGGACGCTGTCCGTACTCGCCCTCTTCGCGGCTCTAGGCTATGCGGGTATCCGCGTGGCCGGACGCACGAAGGACCCCTTCGTGAGGTATGCCGCGGGAGGCGTGACGACCTGGATCACCATTCAGATGGTGATCAACATCGGTGCGGTGCTCGGCCTGCTGCCGATCGCCGGCGTTCCCCTCCCGCTGTTCTCCTACGGGGGATCCGCCCTGCTGCCGACCATGTTCGCCATCGGGCTGCTGATCGCCTTCGCACGCGACGAGCCCGGTGCGCGGGCGGCGCTTGCGAGGCGGCAATCCCGCTTTGGTAGAAAGCGCGCGGGAGGCCCTGTGCGCAATCGGGGGCCTCGTAGATGGAACACGATGCGACGGCGTGCCTCGGCGCGCTCGTCCGGAGAGCGGTGAATTTCGGTGCATGTCGTACTCGCTGGTGGGGGGACCGCCGGCCACATCGAGCCCGCGCTCGCCCTCGCGGACGCCCTGCGCAGGCAGGATCCGACCGTGGGGATCACGGCCCTGGGCACGGAGCGTGGCCTGGAGACCCGGCTCGTGCCCGAGCGGGGCTATGAACTCGGGCTGATTCCGGCCGTGCCCCTGCCGCGCAAGCCGACCCCCGAACTGATCACGGTCCCCGGGCGACTGCGCGGCACGATCAAGGCGGCCGAGCAGATCCTGGAGCGCACCAAGGCGGACGTCGTCGTCGGCTTCGGCGGCTATGTCGCCCTGCCCGGCTACCTCGCGGCCAAGCGCCTCGGCGTGCCGATCGTCATCCACGAGGCCAACGCCCGCCCCGGCCTGGCCAACAAGATCGGCTCGCGTTATGCGGCCCAGGTCGCCGTCTCCACCCCGGACAGCAAGCTGCGCGGCGCCCGCTACATCGGCATCCCGCTGCGCCGCGCCATCGCCACCCTGGACCGCGCCGCCGTACGCCCGGAGGCGCGCGCGGCGTTCGGGCTCGACCCCAACCTGCCGACGCTGCTCGTCTCCGGTGGTTCGCAGGGCGCCCGGCGGCTCAACGAGGTGGTCCAGCAGGTCGCCCCGTACCTCCAGCAGTCCGGGATCCAGATCCTGCACGCGGTCGGCCCGAAGAACGAACTGCCGCAGGTGCACCAGATGCCGGGGATGCCGCCCTACATCCCGGTACCGTACGTGGACCGGATGGATCTCGCGTACGCGGCGGCCGACATGATGCTCTGCCGTGCGGGCGCGATGACCGTCGCCGAACTCTCCGCCGTCGGACTCCCGGCCGCCTACGTCCCGCTGCCCATCGGCAACGGCGAACAGCGGCTGAACGCCCAGCCGGTCGTGAAGGCCGGCGGCGGACTGCTGGTCGACGACGCGGAACTGACGCCCGAGTGGGTTCAGCAGAACGTCCTGCCCGTGCTCGCCGACCCGCACCGGCTGTACCAGATGTCCCGCGCCGCCAGCGAGTTCGGCCGCCGGGACGCCGATGATCTGCTCGTCGGCATGGTGTACGAGGCGATCGCCTCGCGCCACCGCTAGGGACGTATGAGGGAAGGCAGGGAGCGTGGCCGGACCGACGACCGCCGAGCGCGGCGAACGGCAGAAGCAGAAGTCCGGCCCGTCCCGGCCACCCCGCCCCGGGCGATGGCGCCGTCGTCGTATGCTCATCATCCTTTTGCTGGCGGCGGTGTTGGCGGGCGGCGGCTCCATCTGGCTGCTGTACGGCTCCGCGTGGCTGCGCGTGGAGCGCGTGTCCGTCTCGGGGGCGCGTGTTCTGACCACCGCGCAGGTCCGTGAGGCGGCCGGTGTGTCGATCGGATCGCCGCTGATGTCCCTCGACACCGATGCGATCGAGGCGCGTGTGCGCCGGAAGTTGCCCCGGATCGACTCGGTCGACGTGGTTCGTTCCTGGCCTCATGGCGTCAGGCTGAAAGTCACCGAGCGCACCCCGGTCCTGACGGTCGCAAGCGGCGGCAAGTTCATCGAAGTGGACCGCGAGGGCGTGCGGTTCGCCACGGTGTCGCACCCTCCGAAGGGTGTTCCCGCACTGGAGCTGGAGCTTCCCCGCTCGGGCGGCCTGCATCGCTTCGGCACCGACCGGCTGGTCCGGGAGGCGGTGCTCGTGGCCGAGGCCGTTCCGGCCGCGGTGGCGCGGGACACCCGGACCGTCAAGGTCCGTTCCTACGACTCCATCTCGCTGGAGTTGAGTGGAGGTCGGACCGTGATGTGGGGAAGTGGTGAGAAGAACGGGGCGAAGGCGGTCACGCTGACAGCACTGATGAAAGCGGCCCCCGACGCCCGGCACTTCGACGTCAGTGTCCCCACATCCCCTGCGTCATCAGGGAGTTGACGCGCATACATGCAGGCCAGCACCCTGGTTGGGCACTGCTACGGCTGATCACATAGGGTGAAAAGAAAAACGGGAGGTTCGGCGTGTTCGTTGAACGTGCGCCGCTTGTCGACTTAGTGTCCTGTCCGGAAGAGTCAAGGGAACAGGCACACTGGTAACCCTAAACTTCAGCGTTAGGGTTCGGGTCGGCGTTCGGACCGTCCCATTCGGCATCCGCCGTCGGACCACGGGGCACCCGGGGGACGACGGCAACGTAATTCGAGGCGAGAGGCCTTCGACGTGGCAGCACCGCAGAACTACCTCGCAGTCATCAAGGTCATCGGTGTCGGCGGCGGTGGTGTCAATGCCATCAACCGGATGATCGAGGTCGGTCTCAAGGGCGTCGAGTTCATTGCCATCAACACCGACGCGCAAGCTCTGTTGATGAGCGACGCCGACGTCAAGCTCGACGTCGGTCGCGAACTCACCCGTGGTCTCGGCGCCGGCGCCAACCCGGCCGTCGGCCGCAAGGCTGCCGAGGACCACCGCGAGGAGATCGAGGAGGTCCTCAAGGGGGCCGACATGGTCTTCGTCACGGCCGGTGAAGGCGGCGGCACCGGCACCGGCGGAGCGCCCGTCGTGGCCAACATCGCCCGCTCGCTGGGTGCCCTCACGATCGGTGTGGTCACCCGCCCGTTCACGTTCGAGGGACGGCGTCGCGCGAACCAGGCGGAGGACGGCATCGCCGAACTCCGGGAAGAGGTCGACACCCTCATCGTCATCCCGAACGACCGGCTGCTGTCGATCTCGGACCGTCAGGTCTCCGTCCTGGACGCCTTCAAGTCGGCGGACCAGGTGCTGCTCTCCGGTGTTCAGGGCATCACCGACCTCATCACCACCCCCGGTCTGATCAACCTCGACTTCGCCGATGTGAAGTCCGTGATGTCGGAGGCCGGTTCGGCCCTCATGGGCATCGGCTCGGCCCGTGGCGACGATCGCGCGGTGGCCGCCGCCGAGATGGCGATCTCCTCGCCGCTGCTGGAGGCGTCCATCGACGGCGCCCGTGGCGTGCTCCTGTCCATCTCCGGCGGCTCCGACCTCGGCCTGTTCGAGATCAACGAGGCCGCCCAGCTGGTCAGCGAGGCCGCGCACCCCGAGGCCAACATCATCTTCGGCGCGGTCATCGACGACGCCCTCGGCGACGAGGTGCGGGTCACCGTGATCGCCGCGGGCTTCGACGGCGGCCAGCCCCCGGCCAAGCGGGACAACATCCTCGGGTCGTCCTCGGTCAAGCGCGAGGAGTCGGTCCGTCCCACGGAGAGCCGTCCGACCTTCGGCTCACTCGGCAGCGTCACGCCGAAGGAGGCGCCGGAGCCCGCCCCGGAGCCGGTGAGCGAGATCCCGGTCACCCCGCCGCCGATCCCGCCGTCGCGGACCTACTCGGACAGCGCGGCCGAGGAACTGGACGTCCCGGACTTCCTCAAGTGATAGGACAGCGCGACACCGTGAGCGGCGCGCACTTCGCCTTCACCGACCGGTGGAGCGGGGTGAGCGCCGCTCCGTATGAGGAGCTCAACCTCGGCGGAGCGGTGGGCGACGACCCCGAGGCCGTACGCACCAACCGCGAGCTGGCCGCCAAGTCGTTGGGACTCGACCCGGCCCTGGTGGTCTGGATGAACCAGGTACACGGGCCGGATGCGGCGGTGGTGGACGCCCCCTGGGGTGAAAAGCCGGTGCCCGAGGTGGACGCGATCGTCACCGTACGGCGCGGACTCGCGCTCGCCGTACTCACCGCCGACTGCACGCCCGTCCTGCTCGCGGACCCCGTCGCCGGAGTCGTGGCCGCCGCCCACGCGGGCCGGCCCGGAATGGTCGCCGGAGTGGTCCCCGCCGCCGTGCGCGCGATGATGGAACTGGGTGCCGATCCGTCCCGGATCGTCGTCCGCACAGGACCCGCCGTCTGCGGCCGGTGCTACGAGGTGCCGGAGGCGATGCGCGCCGAGGTGTCCGCCCTCGAACCGGCGGCGCACGCCGAGACGAGCTGGGGCACTCCCGCGGTCGATGTGACCGCCGGTGTGCACGCCCAGCTCGAAAGACTCGGGGTGCGCGACCGGGCGCAGTCACCGGTGTGCACGCTCGAGTCGGGCGACCACTTCTCGTACCGCCGCGACCGGACCACGGGGCGGCTCGCTGGCTATGTTTGGCTGGACTGATGGGGCATGACGGACCGTAAGACTCAACTCGCCGCGAATCTGGCGCAGGTGGAGAACCGCATCGCGGCCGCCTGCCTGGCCGCCGGGCGGAAGCGGGAAGAGGTGACGCTGATCGTCGTCACCAAGACCTATCCCGCCAGTGATGTACGACTTCTCGCGGAACTCGGTGTGCGGCACGTCGCCGAGAACCGCGACCAGGACGCGGCGCCCAAGGCGGCCGCGTGCTCGGATCTGCCGCTCACATGGCATTTTGTCGGTCAACTACAGACCAACAAGGTGCGATCCGTGGTGGGTTATGCCGATCTCGTGCAGTCCGTCGATCGTTCCCGACTCGTCACGGCGCTCTCGAAGGGGGCCGTGCAAGCCGGGCGCGAGGTGGGCTGCCTCGTCCAGGTGGCACTCGACGCCGAAGCCGGCGGACGAGGAGAGCGCGGAGGCGTGGCACCCGCGGGAATCGAAGAGTTGGGCGACCTCATCGCGAACGCTCCGGGGTTGAGACTGGACGGTCTGATGACCGTCGCGCCGCTCATAGGAGAGTATGCGGGGCGTCAACACGCGGCATTCGAGCGGTTGATGGTTTTGTCGACTGACCTGCGCCGAGCCCATCCGGCTGCAACCATGGTCTCGGCAGGGATGAGTGCGGACCTCGAGCAGGCCGTGGCTGCCGGGGCGACACATGTGCGCGTCGGTAGCGCGGTACTCGGAGTCCGCCCCAGGCTCGGGTAACGTCGCCACGAAGTCGGACCACAGCAGAAAATATGGTCATTACCGCCGATCGGCGGGCGTAACGACCACGTGGATCGCGGGCACTTGGCAGTCGTCAGCCGATCCACCACAGAGCGGAGGACTCAGAGAATGGCCGGCGCGATGCGCAAGATGGCGGTCTACCTCGGCCTCGTGGAGGACGATGGGTACGACGGCAGGGGATTCGACCCCGACGACGACTTCGAGCCCGAACTCGACCCGGAGCCGGAGCGGGACCGCAGGCGACATGAGCCGTCGCATCAGGCACTTCAGCCCCAACGGGACGAACCTGTACGAGTGGTTCAGCCTCCCGCGCAGCGCGAGGCGGTGCCTCATTCCGCTTCGCTGTCCGCGGAATCCGGGCGTCCGGCCCGCATCGCCCCCGTGGCATCCATCACACAAGAACGCCAGAGTCTGGAGAAGAGCGCCCCGGTGATCATGCCCAAGGTCGTGTCCGAGCGAGAGCCCTACCGGATCACCACGCTCCACCCCAGGACCTACAACGAGGCCCGTACCATCGGGGAACACTTCCGTGAGGGCACTCCGGTGATCATGAATCTGACGGAGATGGACGACACGGACGCGAAGCGACTTGTCGACTTTGCGGCAGGTTTGGTCTTCGGTCTCCATGGAAGTATCGAGCGGGTGACACAGAAGGTGTTCCTCTTGTCGCCTGCTAACGTCGATGTCACGGCGGAGGACAAGGCCCGCATCGCAGAGGGCGGGTTCTTCAACCAGAGCTGAGACGGACAATCGGAAAGCCGTACGGGAACAGGGGAGAGGGAAGCACGGATCATGGGCGTGTTCCTGGAGGTCGTCTACATCGCGCTGATGTGCTTCCTCGTCGTGCTGATTTTCCGGTTGGTCATGGACTACGTCTTCCAGTTCGCCCGCTCATGGCAACCCGGCAAGGCGATGGTGGTCATTCTGGAGGCCACCTACACTGTCACGGATCCACCGCTGAAGCTTCTGCGGCGGTTCATCCCGCCGCTGCGTCTCGGAGGCGTGGCGCTAGACCTGTCCTTCTTCGTACTGATGATCATCGTCTACATCCTGATCTCCATCGTGGGCAATCTCGCGAGGTGACTGTGGACGATACGGTCTTGCCGACTGCCGATGACTACGTTGAGGTGAAGAGATGCCGTTGACCCCCGAGGACGTGCGGAACAAGCAGTTCACGACCGTCCGCCTCCGAGAAGGCTATGACGAGGACGAGGTCGATGCCTTCCTCGACGAGGTCGAAGCCGAACTGACCCGTCTGCTCCGGGAGAACGAGGATCTGCGCGCCAAGCTGGCCGCCGCCACGCGTGCCGCCGCTCAGAACCAGCAGAACATGCGCAAGCCTCCGGAGGGCCAGGACCAGCCGCAGGGCATGCGAGGTCCGGGGGCTCCGGTGCCCGCCGGGATATCGGGCCCGCCGCAGCAGCAGATGGGTGGCCCCATGGGTGGTCCGCCCCAGCTGCCGAGCGGTGCCCCGCAGCTGCCTGCCGGCCCCGGAGGCGGTCAGGGTGGTCCCCAGGGACCCGGTCCGATGGGCCAAGGTCCGATGGGCCAGGGGCCGATGGGCGGTCAGCCCCCGATGGGCGGTCAGCCCCCGATGGGCGGTCAGCCCCCGATGGGTGGTCAGCCCCCGATGGGTGGTCAGCCCCCGATGGGTGGTCAGCCCCCGATGGGTGGTCAGCCTCCGATGGGTGGTCAGTCCCCGATGCAGCAGCCGATGGGCGGCCCCATGGGCGGTCCGATGGGCGGCGGCCCCATGGGCGGTCCGGGCGGTCCGGGGATGCCCGGCCAGGGTCCCGGTGGCGACAGCGCCGCGCGTGTCCTCTCGCTGGCCCAGCAGACTGCCGACCAGGCGATCGCCGAGGCCCGTTCCGAGGCCAACAAGATCGTCGGCGAGGCCCGCAGCCGCGCCGAGGGTCTGGAGCGCGACGCCCGGGCCAAGGCGGACGCCCTGGAGCGGGACGCGCAGGAGAAGCACCGTGTCGCGATGGGTTCCCTGGAGTCCGCCCGCGCCACGCTGGAGCGCAAGGTCGAGGACCTGCGTGGCTTCGAGCGCGAGTACCGCACGCGCCTGAAGTCGTACCTGGAGTCGCAGCTGCGCCAGCTGGAGACCCAGGCCGACGACTCGCTGGCCCCGCCGCGCACCCCGGCCGCGGCCTCCCTGCCGTCGCCGTCGGCGCCGTCGATGGCCCCGGCGGGCGCGAGTGGCCCGTCGTACGGAGGCAACCAGACGATGGGCGGTTCTCCGGCTCCCTCTGCCCCGTCCTTCGGCGGTCAGCAGCAGATGTCCCCGGCGATGACCCAGCCGATGGCGCCGGTGCGCCCGCAGGGTCCGTCGCCGATGGGCCAGGCCCCGTCGCCGATGCGTGGGTTCCTCATCGACGAGGATGACAACTGACGGTCGTACATACGCCGTAGTCGTCGGCAGCGTTCAGGGCGGGGCCCCGGATTCTCGATCCGGGGCCCCGCCCTTGTGCTACACGCGTCCGGGCGGGGGAGCGGATGTGCGGCGTACGCAACGCCGAAGGCCCGGGCCCGCCACGGAAGATGTGGCGGGCCCGGGCCTTCGATTGTGCCGTTACGCCTTGCGCAGGCGGAACGTCAGCGTCAGGAATTCGTCGGTGAACGGGTCACCGTACGTCCCGTCCGCCTCGCCCTGGGTGAAGTCCGTGGCCAGGACCTCGTCGGCGATCAGGTCGGAGTGCTCGGTCAGGGCCGCGATGACCGCCGGGTCCGTCGCGGTCCAGCGGAGCGCGATGCGGTCGGCGACGTCCAGGCCGCTGTTCTTGCGCGCCTCCTGGATCAGCCGGATCGCGTCGCGGGCGAGGCCGGCCTGCCGCAGCTCCTCGGTGATCTCCAGGTCGAGGGCGACCGTCGCGCCGGAGTCGGACGCCACCGACCAACCCTCGCGCGGGGTCTCCGTGATGATCACCTCGTCGGGGGCGAGTGCGACCTGCTCGCCCTCGACCTCCACCGACGCCGTGCCCTCGCGCAGGGCCAGGGACAGGGCGGCCGCGTCCGTGTTCGCGATGGCCTTGGCGACGTCCTGGACGCGCTTGCCGAAGCGCTTGCCGAGCGCACGGAAGTTCGCCTTCGCGGTCGTGTCGACCAGCGAGCCGCCGACCTCGCTCAGCGACGCGAGTGCTTCGACGTTCAGCTCCTCCGTGATCTGCGTGTGCAGCTCCGCGTCCAGTGTCTCGAAGCCGGCCGCTGCGACCAGCGCCCGAGACAGCGGCTGCCGCGTCTTGACACCGGACTCCGCGCGGGTGGCGCGGCCCAGTTCGACGAGACGGCGCACCAGCACCATCTGCTTCGACAGCTCCGGGTCGATCGCGGACAGGTCCGCCTCGGGCCAGGACGCCAGGTGCACCGACTCCGGGGCGCCCGGGGTCACCGGCACGACCAGGTCCTGCCACACCCGCTCGGTCATGAACGGGGCGATCGGCGCCATCAGCTTCGTGACCGTTTCCAGGACCTCGTGGAGCGTGCGCAGCGCGGCCTTGTCACCCTGCCAGAAGCGGCGCCGAGAGCGGCGGACATACCAGTTCGACAGGTCGTCGACGAATGCCGACAGGAGCTTGCCGGCGCGCTGGGTGTCGTACCCCTCCAGGGCCTGGGTCACCTGGTCGGTGAGCGCGTGGAGCTCCGACAGCAGCCAGCGGTCGAGGACCGGGCGGTCGGCCGGGGCCGGGTCGGCCTCGCTCGGTGCCCAGTTCGACGTGCGGGCGTACAGCGCCTGGAAGGCGACCGTGTTCCAGAACGTGAGGAGCGTCTTGCGGACGACCTCCTGGATGGCGCCGTGGCCCACGCGGCGGGCCGCCCACGGGGAGCCGCCCGCGGCCATGAACCAGCGGACCGCGTCCGCGCCGTGCTGGTCCATCAGCGGGATCGGCTGCAGGGTGTTGCCCAGGTGCTTGGACATCTTGCGGCCGTCCTCGGCGAGGATGTGGCCCAGGCACACCACGTTTTCGTACGACGACTTGTCGAAGACCAGGGTGCCGACCGCCATCAGCGTGTAGAACCAGCCGCGGGTCTGGTCGATGGCCTCGCTGATGAACTGCGCCGGGTAGCGGGATTCGAACAGTTCCTTGTTCTTGTACGGGTAGCCCCACTGTGCGAAGGGCATCGAGCCGGAGTCGTACCAGGCGTCGATGACTTCCGGCACGCGCGTGGCCGTCTTGCCGCACTGGGGGCAGGCGAAGGTGACCTCGTCGATGAACGGGCGGTGCGGGTCGAGGGCCGACTGGTCGCTGCCGGTCAGCTCGGTGAGTTCGGCGCGGGAGCCGATGCAGGTGAGGTGGCCGTCCTCGCAGTGCCAGATCGGCAGCGGGGTGCCCCAGTAGCGGTTGCGGGACAGGGCCCAGTCGATGTTGTTGGTCAGCCAGTCGCCGAACCGGCCGTGCTTGACCGTGTCCGGGTACCAGTTGGTCTTCTCGTTCTCCTCGAGGAGGCGGTCCTTGACGGCCGTGGTGCGGATGTACCAGGACGGCTGCGCGTAGTAGAGGAGCGCGGTGTGGCAGCGCCAGCAGTGCGGGTAGCTGTGCTCGTACGGGAGGTGCTTGAAGAGCAGACCGCGCTGCTGCAGATCCTCGGTGAGCTGTTCGTCCGCCTTCTTGAAGAAGACGCCGCCGACCAGCGGGAGGTCTTCCTCGAAGGTGCCGTCGGGGCGCACGGGGTTGACCACGGGCAGGCCGTAGGAGCGGCAGACCTTGAGGTCGTCCTCACCGAAGGCGGGGGACTGGTGGACCAGACCCGTACCGTCCTCGGTGGTCACGTACTCGGCGTTCACCACGTAGTGGGCCGGCTCCGAGAACTCCACCAGCTCGAACGGGCGTTGATACGTCCAGCGCTCCATCTCGGCGCCGGTGAACGTCTGCCCGGTGGGCTCCCAGCCCTCGCCGAGCGCCTTGGCGAGCAGCGGCTCGGCGACGACGAGCTTCTCCTCGCGGTTCGTCGCGACGGCATAGGTGACGTCGGGGTGCGCGGCGACCGCGGTGTTGGAGACCAGGGTCCACGGGGTCGTGGTCCACACCAGGAGCGCCGCCTCGCCGGCGAGCGGACCGGAGGTGAGCGGGAAACGGACGTAGACCGACGGGTCGACGACCGTCTCGTAGCCCTGCGCCAGCTCGTGGTCCGACAGGCCCGTCCCGCAGCGGGGGCACCAGGGGGCGACGCGGTGGTCCTGGACCAGCAGACCCTTGGAGAAGATCTCCTTGAGTGACCACCAGACCGACTCGACGTACGCGGGGTCCATGGTCCAGTACGCGTCGTCCAGGTCGACCCAGTAGCCCATGCGGGTCGTCAGGTCGGAGAAGGCGTCGGTGTGGCGGGTCACGGACTCGCGGCACTTGGCGTTGAACTCGGCGATGCCGTACGCCTCGATGTCCTTCTTGCCGCTGAAGCCCAGCTCCTTCTCGACCGCCAGCTCCACCGGGAGTCCGTGGCAGTCCCAGCCGGCCTTGCGGGCCACGTGGTAGCCGCGCATGGTGCGGAAGCGCGGGAAGACGTCCTTGAAGACACGGGCTTCGATGTGGTGGGCGCCCGGCATGCCGTTGGCGGTGGGCGGGCCCTCGTAGAACACCCATTCGGGGCGGCCCTCGGACTGCTCCAGGCTCTTGGCAAAGATCTTCTGCTCGCGCCAGAAGTCGAGCACGGCGTGCTCGAGCGCGGGCAGGTCGACCTGGGCGGGCACCTGGCGGTACTGCGTCATGGATCTTCCTCCGGCGGACGTGCTGCCTTCCGTCGGAGGGACGAGAGCCGGGAATTCCGTGAATCCTCCGTACGCCGTGTGCGGCGCGCTCCCGCGGTACCACCCTCCTTGGCCCTCCGGTGCGCCGTATGCACCGGTGAGCCCCCTCATTGGGGTCGCGATGCCGGTTCTACCGGCCCTGGGCGGCCCCTGGGTGGAGCCCACTGTCCAAGGCTTTCTTCCGGCGGCTCCGGGGTGATCTTCACGTCGCGCTAGCCTCCGGGCTTCCACCGTCCCCGGATCGCTCATGGCTGCGTACGCCGCTACTCGTCCCCATCCACGCTTTTCGCTCCGCCCAGTGTACGGCGCCGCACGGACAGCGGCCGACCGGATTTCCCCGTCCCGACGCCGGGGGCGCCGCGGGGCGCCGGCGCGCAGTGACCCGAATGGCGAGGCGCCGCTGTCCGGACCCCCGGGACGCCGACCCCGGCGGATTACCGGCCGGAGAGCTGGGCACAACGGATGCAGGCTCGCCGCGCGGCCTGCGTGCGGCGGGCGCATCATGAGCGTGCCCCGTTGCCGCGGGCCAGAAGTCGATTTATCGTCCCAGCACGATTTGCGCGCGAGATCACAGTTTGTGAAGGGACCGCGGCCATGGTGGCGAAGAAGATCGCCGTACAGCAGCCGTCGTCCGGCGGATCCACGGGTGCGGGTGCCTGTGGCCGTGTGGCGGCCACGGATGTGAACGGACGGAGGAGCACGCACACGGTTCCGGCGAAGCGGGCGTCCGGGCCTGGGAAGGCAACGGACATGGCTGCCGTCGGGGCTGTGCGCGGGCCGAGGGCCGCGAGCGCGGCAGCCGGGAAGGCGTCGGACCGGGAAGCGGCCGCCCCGCGGACGGCGGGCGCCGCGAGGAAAGCTTCGGCGAGGTCCACAGCGAAGACGGCCTCCGCGAAGGCGGCCGCCGCCCGCGAGCCGGCCGCGAAGAGGACGGCTGCCACGAAGACGGCAGGCCGGGAAGCGGCCTCGAGGACGGTGGCCCGCACGGAGAGGGCCACCGGGAAGGGCCGCGAGGATACGGCCATAGGAATGGCGGCCGCCGGGAAGCGAGCCGCCGGGAAGGCGGCTTCGGCCCGGTCGGCAGCCAAGGCAGCGGAGGTCGGGAAGACGGCCCCTGCGAAGACGGCAGGCCGGGAAGCGGCCTCGAAGACGGCGGCCCGCACGGAGGGGGCCACCGGGAAGGGCCGCGAGGATACGGCCATAGGAATGGCGGCCGCCGGGAAGCGAGCCGCCGGGAAGGCGGCTTCGGCCCGGTCGGCAGCCAAGGCAGCGGAGGTCGGGAAGACGGCCCCTGCGAAGACGGCAGCCAAGGCCTCCGCCTCCAAGAAGGCCGCGGTGTCCAAAGCGGCGCCTTCGAGGAGAGCGGTCGGGGAGGAAAGCGGTCCTGAGCGGTCGGCGGCGAGGAAGGCGGCGGCCGGCAAGAGGACCACTGCGGTGTCGGGCACGGCCGGTAATAAGGCGGCGGCGCCCGAAGCGGCGTCTTCGAAGAAGGCGGCCGGCAAGAAGGCAGCGGCGACAGGCGCCGTAGCCGAGAAGGCGGCGGCGAAGAAGGCCGTCGCCGGGAAGGCAGCGGTGAAGAAGACGGTCACCAAGGAGGCGGCGGCGAAGAAGCCCGCCGCGAAGGAGACAGCGGCGAAGAAGGCCATTGCCAAGAAGACGGCCCCGGCCAAGGTCGCTGCCAGGACGAGCGTCGCCGCGAAGGGCGGCCGGAACAGCACCCCCACCAAAAGTGCGGCCATGAAGAGCACGGCCAAGAAGGCGGGCGCGGTCAAGGCCGCCAAGCAGACGGGAGCTACGACAGTGGTTGCGAAGAAGACTCCTGGCACGGCCACTGCGGCGAAGAGCCCCAGCGCGGTCCCCAAAGCGCGGATTGTCGCGGTGAAGCCCGGCGACCTGGCGGTGCGCGCCGGTGAGGACCCGTGGACCCTGGAGGAGGTGGCCGGGGCGCGTGCGGAGCTGCAGGCCGACGCGATCCGGCTGCGTGCCGAGATCGACGCCTGCGAGCAGGCGCTGGTCGGCCTCATGCGCGACTCCGGGGACGGCGCCGGCGACGACCAGGCGGATACCGGCGCCAAGAACATCACGCGCGAGCACGAGATGGCTCTCGCCGCCAACGCGCGCGAGATGCTCGAACAGACCGAGCGTGCCCTGGAGCGCCTCGACGCCGGCACCTACGGCCTGTGCGAGAACTGCGGCAACCCCATCGGGAAAGCCCGCATGCAGGCCTTCCCGCGCGCCACGTTGTGCGTCGAATGCAAACAGAAGCAGGAACGCCGCTGACGAGCCCCGCCTGAACACATGGTCCGACGGGGTCGTGACGTAGTCTCGTCCTCATTCAGGCACCTAGGTTGAGGGACTCACGTGGCAGAGGCGGAGCGCATGATCGGTACGCCGGATACCCCAGACGCGGCAGGGGCCGGGCCGGAACAGTCCGACGACCGGACCCCGCCCGGCGAGCGGCCCCGTCTGGACTCCGTCGCAGCGTCCGAGAAGGCCCCGGCCGAGACCCCGAGCGTGGCCGAGCCGGCGTCCGGCGCCGCGGAGCGCTCCCGGGGCAGGCGCCGGATCGCGGTCCTGTTCGCGGTCGCCGCCTTTGCCTACGCCCTCGACCTGATCAGCAAGATCATCGTGGTGGCCAAGCTGGAGCACCACGCGCCGGCCAAGATCTTCGGTGACTGGTTGCAGCTCGAGGTCATCCGCAACTCGGGGGCCGCCTTCAGCTTCGGCGAGGCCTACACGGTGATCTTCACGGTGATCGCGGCCGCCGTGATCGTCGTGATCATGCGGCTCGCGCGCAAGCTCTACAGCCTGCCCTGGGCGATCGCGCTCGGCCTGCTGCTCGGTGGCGCGCTGGGCAATCTCACCGACCGGATCTTCCGCGCGCCGGGCGTCTTCCAGGGCGCGGTCGTCGACTTCATCTCCCCCAAACACTTCGCCGTCTTCAACCTCGGCGACTCCGCGATCGTCTGCGGCGGCATCCTGATCGTGCTGCTCTCCTTCCTCGGCCTGGACCCGGACGGAACCGTCCACAAGGACTGAGCACTCCCGGTTGTCCACAGGCTCCCGTCCGGGCAGTCGGCGCCGTCCGGCATACTCGACGGGTGAGCACGTTTCCCGAGATCCGTACCCTGCCCGTGCCCGACGGCCTGGAGGGCGAGCGTGTCGACGCCGCCATCTCCCGCATGTTCGGCTTCTCCCGTACAAAGGCGGCCGAGCTGGCCGCTGCGGGCAAGGTGCTGGTCGACGGCACAGTGGTCGGCAAGTCGGAGCGGGTGCGCGGCGGCGCCTGGCTCGAAGTGGAGATGCCGCAGGCGCCCGCGCCGGTGCAGGTGGTCGCCGAGCCCGTCGAGGGCATGGAGATCGTGCACGACGACGACGACGTGGTCGTGATCGTCAAGCCGATCGGTGTCGCCGCGCACCCCTCGCCCGGCTGGTCGGGTCCGACCGTGATCGGCGGTCTCGCCGCCGCCGGGTACCGCATCTCGACCTCCGGTGCCGCCGAGCGCCAGGGCATCGTGCACCGCCTCGACGTGGGAACGTCAGGCCTGATGGTCGTGGCCAAGTCGGAGTACGCGTACACCTCGCTCAAGCGCCAGTTCAAGGAGCGCACGGTCGACAAGCGCTACCACACGCTCGTCCAGGGCCACCCCGACCCGACCAGCGGCACCATCGACGCGCCCATCGGGCGGCACCCGAACCACGACTACAAGTGGGCGGTCACGGCCGAGGGCAAGCCGTCCGTCACGCACTACGACCTGATCGAGGCGTTCCGCGCGGCCTCCCTGCTCGACGTCAAGCTGGAGACCGGCCGCACCCACCAGATTCGCGTCCACATGGCCGCCCACCGGCACCCGTGCGTCGGCGACCTGACGTACGGTGCCGACCCGACGCTCGCCAAGCGGCTCGGCCTGACCCGTCAGTGGCTGCACGCCGTACGGCTCGGCTTCGAGCACCCCGGGGACGGGCAGTGGGTGGAGTTCGAGAGCGCCTATCCCGCCGACCTGCAGAAGGCGCTGGACAAGGTGCGCGAGGAGAGCTGGGCATGAGCGTCGCGTACGCGGTGCAGGGTGAGCGGGGCCTGCCCGAGGATGCCGGGTACGACGCGTAGCGTGCGGCGTCCGCGGTAGCCGGGGCGCCGTTGGGCCGGTGGGACGGGGTGACGTGGCAGGCTTGGGGTCTGCCGTGTGAACGTCGAATCTCGCGGAGCGCTGACCGTGGCTCAGTTGGCCCTGTTGCTTCTGGTGCTGCTCGGGGCCGTGGTGAGCGTCCCGGTCGGGGACCGGTTCGGATTGCCGGCACCGGTGCTGATGACCCTGCTCGGGATGGTGCTCGCCCTGCTCGAGTTCGTCCCCAATGTGAACATCCCGCCCGAGCTCATCCTGCCCGCGCTGCTGCCACCGCTGCTGTACGCCGCGGTGCGCCGGACCTCGTGGCGGCAGTTCGCGGCCCACCGACGTCCGATCTTCCTGCTGGCCGTGGCCCTGGTGTTCGTCACCACCCTGTGCGTGGCCGCCGTCGCCCACGCGGTCGTGCCGGGCCTGCCGGTCGCGGCGGCGGTCGCGCTCGGCGCGCTGGTCGCGCCGCCTGACCCGGTCGCGGCGACCGCCGTCGCGGGACAGCTGGGGCTGCCCCGCCGACTGGTGTCGATCCTGGCGGGCGAGGGCCTGTTCAACGACGTGACGGCGATCGTGCTGTACCACGTCGCGATCGCCGCCGTCGTCAGCGGGACGTTCTCGCTGCCGCACGCCCTGCTCGAACTGGCGCTCTCCGCGGTTGTCGCCCTCGTCATCGGGCTGGCGCTCGGCTGGGCCGCCAACAGGCTGCTGGACCTGCTCGGCGACGCCACCCTGCAGATCAGCCTGACGCTGCTGGTGCCGTACGCGTCGTACGTCCTGGCCGAGGCACTGCACGGTTCCGGCGTCCTCGCCGTACTCGTCACCGCGCTGTACCTGGCGGAGTACGCCGCCGACCCGGACGACGTGATGATGCGGCTCGCCGGGCACACCTTCTGGGACGTGGTGGACACACTGGTCACCGGCGTTGCGTTCGGGCTGATCGGGCTGGAGCTGCACAATGCGATCCGCACAGCGGCCGGGCGATGGGGCGAGATGCTCTCCTGGGCCGCCGCGGTGGTGGCCGTCGTGGTGCTCGTACGGCTGGTGTGGCTGCTGCCGGCGACCTGGCTGACCAAACGGCTGCATGCCCGTCGGGACTACGACGAGGACATCCCGATGACGTGGCGCGAGACGGTCGTGATGTGGTGGTCGGGGATGCGGGGCGTGGCGTCGGTGGCGCTGGTCCTGGCCATCCCCCTGACGATGGACAACGGGGCGCCCTTCCCGGACCGCGACGAGATCGTCTTCATCGCGTTCGGGGTGATCATGTCGACGCTCGTGCTCCAGGGACTCACGCTGCCGTGGCTGGTGAAGATGCTGGGCGTCCGGGGCGACTCCGAGAGCGAGAAGGCGTTCGAACGGACGCTGGCGATCCGCGCGGCCAAGGCGGCGAAGCGGAGGCTGAAGGAGATCGAGGAGGTCGAGGAGCTGCCGGAGGAACTGACCGAACAGCTGGTGCGGCGGGCCTTCGACATCGGTGCGCGGATCAGTCCCGATCTGGGGGACGAGGAACGGCGCGAGGCGTACGAGCAGCGTGCCAGGCGCGTGAAGCGGCTGCGCAGGATCCAGCAGGAGATGCTGAGCGCGGCACGGCACGAGGTGCTGGCGGCGCGCAGCGAACCGGGAGCCGACCCGGAGGTCGTCGACCGGGTGCTGCGCCACCTGGATGTGCGCAGCCTGCGCTGACGCCGCATCCAGGACCGCCCGACTCGCCCCTCCCGTTGGGCGAGTCGGCGAAAGCAGTCGTCCGGCCGGTACTCCTCAGTACGATCGGATCGTGACTTCGCCCCCACCTGACGGAGGGGGCTTCCCCCACTGGCTGAAGCCGGTGGTCCCCTCGCTAGGAGTCTGATGGCGCGCAACGTGGTGATCAGCGGTGGCGGTACGGGTATCGGGCTCGCGGCGGCGCGGGCCTTCGCCGCGGACGGGGACCAGGTGCTGCTTCTGGGGCGGCGGGCGGAGGTGCTGGAGAAGGCCTCGGTGCCCGGGGCACTCACCTACGCGGCCGACCTGAGCGACCCGCACGCCGTTCGCGGGGTGGCCCGGTTCGTGGCCGATGAGCTCGGCACCGTGGACGTCCTCGTCAACAACGCGGGCGGCAGTGGGCGGCTGGAGCCCGAGGCCGACACCGAGGACCCCCTCGAAGTCGTCGCGCACAACTGGACCGTCAACTTCCGGCTGAACGTGCTCACCTCGGTCCTGCTCACGGAAGCGCTGCGGGACCGGCTCGCCTCGCCCGGCGGGCGCGTGCTGTTCCTCAGCTCCATCGCCGCCTACCGCGGCTCCGGCAGCGGGGCGTACGCCGCAGCCAAGGCCGCGCTGCACCCATACGCCTTCGATCTGGCCCGGGAGCTGGGGCCGCGCGGCATCACGGTGAACGTGGTCGCGCCCGGCTACGTCGAGGACACCGAGTTCTTCGGCGGCCCGATGGACCCGGCGCGGCGCGACCAGCGCATCGCGGAGACATCCACCGGTCGCGCCGGTACACCCGGAGACATCGCCCAGACCCTGCACTGGCTGGCGTCCCCCGGCGCCGGACACATCACCGCGCAGGTGATCCAGGTCAACGGCGGGGCGGAGCGCGGACACTGAGCCGTACCGGGCCGGCCAAGGGCAGAGCGGACACGCGGCCCCCTGCCCACCCGGGAGCACGGTGAGTACAGCGCTCGCGGACCCGGCTGGCACCATGGCCTCATGAACATCATGCTCTTCCACTCGACGTACGGACTGCGGCCCGCGGTCCGGGCCGCCGCCGACCGGCTCCGTGCCGCCGGGCACGAGGTGTGGACCCCCGACCTGTTCGAGGGCCGCACCTTCGAGACGGTCGAGGAGGGCATGGCCTTCAAGGACGAGGTCGGGAAGGACGAGCTGCTCAAGCGGGCCGTCCTGGCGGCCGCGCCGTACTCGGAGAGAGGGCTGGTGTACGCGGGGTTCTCGTTCGGCGCCGCCACCGCGCAGACCCTGGCACTCGGTGACAGCAACGCGCGCGGAATCCTGCTGCTCCACGGCACCTCGGACATCGCGGCGAACGCGTCGGTCGACGACCTGCCGGTGCAACTGCATGTCGCCGAGCCGGACCCCTTCGAGACGGACGACTGGCTCAGCGCCTGGTACCTGCAGATGGGCAAGGCGGGCGCGGACGTGGAGATCTACCGGTACGCGGGCGCCGGCCACCTCTACACGGACCCGGATCTGCCGGACTATGACGAGGAGGCGGCCGAGGCCACCTGGCGGGTGGCGCTCGGCTTCCTCGAGAGCCTCTGACAAGAGCGGGCGAAAGCCTCGGAGAAGAGCGGGCGAACGAGGGGTTCGCCCGCTCTTCGTCTGCGGGACTGTTCAGTCCCGCAGGGGGCCGGTCAGGCCTTGAGCGCCTTGTCGATGGCCGTGTTGAACTCGGCCACGGTCATCGGCGCGTTCTGGCCGTCCGAGCCCGTCAGCTTCTTGCCGTCCATCTTCAGGGTCGGGGTGCCCTGCACCCCGCTCTTGTTGAACTTCTTGGACATGTCCAGCGCCCACTTGTCGTAGGTGCCGTCCTTCACGGCCTTCTGGAACGCGGCGTTGTCCTTGAGGGCGGGCACCGTGTTCGCGATCTTGATCAGGTAGCTGTCGTCCTTGAACTTGTCGTCGTCCTCTGCGGGGTGCCACTTCTTCGAGTACAGCGCGGCCTTGTAGTCCAGGAAGGCCTCGGGGCTCACGTCCAGCGCGGCACCCAGGGAACTCAGCGCGTTCTTGGAGCCCTCGCCCGGGATGAGGTTGTCGAGGAACGAGGCGCCTATGAACTGGATCTTGTACTTGCCGGCGTCGAGATCCTTCTTCATGGTCGGACCGACGGCCTGCTCGAGGTGGCCGCAGATGGGGCAGCGCGGGTCCTCGTAGATCTCCAGCGTCTTCTTGGCGTCGGCCTTGCCGAAGACGACGGTGGTGCCGTCCGCGCCGCTGGTGTTGGCCGGCTTGACGAGTTTGTTGTTCTTGGCGCTCTCCCAGTAGCCGGGCTTGTTGTTCTGCACGACGGCGTAGCCGATGCCGCCGGCGGCGGCCAGGACGGCGACAACCGAGCCGGCGACGATGAGCTGTCGCTTGGTCTTGTCGCGCTTGGCCTGCCGCTCGCGCTCCAGGCGCAGCCGCTCACGGGCCGCCGTCTTCGCCGCCTGGGTGTTCCGCTTGCTCATGGGTGATCTCCATGGGGACGCGCGCACACGCGGTGCGCGGGGATATGTGGGTATGCGGGTTGTGTAGGGGGATGTCCGGTGCTCGGATGCCTCAGACCGAGGCGACCGAGAGCGGCGGACCCCGCAGGCCCAGGGAGTGCGCGAACAGACGGGTACGGGCGACGATGGCGCGGTGTGCGGGGCGCGGCGCCCGGCGGACCGGGGTGAGCCGCCGTACCGTCACCGCGGCGACCGCGATCAGTAGCGGCCGGAACGTGGTCGCGGCCACCGCGCGCAGCAGCTGGGCCAGCGCCCGCTCGCCCCGGCGCAGCCAGACGGCCGCGAGAAGTCCGACGCCCACGTGGGCGGCGAGCAGCAGCCACGCGGTCGCCGGGTCGGCGTGCGCGAGGAGCGCCGTGACGCGGTCGGTGCTGGGGCCGGTGACCGAGGTGAGCGGGGTGCCCATGCCTCTGCCGCTGCACAGGACGTCCAAACCGACCGAGCGCAGCGGGCCGGTGACCGGGCCGCCCGCGCTGCCGTAGCAGGCGTGCTGGCCCGTGGTGAACACCGTGTCCGCGGCCAGCTCCAGCGGGACCAGCAGGGCGGCGA
The DNA here is from genome assembly GCF_001866645.1 of Streptomyces colonosanans. Lineage (GTDB taxonomy): Bacteria > Actinomycetota > Actinomycetes > Streptomycetales > Streptomycetaceae > Streptomyces > Streptomyces colonosanans. Next base: position 123,270 of record NZ_MLYP01000017.1, read on the forward strand.
TCTTCCCGAAGCCGCGCTCACGGCCCGCCAGCGCATACGCGACGACGAAGACGGCGGCAGCGACCACGGCCACCGTCCCCATCGGCAACGGGACCTCGGACAGCAGCACGTGCGACGCGGTGCTGAGCGTCACGACCACGGCCGTGAACAGCGCCGCGCGTACGGCTCTGAGCTGGATCCCGGATATGTCCATAGCGGTGAGAGTGTCCCACGCGCTCCCGTAAGGACCCCCTAAAGGGTTGCCATGCGTTACGGGAGCGTTGTGCGGGAGTGATCGAAAGGGGTCACAGGCCGGCGATCCGGCCGTTACGGAACAGGTCGACGAAGATCTGGTGGTCGGCACGCGCGCGTGCCCCGTACTCGTGCGCGAAGTCCACCAGCAGATCCGCGAAACCGGCCTCGTCGGCGGCGATCGCCGCGTCGATGGCCCGCTCCGTGGAGAAGGGCACCAGGGACTCGCCGGACCGGTCGTCGGCCGCCGCGTGCACGGTGGCGGTGGCCTGGCCCAGATCGGCGACCACCGAGGCGATCTCCTCCAGGTCGTCGATGTCGCCCCAGTCGAGGCGCACCGTGTACGGCGACACCTCGGCGACCAGTCGGCCCACGCCGTCCAGCTCGGTCCAGCCCAGCCATGGGTCGGCGTGCGCCTGCAGGGCGCGCTGGGAGATCGCCGTGCGGTGGCCCTGGTGCTGGAAGTAATCGCGGATCGCCGGATCCGTGATGTGACGGGAGACGGCCGGGGCCCGGGCCTGCCTGATGGAGATCACCACGTCGTTCTCCAGAGCGTCGCTGCCGCCCTCCAGGAGGATGTCGTACGACGGCAGCCCCGGCGAGCCGACGCCAAAGCCGCGGCGGCCGACGACGTCCTTCACGCGGTAGGACTCCGGGCGCGTCAGCGACGACTCCGGCAGCGTCTCCAGATAGCCGTCGAAGGCCGCCAGCACCTTGTAACGCGTGGCCGCGTCCAGCTCGACGGAGCCGCCGTCCGGAGCGAAGCGGCGCTCGAAGTCGCGGATCTCCGTCATCGAGTCCAGCAACCCGAAGCGGGTCAGCGAGCGCGCGTCGCGCAGCGTGTCCAGCAAGGGCCCCTGGGCGGTGTCCAGGGTGAAGGGCGGCACCTCGTCGCTCTTGGCGCCGGTCGCCAGGGCGTGGATGCGCTCGCGGTAGGCCGCAGCGTAGACCCGGACCAGGCCGGTGATCTGCTCGTCGCCGAGCGCCTTCGTATACCCGAGCAGCGCCAGCGAGGCGGCGAACCGCTTCAGGTCCCAGGTGAAGGGGCCGACATAGGCCTCGTCGAAGTCGTTCACGTTGAAGATCAGGCGGCCCGTGGCATCCATGTACGTACCGAAGTTCTCGGCGTGCAGGTCGCCGTGGACCCACACGCGCGAGGTGCGGTCGTCCAGATACGGGCCGCCGCGCTTCTCGGCGTCGAGGTCGTGGTAGAAGAGGCATGCCGTGCCTCGGTAGAACGCGACGGCGGAGGCCGCCATCTTGCGGAACGTCACGCGGAACGCGGCCGGGTCGGCGGCGAGATGCTCGCCGAAGGCGGTGTCGAAGACGGTGAGGATCTCCTCACCGCGTTGCTCGGCGCTGCGCTGCGGAACCGACATCGCTGGGTGCCTCCAGGTGCAGGTGGTGCGTGACGACGGGAACGGATCTTCCCGATCTTCCAACGGACGACGGTACGCGCGAGTGCCCCGGACCTTCGGACGAAGACACGGGTGACGGGGCACGTGTCCGTCGCACGAAGGTACGGGTGCCCGGCCCGTGTCCCCCGGACGAAGGTAAGCGGGCTCACCCTCCCGTGTCGGTGCCGAGGCATAGACTTCGACGCTGTCCCCCGGACTGTCCGCAGCAGGTGGGACCCCGCCGACGAACGCCCGCCCGTCGCCCGACCACCCCTCAACGAGGCGCTTCGCGCCAC
>NZ_MLYP01000018.1 GCF_001866645.1 Streptomyces colonosanans
CCCCTGCTCGAAGAGCTTGGGGAAGCGTGCCGGGCGTCGCGACGGGGCGAACGTTGCCTGCCGCGGCACTAGATCACGATGAGCAGACAAGGGGGAGCTGACCGTGAAGTTCGAGGTGTGGGCACCACAGGCCGCCCGGGTGACGCTCCACTGCGGCGCAACCACGCGCGCGTTGGAACGCGATCCGGAGCGCACAGGGTGGTGGAGCGGCGAGGCGGAGGCCGAGGACGGTACCCGGTACGGGTTCGCCCTGGACGACGGCCCGGTGCTGCCCGACCCCCGCTCGCGCCGCCAGCCGGACGGCCCGGACGGGCCGAGCGCAGTGGTCGACCAGGGACGGTACCCCTGGCGTGCCGCATGGTCCGGGCGGGCGCTGCCGGGCGCGGTGCTGTACGAGCTGCACGTGGGAACGTTCACGCGCGAAGGGACGCTCGACGCGGCTGCCGAGCAGCTCCAGCATCTGGTGGAACTGGGCGTGACCCACGTGGAGTTGATGCCCTTGTGCCCTTCCCCGGGGCGGCACGGCTGGGGATACGAGGGCGTCAGCCTCTGGGCGGTACACGAGCCGTACGGCGGTCCCGAGGCACTGAAACGATTTGTCGACCGGGCCCACGAACTCGGCCTCGGCGTCGTCCTCGACGTGGTGCACAACCACCTGGGCCCCTCCGGTAACCACCTCCCGGCGTTCGGCCCGTACTTCACCGAGACGCATCACACCCCCTGGGGCGCCGCCGTCAACCTGGACGCGCCGGGCTCGGACGAGGTACGCGCGTATCTGGTCGGCAGCGCGCTGGCCTGGCTGCGCGACTACCGGCTCGACGGGCTGCGTCTGGACGCGGTGCACGCGCTGCGCGACACGCGCGCGATCCACTTCCTGGAGGAACTGTCGGAGGCGGTGGACGCGCTGGCCGCCGAGGTGGGCCGACCGCTGTTCCTGATCGCCGAGTCGGACCTGGGCGACCCCCGGGTCATCACCCCGCGCGCGGAGCGGGGCCTGGGGGTGCACGCCCAGTGGAACGACGACTTCCACCACGCCCTGCACACGGCACTCACCGGCGAATCCCAGGGCTACTACGAGGACTTCGCCCGCGCCCCCTTGGCGGCCCTCGCGAAGACCCTGACGGGCGGCTTCTTCCACGACGGCACCTACTCCACGTTCCGGGGCCGTCGGCACGGCCGCCCGCTGGACCGCAGCCGCGTCGCCGCGCACCGCCTGCTCGGCTACGCCCAGACCCACGACCAGGTCGGCAACCGCGCACAGGGGGACCGGCTCGCCGCGTCCCTCTCCCCGGGGCTGCTGGCGTGCGCGGCGACGCTGGTGCTCACCGCTCCGTTCACACCGATGCTGTTCATGGGCGAGGAATGGGCCGCGGGAACGCCCTGGCAGTTCTTCACCGACCACACCGATCCCGGGCTCGCCGACGCCGTACGGCGCGGCAGACGCCGGGAGTTCGCGGCGCACGGCTGGGCGGAGGAGGAGGTGCCCGACCCGCAGGACCCGGCGACCCGTGAACGCTCCTGCCTCGACTGGTCCGAGCCGCGACGCGAGCCGCACGCGCGTGTACTGGCCTGGTACCGCGAGCTGATCGCCCTGCGCCGCACCCTGCCGGACCTCACGGCCCCCGACCTCGAGGTCGTGAAGGTCGCCTACGACGAGGACGCCCGCTGGATCGCCTTCCGCCGCGGGGACGTACGGGTCGCCGTGAACCTCGCCGAGCAGCCGGCCCGGATCCCCCTCGGCATCCATCCCGCACGCGTCCTGGCCGCGTGGGAGCCTGTGCTGCCCCCGGGCGAGGACGGGGTGCTGAGTCTGCCGGGCGAGTCGTGCGCGGTGCTGACGCAGGCTTGATACGGGCGGCGGGGGCGTCGGTGGCAGGACGGGCGGGACAGGGGGCGGGCCCGTCCGCTACGGCGTCTCGTCGTCCGGCAGTTCCGTGACCCGCTCCAGCAGAATCGCCTCCCAGGCGCGCCGCAATCGGGTGCGCAGGGCCGGCAGCGGGGTCCGGTCGCGGCCCTCGAGCCCGTCGGTGAGGCGGACGAGCGCGTCGCAGCGGGCGAGCCACAGGCCACGCAGGCAGGGACGGGATCCGTAACCGGCCAGGGTGGCGGCGCGTACGGCGGCGGGCGAGCCGACGGCGGCGGCGAGAGAGGCGATGTCCTCAGCAGGGTCTCCGATGAACGCTTCGGTCCAGCCGAGCACACCGCGCACCCGCCCGTCGCCGCTCACCACGAGATGTTCGCTCCAGAGGTTGTGGTGCACCAGGACAGGGGCGCCGGGCTGCGCGCCGAGCTGGCGGGCGGCGGGCATGGTGAGCTGGACGAGCCGGGCGGGGTCGAACTCGTCGTCCTCGGCGAGGCGCCCGGCGGCGCTCACGGCGGTCCTCCGCAGCTCCTCGAGGGAACGCGGTGCGACGCGCGGCACGCCGAGCGCCTCGGCCTGGCGCACGGGCACCTCGCGCAGCCCTGTGAGCAGCGCCGCGAGGTCCGCCTCGCCGACCGCCGAGACGCCGGGTTCCTCGCCGGTGGCGCCGGGCAGTCTCGTGTCGAGGGTGTAGCCGAGGCCGGCGGCCCACTCTCCGTGCGCGACGCTCGCCGGGACCGCGATCCGGACGTACGGCCGCACCAGGGCGCGCAGCCGCAGCTCGCGACGCTGGCGCGCGGAGGCGTCGCGGTCGGTGGCCAGCCGCAGCACATGACGCGTGCCGACCCACCAGGTGGCGGGCGGGCCGCCCTCGACGACGGGCGACACGGCCACGTCGTCGCCGTCGTGGAGCAGGGAACGGACCAGTTGGCGTACGGTCTCCGCTGTCGGTGCCTGGGTCATGATCGTGCCGTTGTCGTCTCGGGGGCGTGCGGGGGGCTGCTCCTGGTGCCGGGCCGGCCGACCACCGCGGCCCTGCGGCGGTCGGCCCCTGCCCTCTGAGTCAGTCGACCACCGCCATCTCGCGGGGGGTGTTGTTGAGGCGGCGTCCGCCGTCCTCGGTCACCGTCACGATGTCCTCGATGCGGACGCCGAAGCGGCCCGGCAGGTAGATGCCGGGCTCCACGGAGAAGCACATGCCGGGGACGAGGGGCTGTTCCTCGCCCTCGATCATGTAGGGCGGCTCGTGTGTGGTGACGCCGATGCCGTGCCCGGTGCGGTGGATGAAGTACGCGCCGAATCCGGCGTCGGCGATGACCGCGCGGGCCGCCCGGTCCACGTCCTGGCAGGCGGCTCCTGGCCTGACCGCCTGGAAACCCGCTTCCTGGGCCTCGCGCACCAGGTCGTGCACCCTGCGCTCCTCGTCGGTCGGTTCGCCGACATGGACGGTGCGGGAGGTGTCGGAGCCGTAGCCGTGCTTGAGGCCGCCGAAGTCGAGGACGACCATGTCGCCGCGCTCGATGACGCGGTCCGAGGCCTCGTGGTGCGGGTTGGCGCCGTTGGGGCCCGAGGCGACGATGGTGAAGTCGATCTGCTCGTGTCCGAACTGCCGCAGCAGATCGGCGAGGTCCGCGGCGACCTCCCGCTCCCGGCGTCCACCGAAGGCAACCTTCTGGATCTCCTCGTACGCCGCGTCCACCGCCGCGCCCGCGGCCGCCAGCCGGTCGAGTTCCGCGCCGTCCTTGACGGCCCGCAGCATCGGGAGGGCGCGGGTGAGGGCGGTGTGCTCGGTGTCCGGGAGGCGTTCGCGCAGGCCGAGCAGGTGCAGGGCCCAGGCGTTGTCGCTGATGCCGTAGCGGCCGGTGGAGCCGAGGAGGGAGCCGGCCGTCTCGTACGGGTCCTGGCCATCGGTCCAGTCGCGCAGGGTCAGCGCGGGTGCGCCGACCGCCTCCGCCACGTCGGGGGCCTCGAGGGTGGGCACGACGAGGACCGGGTCGTGTCCGGCCTGTAGCACCAGAAGGGTGAGGCGCTCGGTCTCGACCGGCCGGTACCCCGTCAGCCACACCAGGTCGGGTCCGGGTGCGATCAGAAGCCCGTCGAGCCCGGCCTCCGCGGCGGTTTCCGCAGCTCGCCGCATGCGGGCCGCGTAGTCATCGGCGGTGAACGGCGCGGGGCCGTCTTCGTAGGGCCGCGCGGGCGTGCCGGTCATCCATGTCCTCCGCTGGTCGGGGTCAGCCAGTTCTACGTGCAGCATCCTGCCCCTGCGCAGAGACCGGCGCGAGCCCTTTGCGACCACGGCGGACGACGGGTCGGGCGGCGGCCCCGCTGCACCCGAGGCTCCCGAGCCACCGTCAGTACAGCAGCCTGCCCCGTAAGAACGGTCACTGTGGTGGGTCCTGCGCATGTTCCAGCAACCGCTCCGCCGGCGCCGCCGCCGCTCCGCGCAGGGCCCCGCCGTGCACCAGTTCCGTGCGGTGGACCACCCGTGGTGCGGTGAGCGGGACGGCGGCGGTGCCCGGCACGCCTGTCGCTGCCGAGTGGGGCAGGAGGGTCAGTCCGTGACCGGCGGCTGCCAGTGCGATGAGCGCGCGCAGGTCGGTGCCCGCGTACCGCAGGGCCGGTCCGAAGCCTCTGCCGCCGGTCGCGGCCCGGAGCTGGGCGAGCGGCAGGCCCGCGTCCGGGGCGTGCAGCCAGCGGGCGTCGGCGAGGTCGGCGAGCCGGAGCCCGGCGCGTCCGGCGAGCGGATGGGTCTCGGGCAGGAGTACGCACACGGGCTCCTCCCCCGCGCCCTCGGTCGTCATCGGCGCCACGTCGGGCAGCCGCAGCGGATCGCTGGGCGCGGCGAGTCCGTCGACGAGGCCCAGGTCCGCGCCGCCCGTGGCGACCACGGCGGGGATCTGCTCGCGCGCGAGCACCCGCAGCGTGACGCCCGCGGCGGGCATGGCGGCGAGGACGTGCGGCCCCGCGGGCGGTCAGCCGGTGTGGCCGTCGTGCCCGCCGTGCCCCGCCTCGTGGCCTGCGGTCAGCGCGCCGCCGGCTCTGGCCGCCAGACGGCGGCCGGGGCCAGGTCCGGCACGAAGCCGTGGGCGCGGCGGGCCAGATCGGCCGCGCCGTAGCGGCGGCAGCCGCGATGCCAGTTCAAGATGCCGGACATGTAGTTCTGCAGCTCCACGACATAGCCGTCCATGGTCGCGCGCGCCTCCTCCGAGAGGTCGAAGTCGCCGTACAGGACGGGCAGTTCATGGGCCGCCACATGCTGGAACTGCCGCATGCGCTGGGTCATCAGGTCGTTCACCACACGCACGGCCGTCGGGTAGTCGCAGCCGAAGAAGTTCTGCACGACGAGGAGGGCGTTGTGGAACTCGCCCTCGTACTGGATCTCCTTCTGGTACGAGAAGACGTCGTTGATCAGCATCGCGTAGTCGATGGCCGCGTTCTCCAGTGAGCGGACCGGGCCACTGCGGTACACCTCGTCCGGGACCGCGGGGCCGTGGCCCATGCGGCACAGGTTCTTGGTGAGGTCGGCGCCGAAGGTGGCGCGGCGCATCTCCAGGTAGTCGACGGGGTCCGGGACGCGGTGCTGGAGCTGGTTGGACAGCTCCCACAGCCAACTCTCCGTCATCGTGTCCACGGCGGCGCGCAGGGAGCGCCGTTGATCACGGGTCATCGCGGCCGTGCTGCGCGTCCACAGGTCGATCAGCCCGCGCTCCATGCCGTTGACGGGGACGGGGGCTTCCTCGCCGTCGACCGGCATGCACGACGACAGCCGCTCGGTGCACAGCTTGGCCGCCGCGAGGTCGCGGCGGTGGCCGAAGACCAGCGGGTAGTAGTCGTCGCCGTAGGTGCCCCAGGCGAGCCACCGGGAGCTGAGGTCCAGCGCCTCGGGTGTGGCGTCCGGGTCCAGGCCCGCCGCGCACAGCGGAAGGTCGTACGCCGCCAGCTTGTCCTCGTCCCAGACGCCCTCCTGGAGCATGCCCGTCTCACGCATCCAGGGGATGAGGCGTCGGCGGGCCCCGTCCAGGTGGGGGCTGAGCCGCACCTCGTAGGGCATGTGGAAGTCGGGGATCAGCGAGGGCCCCACCTGCTGGAAGGGGACATGGGTGTAGGCGCGCAGCCTCTCGGCCCCGGCGTCGGCGAGCAGGCCGCGCACATCGGCGGCGGACGTGCCCATTCCGGACAGGCCGAGGGGCCGCTGCTTCGAGCGGGCGCCCTGGTTCATGTAGCGGCTGGACCTCATGTGCCATTCGTGGCCGCCGGACTGCCAGTCCTGAAGCCCCTGGGTGTATGCGGCGACGGCCGCGACCTCGTCCGGGGTGAGGCCCTTGTCCAGGGCCAGCGCGGGCACCTCGGTGAGCGCGGTGTGCTCGAACTGGTGCAGCCGCGAGGTCAGGATGTCGTTGACGGTGTCGGCCGCCTCCTGCGTACCGCAGTCGAAGAAGGTCTCCAGGACGAGGATGCCGTTGCTGAGTTCGCCCTCCTCCTCGACCTCGCGCTGGTAGGAGAAGATGTCGTTGCGCAGATGGACCGCGTCGGAGAACGTCTCCATGAGTACGCGCAGCGGCCGCGAGGCGGCCACAAAAGCGGGTACTTCGGCGGTCGCGAACTCGACGAGCCCGGCGGACCAGGGGGCGCCGCCGACCTTGCGGCGCATCTCGATGTACTCGACCGGGTTGGCGACCCGTCCTTCGTTGATGTTGGACAGCTCCCACAGCGACTCGTTGAGCAGATGCTCGGTCGCGACCGCGAAGCGCCTGCGCCAGTGCGGGGACATCGTCGGCACCGTGCGCGACCACAGGTCGGCGAGTCCGGCCTCGACGGGGTTCTCCGGCTCCGGTACGGGGGTCGTGAGGTCGAGCGGCATGAACAGCGGCAGCCGGTCCAGGTAGGCCTTGCCGCCCGCACGGTCCTGGGTGCGCTTGAACGTCTCCAGGAAGTGGTCGTCGAAGAAGAACACCCACACATACCAGTCGGTGATGAGCGAGAGGGCCGGGCCGTCGCAGTCGGGGTGGGTGTACGCGCACAGCAGGCCGTAGTCGTGCGCGTCGAGGTCGGACCGCTCCCAGATGCCGGAGCCCTCCAGCATGCCCATGGCGCGGGCCCATTGAGTGGAGTGGGCCCGCGCCTCGTCGACATGCGGATTCAGCCGTGCGGCGTACGGCATGTAGAAGTGGGGGAGTTCGAACGGCTGCGTCATGGCCCGGCCCTACCCATGGCCCGACCGGAAGATCCGCGGGGCGCAACATGCTCACACCATGGTGTGAATTCGGCGCACGAGGGACCTTTCCGCGGCCACGGCGACGACTGCTCCGCGGTGTGCACGCCCCCTTGCCGAGCCTCCTCCCCCGCGCCACCGTTGTCGCATGACCTCCTTCATGCTGCCTCATGAAGTGCACGGCGACGGCGCCCACAAGGTGTTCGCGGTGCACGGCTGGTTCGCCGACCGGGCCGCGTACGCGGCGGTGCTGCCGGATCTCGATCGCGCGTCCTTCACCTACGCGCTGGTGGATCTGCGCGGGTACGGGACCGCGAAGGAAGCGGCCGGCGCGTTCGGCACCGCCGAGGCCGCCGCGGACCTCGTGGAGTTGGCCGACCGGCTGGGCTGGGAGCGGTTCTCGGTGATCGGGCACTCGATGGGCGGCGCGATCGCCCAGCGGCTACTGGCGCTCGCCCCCGAACGGCTGCGCCGGATCGTCGGCGTGTCGCCTGTCCCGGCCTCGGGCCTGTCGCTCCCCGCCGAGCAGTGGGAACTGTTCGCGGACGCCGCGCACCGCCCGGCCAACCGACGCGCCATCATCGACATCACCACCGGCGGCCGGCGCCCGGCCGCCTGGTTGGACCGGATGGTCGCACGGTCGCTGGGGCACAGCGACCCGAGGGCGTTCCGGACCTGGCTGGACTCGTGGGCCGCGGAGGACTTCCACACGGAGGTCACGGGCTCGCCGGTACCCGCGCTGGCCGTCGTCGGCGCGCTGGACCCCGCACTGTCCGCGGCCCTGATGCGCGAGACCTGGCTGAACTGGTACCCGCGGGGCGAACTGCGGGAGTTGCCGGCCGCCGGCCACTACGCGATGGACGAGACGCCCCTCGAACTGATCCGGGCGGTCGAGGACTTCCTGCGGGCCGAGGACATCCCGGCGTGAGCGTACGCAAGGCCTCGCCCGTCCCGGACGTCTTCGACCCGCGCCGGTACGCCGGCGGTGTGCCCCATGCCGCGTACCGCGCCCTGCGCGATCACCACCCGGTCGCCTGGCAGGACGAGCCGGAGGTGCTCGGCTGGCCCGCGGGGCCCGGGTTCTGGGCGGTGACCCGGCACGCGGACGTGGTGCGCGTGCTCAAGGACTCGCGAACGTACTCCTCGTGCCTCGGCGCCACCCAGATCCGCGACCCCGATCCGGACGATCTGCCGTTCATCCGGCGCATGATGCTCAATCAGGACCCGCCAACGCACGGACGCTTGAGGCGGCTGGTCAGCCGGGCCTTCACCCCGCGCCGTATCGACCGCTTCGCCTCCACCGCCCGTGACCGCGCCCGCACCCTGTTCGCCGACGCGCTTGCAGCGGCACACGCGGGGGACGGCACCTGCGATGCCGTCGCCTCCGTCACCGACGACTACGCGGTTCTCAACCTCACCGATCTGCTCGGTGTACCCGAGTCCGACCGGGGTCTGCTGCTGCACTGGACACAGCGCGTGATCGGCTACCAGGACCCGGACGAGGCCGGCCAGGCGCTGCGGGACGCCGGGGGCAGACCGGTGAATCCGCGCTCACCGGGCGCCCTGCGGGACATGTTCGCCTATGCGCGGCAGTTGGCCGCGTACAAGCGTGACCACCCGGCCGACGACATCATGACCACGCTCGCCATCGACCCCGAACTCACTGGCCCCGAGCTGGAGATGTTCTTCTTCCTGCTGACGGTCGCGGGCAACGACACGGTGCGCAGTGCGGCACCGGGTGGCCTTCTGGCGCTCGCCGAGCATCCGTCGGCGTACCAGGAACTACGCAGCAACCCTGGACGACTTCCCCTTGCTGTGGACGAGTTGCTGCGCTGGCATCCCCCCGTCCTCAGCTTCCGCCGGACCGCGGCCGCCGACACCGAGCTGGCCGGACAAGGCATCCACAAGGGCGACAAGGTGGTCGTCTTCCATGCGTCCGCAAACCGTGACGAGCGCGTCTTCACCGCACCCGACCGGCTCGACCTGTCCCGGACACCGAACCCGCACGTCTCCTTCGGGGACGGCCCGCACGTCTGCCTCGGCGCGCACTTCGCCCGGCTGCAACTTCATGTGCTCTACGAGGAGGCGCTGCGGACCCTGCCCGCTCTCCGTCTCGCCGCGCCGCCCAGGAGGCTCGTCTCGAACTTCATCAACGGCATCAAGTCGCTTCCCCTGACGGTGATGTGACGGCCATGACCTGACCTGGATCAGCACGTACACACCACCGGTACGCCACCAGCGGTCCTCGGGCACGCTGCGGCCCGGCCCTCTCCGGCCGGGCCGCAGCATGGTCACATACCGGTGGTCAGCACCATACGGAAGCGCGCCGCGCCGGAGAGCATGCGGGCGAAGGCGGTGTTGACCTCGTCGAGCGGCGCCTTCTCGACCATCGGGCGGACACCGGCGCGCGCGCTGAAGGCCATGGTGTCCTCCACCTCCTGCGCCGTGCCCGACGCGTGTCCGTTCACGGACTGGCCGCCCGTGATGAGCTGCAGCGGTGTCACCTTGATCGGCTGATCCGTGACCCCGATGACGACCAGACGGCCGCGCGGCGCGAGTCCGTCGATCGTCGCGGACATGGCATCGGAGTTGGCCGCGGTAGCGAGGACGACCTTCGCTCCGCCGAGTTCCTTCAGCGCCTGTGCAGGGTCGGAGGCCGTACTGTCGATGTAGTGGTCCGCGCCCAGCCGTCGGGCCAGGGGCTCCTTGTCCTGACCGCGGGCGATCGCCACGGTTTCGAATCCCATCCTGGCCGCGTACTGGACGCCCAGATGCCCCAGGCCGCCCACGCCCAGGACCGCGACGAGGTCACCGGCGCGCGCGGCACTGTTGCGGAGCCCCATGAAGGTCGTCACTCCCGCGCACCCGAGCGGGGCGGCATCAGCCGCGTCGAGGCCCTCGGGGATGTGTGCAAGGGCCTCGACGGGCGCGACCATGTGGGTGGCGTATCCGCCGTCGTAGGACAAGCCGGGCACCTTCAGGTTGAAACAACTCATGAAGTCGCCCTGCCGGCAGGGGCGGCAGTGGCCGCACTGCCCTCCGAACCAGCCCACCCCGACCCGGTCACCGACCGCCCAGCCGATCACGCCCTCTCCCACCGCGTCGATCCGGCCGGCCACCTCGTGGCCCGTCACCAAAGGAAACGTGATACCGGGAAACGGAGTCTGTACGAACATCGCATCGGTATGGCAGATACCCGAAGCCTCCACCGCGATACGCACATGCCCCGGTCCCGGCTCCGGCAATTCCCGCTCGACGATCTCGAACTTTCCTCCAGGCTCGGCCACCTGGGCTACTCGCATGACGGACATGACGTTCCCTTTCCTCGCGGTTGACAGCGATCCCCTGACCAGCGAGGGGACCACTCTGTGTGCACGCTCAGTGACTCAGTAAAGCGCGCGCCACCGCTTCTGCCTCGGAACCGGATTCGACGGTTCGCCCGCGGTCATGCAGGTTCGGTCGGAGGCACGGGAAGATCCAGCAGAACTCGTATCCGGCGTACGTACACGTCCTACACGTCTCGGTTGCGCTGGTCCACGGACCGCATAGGCCCGAAGGAGGCGGGCGTCGGCCACCGCTGACTACGCCATGCGGCTGAGGTGGCCTTCGAGGGTGGTCCCGGTGATCGGGGGGCGGTCCCAGCGAGCGAGGAGTTCATTGGCGATGCCCACGACCGGGAACGGGTGCCGCCGGTCGTACACCACGATTCCGGCCGCCGAAAGCAGGTGTCACCGGCGCCCCCAGGAGGGCGGGGCCGGGAGGGTGACGTGCGCCGCGCAAGGGATCCGGCGCCACGGATCCATGTGAAGGCAGAGGTTGTAGACCTGATGCGCCGTCAACATCAGGGCCTGTCGCGCGAGTTGGTGAATTCGATGACGGCGACGCAGGTGGGCCGGGAATTCGGGACGAGTGGCGGGACGGGCGGCCCGGGGCCCTCGTCCACGGGCGCCGCACGATCAACACCTCGGGCGAAGCGCCCCTTCTGGGGTGGACTGCTGCTGACGCTGGGCGGGACGGAGATCCTCCTCACCGAGAAGGCGTCGTTGAAGGTGGTCATGCACGTCGGCATGCAGGGCCTGGCGGGGTATCTGCTGCCGACGGTGATGCTGTTGTGCGGTCTGCTGATCCTCTTCAACCCGACGCAGCGGCTCTTCTACTCGATCATCGGCATCCTGCTCTCCCTGGGCACCTGGCTCACGTCCAACCTCGGCGGCTTCCTGATCGGCCTGCTGCTGGGCGCGACGGGCAGCTGTCTGACCTTCGGCTGGCTGCCGGACCAGGAGCCGCGCCGGGGCCTGCTGCGCCGCCGTCGTACACAGTCCGCGACCGCCGACTCGGCCGCGTCCTGATCTCCGCACCCCTCGACCGGCGGGCTCCGGCCCCGTGCACAACGGGGCTCCCCACCGGTTCCCGCCCGCCGAGGCCGTACGCCTTCCGCACCCGGTGCTCCCACGCGTCGACCGCGCACAGCCCCTCTGCCCGCCGGCTCAGGGTTCCCGCTTCGACGTCACGGTGAACCGCGCCCCGTCGGGATCGCCCAGCAGCGCTTCCTGCGCACCCTCCTCTCGCAGCAGAACCTCGCCGCCGTGCGCAGTGGCAGCCCGGATACAGGCGTCGAGGTCGGTGACCGCGAAGTGGACCTGCCAGTGCGGGCGGATCGCGGGGTCGGGCGCGGCCTCCACCGCCCCCGAGTGAATCCGCGCCACCACCGTTCCCCGGTTGCGCAGGACCACCTCGTCGGCTTCGTACTGGACCTCGCAGCAGCTGCTCGGGGAGGCCCAGTCGAGGACCTCCCCGTAGAAAATGGCGGCGTCGAAGGCATCGCGGGTGTGCAGTCGGATGAAGGTGGGAGCGGCCTCGCGCCACTGCTCCACACTGGCGACGAGCCGGCCCTCCCAGACGCCGAAGACGGCCCCGTCGCGGTCCGCGAGCACGGCCGCGCGGCCGGGCGGGAAGGCGATCGGCCCGACGGCCGTCGTCCCGCCGCGCTCCCGGCTGCGGGCCACCACGTCGTCGGCGCTGGCGACCGCGAAGTACGGGGTCCAGGTGACGGCCATCTGCCACATCGAGGCGACGGCGGCGATCCCGGCGACGGGGACCCCGTCGGCCAGCGCCACCCGGAAGCGGTCGTCGTGGCTGTTCGGGCGCCACTCCCAGCCGAACACCGCCCGGTAGAAGTTCTCCGCGGCCTCGACGTCGCGTGCGGTCAGGCTGACCCAGCACGGTGCGCCGAACACCGAGTGACCTGGGACTTCTCCCCGGTCGCGCGCCTCGTTCTTGACCATGACCACACCACCCGGTTCCCGGAGGCAGGTGCTGTACACCTGCTCCGTCGTTCGCTCAGGGTCCCCGGGTACCGTTCCTGGGCAGTGAGCGGGGTGAGTCCGCGCACTGGCACGCCCCGAACGGTTGTGGGCGTTCCCCCAGCTGCCGCTGGGAGTACCCCCAGGTCGTCCGCTTTCGCATCCCGGGCGGCGACACGGATCCCGTCCGTGCTCCGAGCCAGGCGGACGGAGTCCCCAACGACCTGGCCAAGATCGCCCGGCCACGCTATCCCGACCTGCCTTCGGTGCCGCAAGGCCGAAAGCCGACCACTACACGATCGAGCTAAACCAGTCTTCTGCACGCTCCCCGGGGGAGCAGTAGCCTCCTTGCAAGAATGCGTCACCGGGCGCCGAACGTCATCCGGAGGCCGGTTGCCCAGGGCTACCGAGGCCCGAAGCCGTCTCGGGAGCCGACGCGGGGCGGTCAGTGCGGAGTGTCACCGGCCGCCGGGCGGCAGGCTCGGGAGCACAGCGGGGTGGTTGCATTCACGGAAAGTCACCTTATGGGCAAGAGAACGGTGAGCACCGTGCAGGTGACGGATCACCGCGCCCCTGGCGGGCTTGCCTACAGCTCGGCCAACGACGTCAGTAGCTCGGCCGCCATCGTCACGTCTCCCGTCAGCGGGCGGTCCTCGGTGCCGTCCGGGAGCGCCGTGGCGGCCACGGTGAAGGCGGCGACCGGTGGCAGGTCCGGCTGCAAGCGCAACGCCCGTACGGCCACGACCAGTTCGCAGGCCAGGACGGTGCGGTAGGCCTCAGCGGCGCGCAGCGCCTGGCGGGCGGCCTGGGAGGCGAAGCTGGCCGCCTCCTCCAGGCCGTGCGAGAGGACCGCATGGCCCACCGACGCGGGTGCCGCACAGGAACGCAGCTCGGCCAGTGCGGAGTTGACGGTGTACTCCAGGATCATCGTGCCCGAGCTGCTCATGGGCCCCGCGGTGAGGTAAGCAGGCAGGCCGGTGAGGTCCGGGCGGCCCAGCGCGGTCAGCCGTGCGCCGGACAGCTGGGCGGTCTGCAGAAGGGCCAGGCACAGCCCGTCCAGGGCCAGCCCGAGCGGGGCCGCGAAGAAGCCGCCGTGGTGGTGTGCGGTGCCGTCCTCGCCGATGAGGGGGTTCTCCGAGGGGCAGTTGACCTCCACCTCGACGATCCGCCGCAGCGACTCGGCGGCCTCCAGGGCCGACCCGTGCACCTGGGGGAAGACCCTGAAGCCGTACGGGTCCTGGATCCGCCCCGGTGACGGCGCCGGCCGGTCGGGGGCGCCGAGCAGCCTCCGCACCTCCGCGGCGGCACGGGCGGGCCCCGGGTAGGGGCGTACGGAGTGGACGGTGGCCGCGTACGCCTCCAGGGAGCCGGAGACGGCGGTCAGCGACAGGGCCGCCACCGCGTGTGTGGCGCGCAGCAACGTCATCAGTTCGTGGCAGGCCAGTGCGGCCTGGCCGAGCGCGAGGGCGTTGCTGCTGAGCAGCGCGAGCGCGTCACCGGGTTGCAAGCTCACAGGCGCGGGCAGCTCGCCCTCGGTGCTGCCCAGCCAGGGGCGTTCGCCGATCAGGGTGAGCCCGGTCTGGGCCAGTGCCGTCAGATCACCGGTACCGACACCGCCGTACTTGTTGACGGAGGGATGCACGCCGAGCCGCAACGCCTCGGTGAGCGCGGTGACGAACGGGGGCTGAATGCCGGATCCGCCCGCCAGCAGCTGGTTGGCGCGCACGGCCATCATCGCGCGCACGTGGCGGGCCGGGAGCAGGTTGCCCGCACCGCCCGCGTGGCTGCGCAGCAGCCGCAGCCCGTGGCCGGCCTCGTCGCCCGCCGTGACCTCCACCGAGCGGTGGGCACCGACGCCGGTGCCCCGGCCGTACAACCGGCCCGTCGCGGCGAGCCGCCCGGCCGTGCGCCACGAGCGCACGGCCCGCTCCAGCGCCCGAGCGGGCACTTCGGGCACGGCCGCGCCGTCGGCGAGGCGCACCACCCCGCCGATGTCGAGACCGGTGCCGTCCAGGACGACGCGGGCATCCATGGCCCCGGGGGGCCGGGGTACCCGCGTCGGTCCGTCGGCGGTGTCGTCCACGGACGTCAGTCCAGGCCGGCCGACTTCAGCCACGCCTTGGCGACGTCGAGCGGGTCCTTGTTGTCGAGCTGCACCTGGGCGTCCAGGCTCAGCAGCGCTGCCGTGTCGAGCTTGGCAGAGACCGCGTTGAGCGCGTCGACGCCCTCCTTCGGCAGCCCCGACTTGTACACCAGCGGCTGCACGTTCTCCAGCCCGAAGAGGTTCTCCGGGTCCTGGAGGACCACGAACTTCTCCTTGGAGATGGTGGGGTCCGTGGTGAAGAGGTCCGCGGCCTGCACGGCGTTCTTCGTCAGCGCCGCCTGCGTCAGCGGGCCGCCCGCGTCGAGCGCCTTGAAGGACTTGAACTCCACCCCGTAGACCGTCTTCAGGCCCTCCAGGCCCTGCTTGCGGGTCTGGAACTCCGGCGAGGCGCCGATGACCAGGTCCTTCGCGATGGGCTTGAGGTCCGCGATGCTGGACTTGTCGGTGAGGTTGTACTTCTTCGCGGTGGCCGCGTTGATGGTGACGGAGTCCTTGTCCTGCGCGGGCGCCGGGTCGAGGAGCGTCAGCTTGGCGTCGAGCTTGGCGTTGATGGCCGCCGTCGTTTCGGCGAGCGTCTTCGGCGCGGCGTTCTTGTCGAAGTAGGCCAGCAGCGCGCCGTTGTACTCGGGCAGGACCGTGATGGAGCCGCTCTTCAGCAGGCCGTACGTGGTCTCGCGGCTTCCGATGTTGGGCTTGTAGGTGACCTTGACGCCCTTGGCCTTGAGCGCCTCGCCGTAGATGTCGGCGATCAGGATGCTCTCCGCGAAGTTGTTGGAGCCGACGACCACCGTGTCACCGCTCGCCTTGCTGTCCGAGAGCGGGTCGGACTTGTTGTCGGAGGACGAGGAACATCCCGCGAGCAGTGCCGCCGTGGCGGCGAGCGCGACGGCGGCCGCGCCGGGGAGTCTCCTGTTGGACGTGCTGGTGTTCGCGGAAGAAGTCACGGTTCCTGTTCCGGGCTCAGGGGTGTGGGGCAGGGGCGTGGCACAACTGTACGGATGCGGGCACCGCACCCACTGATCCAATCCACCTGGTTCTCCGTCAGTCAAGTGCATTCCGATCACCGATTGGCGTCGATACAAGGCCAGTTGTGAACATCCGGTCGTGGAGCGGTGAGGGACGGACCGCGGCGGAACCACGCGCTCTTTGTAATGGATTCTTGACGTAGGGCGATCGGATTCACGGCCTGAAGAGGCGGTAGTCTCCCCCGAAGATCACGGCGCGCCGCGATGTGGAACGAGAACGGGTCTCGGCCCTCCTCATGCCGTTCCGTACCGGTTCTGACCGGTTCCGCTCGTGACCCTGATCTGTCGACCACGGTCACGTGAAATCTTCGCGCGCCCCAAGGCGCCCTCGAAGGAGGCTTGGTGTCCACGAACGGGGTGGACGCGCCGGCCCGGCCGGCGCCGTCGCCGCCAAGGGGCGGCATACGCGGCTTCGCCGACCGATGGGCGTTCAGACGCAAGCTCAACATCCTCGTCGGCGTACCGCTCGCCATGCTCGCCATGCTGCTCGCCTTCGTCATCGACGACCAGGTGGGGCAGGCGCGCAGCGCGGCGTCGGCGGCCCGACTCGTGCGCGACAGCGGGCAGGTCGCGGTCCTCGTCGACCGCGTGGAACGCGAACACCAGCAGGCCATTCTGCTCTCTGTGCGGTACGAGTCGGCGGTCGGCGACGCGAAGCCCTCGCTCGCCGCCTACCGCCGAGCGCAGAGGGCCGTGGACTCCCAGGTCGAGAAGGTCCGCGCCACCTTCGGCGACCGGCTGCCGCAGACCGAGGCGCAAGCCCTCAAGGAGGTCGAGGGTCTGACCAGCCTGCGCGAGACCATCGCGCGGGACTACATGCCCGTCGACACCATCGACCCGGCCTACACCAACGCCGCCAACGGTCTGATCGACGGTCTCGGCCTCGACCGCAGCGCCACGCTCGCGGCCACCTTCACCGGCAATCTGCTGGACTCCCTGCTGCGCGCCGACGCCGCCCACAGCGCCTTCGAGACCAGCGTGTTCTCGGCGAGCACCGGTGACAGCAACGCCCTGATCGAGTTCACGAACGCCGTCGGCTCCTACGAGCTGTACGCCTACCAGGCGGACCGTTTCGGGCGGTTCGCCACCGAAGAGCAGGCGGACGAGCTCTCCGGCATCGAGCGCAGCACCGCACAGCGGGCGATCGCCCAGGCGTACGCCGAGCTCCAGGTCGACCCCAGCGCGCTGCAGGCGAACACTCCGGCCGAGATCCGCCGGACGTTCGAGCGCGCCCTGAGCAACTACCCCGACTACCCGAAGCAGGCCGAGAGCCGGCTGAAGATCACCGCCTCGCTCATCGGCCAGATCGCCGACCGCGCCGACACCGCCTCGAACGACGCCTGGTGGCGCGCCGGTCTACTGCTCGGCATCGCCGTCCTCGGCTTCGTCCTGTGGCTCGCCTTCTCGGTGGCAGTACGCCGCTCGGTGGTCCAGCCGGTCCGGACACTCACCGGCGCCGCCCAGCGGGTCGCCGAGGTGGCCTGGCGTGAACTGGCCCGGGTGGCCGACGACGACGCCGAGGACGCAGGACCGCCCAGGCTGCGCGAGGTTCCGGTCACCGTACGGGACGAGATCGGCGAACTCGCCGAGGCCTTCAACCATGTGCAGACCACCGCAGCCGCCCTGCTGGAGCGTCAGGTGCTCAGCCGCCGCAACGTCGCCGAGATGTTCGGCAACGTCGGACGCCGGGTCAGCAATCTGACGGCACGTCAACTTGCACTGATCGACGCGGTGGAGCGGGGCGAGACCGACCCCGCACTTCTCGAACGCCTCTACTCCATCGATCACATCGCCGTACGACTGCGGCGCAACGCCGACAGCCTGATGCTGCTCGCCGGGATCCACGAGACGGTCCTGGACGCCGGTCCCACCGCGCTCACCAATGTCGTCCGCGCCGCGCTCGGCCAGATCGAGGGCTTCCAGCGGGTGCAGCTGCGCGCCCGCACCGAGATCATGGTGGAGCCCGAGTTCATCGGCGACCTGACGCTGATGGTCGCCGAACTCCTGGAGAACGCGGTCGCTTTCTCGCCCGACGGCAGCCCCGTCGACGTCACGGTGAGTGCGGGCGGCGAGGGCGCCGTGATCGAGATCGCCGACCATGGCCTGGGCATGAGCGCCGAGCGGCTCGCCGAGGAGAATGCCCGGCTGATCCGCCGCGAGCGCCTGGACCTCGTACCGACGAAGGTGCTCGGCTTGTTCGTGGTGGGCACACTGGCGCGCCGCTGGGAGGTGAGCGTCGAGCTGTCCCGTACGCCCGGCGGCGGTGTCACGGCGACGGTCGAGGTTCCCTCGTCGCTGCTGCTGACGGCGGGCCCGGTGTCCGCTGGACCGGGCTCGGGGCCCGGCCGGACGGCGGCGCAACCGACGGCCGGCGGCCCGATGCCGTCGTCGGCCCTCGCCGCGGAGGGCTCCGCGTCTGCCGCGATCGAACCACCGGACGGCGATGCCACCGGCGCCTCGTCCACTCCCCTGCCCCGGCGGGTTCCCCGCCGGGAGCCGGAGTCGGCAACCGGGACGCCGACCGCGTACGCCCACGACCATGGGGGCTACGGCGAACAGGCCGCCAAAACCACCGGAACCGCCGAACACGACGGCACGGACGCCGAGGAGCCCGCGGGGCCGCAGGACCGTACGGTCCCCCATGGCCGCGCCGAGGAACCCCCACTGGTCCCCCGCCCCCGGCCCGAAGAGCCGGACCCGGTCACCCGGACTCTCACTCCGGCAACGGCGCCGCCCGCCGGGGACACTCCCGAATCCCCCCGCCCCCTGCGCCGGCGCGTCCGGGGCGCAACACTGCGGGACACCGGGTCCGATGCTGCCCAGCAGGCGGCACGGCAGGCTCTTCGGCCCGCCGACGCGGACGAAGTCCGTTCCGCACTTGAGGAGTTCGAGGCGGCGGTGGAGCGCGCCCACCGAGACAGCGCTCCCCGGCCCGCCCCGCACGAGCACGACAGGCACGACCAGATCCACCTCCCGGAAGGAGCGGAGCAGTGAGTACGTCGACAGGTGACACTCCGGCAGGAACCACCACGCCGGCCGATCTGCAGGCCGCCGCAGCCGACTTCACCTGGCTGCTCAACCGTTTCGCGACCGAGACCGCGGGCGTCGTCGACGCCATCGCCGTCTCCTCCGACGGGCTGCTCATCGCCGTCTCCCAGTTGCGCGAGCACGCCGACTCGGAACGGCTCGCCGCCATCGTCTCCGGCATCACCAGCCTGGCCGCCGGCGCCTCCGGCAACTACGGCCTGGGCAGCCTCAACAAGGTCATCATCGATCTGGAGGGCGGCCATGTCCTGGTCTCCGCGATCGGCAGCGGCGCCGTGCTCGGCGTGGTCGCCGACAAGGAGGCCAAGCTGGGCAACATCGCCTACGAGATGACCCTGTTCGCCAACCGGGCCGGTGCCGCGCTCAGCCCTCAGCTCGTACTGGAGCTGAAGAACAGCGTCGGCGCCGCGTCGGCGGGGTGACCGGTATCGGCCCGGTCGAGGAAGGAAGAGACAACCATGGCGGACGGCCGCACTCCGCGCGGTGCCGGCGAGAACGGCTCCACGCCGCCGGAGCCGGTGCGCCCCGCGCCCGCCGTACGGCCGTTCCTGGTCACCGCCGGCCGGGTGGCGCCCACCGCATCCGGCCGGCCGGTCCCGGTCGAGACCCAGGTGGTGGCCACCCCCGCCGGGCTCGAGGCGCTCGACCGGCTCTCCTTCGAGCAGCACGACATCGTCGCCGCGTGCCGGCAGCCGCAGTCCATCGCGGAGATCGCGGCCCGGCTGCGGCTGCACCTCAACGTGGTCCGGATCCTCTCCGAGGACCTGCGCGCCGCCGGGCAGTTGACGGTGCACGTACCGCACGCCGACGCCACACACGACGCATCCGTCCTGCGCAGGGTTATCGATGGCCTCCGGGCCATCCCCGACTCCCGGGGGGTACTCCGTGACACCGACTGAACCGGCCGTCCTCTCCCACGCTCCCGGCTCCGCTCGAGCAGGGGGGACCACCGCCGTACGGCCGCCGCTGCCGGTCAAGATGGTGATCGCGGGCGGCTTCGGCGTGGGCAAGACCACCGCCGTGGGCTCGATCTCCGAGATCAGGCCGCTGACCACCGAGGCGGCCATCACCGAGGTCGCGGCAGGTGTGGACGACCTCACACACACTCCGCGCAAGACCACGACCACGGTCGCGATGGACTTCGGCTGCATCACCATCGACCCGACCCTGAAGCTGTACCTGTTCGGCACGCCGGGCCAGGACCGGTTCGGCTTCATGTGGGACGACATCGTCGAGGGCGCGGTGGGAGGGCTCGTCATCGTCGACACACGGCGCCTCGACGACTGCTACGCGGCCGTGG
This sequence comes from Streptomyces colonosanans, assembly GCF_001866645.1. GTDB lineage: Bacteria > Actinomycetota > Actinomycetes > Streptomycetales > Streptomycetaceae > Streptomyces > Streptomyces colonosanans. Next base: position 19,851 of record NZ_MLYP01000018.1, read on the forward strand.
ACTACTTCGAGCACCAGCAGATCCCGTTCGCCGTCGCCCTCAACGCCTTCGACGGCAGGGTGGAGTACGGCGTCGACGAGGTCCGCTGGGCGCTGGATGTCGCCGAGCACGTCCCGGTCGTCGTCTTCGACGCCCGTGAGCGCGGCTCGGTCCGCGACGCGCTGCTCGTCGTCCTGGAGCTGGCGCTGGCACGTAGCGGCGGCTGATCCACCACGCGGAGAAAGCGGGCCCGGGACGAAGGAGGAGTCGTCCCGGGCCCGCGGTCCGTTGGGCGGCCGGCGTCAGCCGCTCCTGCGGACGCCCGGCGATACCGTGATCCGGGAGATGGCCCAGAACACCCCGATCGTCACGAGCGCCATCAGGGCCACCAGTGTGGCGCCGCCGACCACCTTCTCGTAGTTCCTCTGGTAAAGCCCGTCGATGATGTACCGGCCGAGACCGCCGAGGCCGACGTACGCGGCGATGGTGGCGGTCGAGACGATCTGGATGGCCGCCGAGCGCAGGCCGCCGAGGATCAGCGGCAGGGCTCCGGGCAGTTCCACCTGGAAGAGGATCCGCGACTCGTGCATGCCCATGCCCCGCGCCGCGTCCACCGGTGAGGGGTCGACGGAGCGGACCGCCTCGTAGGTGGTGACCAGGACCGGCGGGATGGCGAGGACGACCAGCGGGATCATCACGGGCGTCAGTCCGAACCCGAGCCAGGTGACCATCAGCACCAGCAGGCCGAAGGTGGGCAGCGACCGGCTGCCGGTGGCGACCAGCGCGAGGGTGTTGCCGCCGCGCCCGTAGTGGCCGGTGACCAGCCCGATCGGCAGCCCGATGGCGGCGGCGATCGCGAGCGCCTGCAGGGAGTACTGGATGTGCTCCGCCACGCGAGTGGGGATGCCGTCGTATCCGTGCCAGTGGGATCCGTCGCTGAAGAAAGCTTGGATGAAGTTCAGGACGTTCACCGGGCTGCCTCCTCGAGGGCAGGCACGGCCGCGTCGGTGCGGTTCCCGGCGGCCTTGCGCCCCCCGCGGCGCGCACCGCTCGGCATCCAGGGGGTCAGCAGTACGCGGATCAGAACCAGCACGGCGTCGACGAGGATCGCCAGGACCGCCGTCGTGACCACCGAGTTCACCGCGTACACGGGCCGGTTGTAGATGCTCGCGTCGTGGAGCAGGTTGCCCAGTGCTCCCTGATTGCCGATCAGCATGCCGACGCTGACCAGGCTGATGCTGGACACGGTCGCCACCCGAAGCCCAGCGATGATCGCGGGCACGGCGATCGGCAACTGGACGTGGAGGTAACGGCGTACGGGCCCGAAGCCCATGGCGGTGGCGGCGGCGAGCGTCTCCTGCGGCACCGATCGGACGGCGTCCACGATCGCCGGAAGGAGGACGACCAGGCTGTAGACGGAGAGCGGGATCATCACGGTGGTCTCGCTCATGCCGGTGTAGTCGATGAGGACGACGAAGAAGGCCAGCGACGGGATGGCGTACAGCACCGTGGTCACCCACAGCACCGGCGGGTACAGCCAGCGGAAGCGCACGCACAGCTGGGCGAGCGGCAGCGAGACGACCAGCCCCGCCAGGACCGGGATCAGCGCCTCCCTCAAGTGCAGGCCGATCAGCCCGAAGTAGCTGTTCTGAAGGTCGCTCGGGATATGGAAGAAGCCGTTCATCCGGCGACCTTCGCGTCCGTGAGCCCCTTGGCGTGGGCGGCGCGGATCGCCTCACCGATGGTCTGCTGCGAGACCACGCCGGCCGCCCGGCCGGCGCCGTCCACGGCGACGGCCCAGCCGGTCGGCGACAGCACCGCCGCGTCGAGCGCGGCGCGCAACGAGTCCCTTCCGTACTCGAACGGATGCCCGTAGGAAAGCAGTTGTTCCGGTGTGATGTCACCGGCGACCAGGTCCCCGGGCTCGCTCCAGCCGAGCGGCCTGCCGTCGAGGCCGGTGACGAGCAGGTAGGGCGTCTCGGACGTCGAGCGGGAGGCGATCTGCTCGGCGGTGGCGTCGACGGCGACGATCGGCGTCTTCTCCAGCTCAAGGGTCTCGGAGGTGAAGAACGACAGGCGACGGATGCCGCGGTCCACACCGAGGAAGTCCTCCACGAAAGTGTCGGCGGGTGACGACAGCAGTTCGGCGGGCGGCGCAAACTGCGCGAGCCTGCCGCCGGTCCGCATCACGGCGACCATCGAGCCGAGCCGGATCGCCTCGTCGATGTCATGAGTGACGAAAACAATGGTCTTGCCCAACTCATCCTGGATGCGAAGGAGTTCTTCCTGGAGGCCCTTGCGCACGATCGGGTCGACGGCGGAGAACGGCTCGTCCATCAGCAGCACCGGCGGGTCGGCGGCGAGCGCACGCGCCACGCCGACGCGCTGCTGCTGCCCGCCGGACAGCTGGTACGGGTACCGCTTGGCGAGCGACCCGTCGAGCCCGACCCGTTCCATCAACTCCCGTGCACGGGACCGGGCACGCGCCTTGTTCCAGCCGAGCAACCGGGGAACGGTCGCGATGTTGTCGACGATCGTGCGGTGTTGGAAGAGCCCGGCGTTCTGGATGACGTAACCCATCGACCGACGCAGCGAGTTCACCGGCTGCCGACTGATGTCGACACCGTCGAGGGTGATCGCGCCCTCGCTCGGCTCGACCATTCGGTTGATCATGCGAAGGGTCGTCGTCTTGCCGCAGCCCGAGGGGCCGACCAGGACGGTGATCGAGCGGTCCGGTATCTCCAACGACAGCCGGTCGACCGCCACCGTGCCGTCCGGGTACCGCTTGGTGACTGAATCTATCCGTATCAAAACGCCGAATGCCCTTCGGGTGTGGCAGGAGCGGCCTCAACCGGCCGCTGTCGTACGGTCCGTTGCCCGGAGAGTCTAGACGGCGAGTGTGATGGCTCCATGACGGGCGACGTGGTGTCACCTGCCATGGAACGGGATCGTGATGCGGCCGGTCAGCGGCCGGCCCGCCGGTCGATGCCCGCGTCGTCGGGCGGGCCGAGAGCGTCCAGGAGTGAGGTCTCCACTTCGCCGACGCCCCACCCGTACGCCAGCTTGTGCACCTCCAGCACGAAGAAGGAGTCCGTGGCGAGGATCCCGTCGATCAGGTGCAGGCGCCGCGTCATCAGGTCGGTGAAATGGGCCGTGTCCCGGCACATCACCTCGGCCATGATGTCGAACCCGCCCGCCGTCGTGATCACGTACGCGGTCTCGGGAAGCTCCCGCAGCGCACGGCAGACCGCCTGGGCCGTACCGGGCCGTACCCGGATGCCGATCATCGCCATGCGGTCGAACCCGATCGTCAGCGGGTTGGCGATGCCGACGATCTGCAGGATGCCGGCGTCCGTCAGCCGCTGCACCCGGTAGCGGACGGAGGAAGCCGGGATGCCCACGTCCGAGGCGATCAGACTGTAGGCGCGGCGCCCGTCGGCCTGGAGGATGGCGATGATACGTCGGTCGATGTCGTCGAGCAGGCTCGGAGAGGACATACGGCGGCTCCGGAGGTGGCGTCGAAGCGGCTGAACCGGGCCGGTGGCCGTCCCCTCGACACGGGCACGGCCACCGCCTTTGGACGGTACGGGTTACGGAGCCCCGGGGAGCGAGCCGGCCGCAAGCCCGGATCAGAGGCTCATGACACCCGTACGGAGGTCGGACATGTCGAGCAGGGTGTGCTTGCCGCCGATGCGGCCCCAGCCGGTGCCGCGGTTGCCCGCACCGCCGAACGGCATGTTGATGTCCCAGAAACAGGTGCTGTCGTTGATCACGACCTGACCGACGGCCAACTCCTCGACGAACCGATACGCGGAGGCCATGTTCTGAGTGAACACCGCGCCCTGGAGGCCGAGTTCGTCGTCGTTGGCGATTCGCAGCAGCTCGTCGTCGCTGCCGCCGGTGATGATCGGGACCACCGGGCCGAAGGACTCCTCGCGGGAGAGCAGGCTGTCCTCGGGCACACCATCAACCACGGTGAACTCGTAGTACAGATCGGTCGGTTGACCCGTGCGGTGCTGCCCGCCGAGCAGGATCCGCGCGCCGCGCTCCCGCGCGTCCGCCATGTGCCGGTCCATCTTGGCCGCAACGCCTTCGTTGTTGAGCGGGCCGAGGTTCGTCGCCGCTTCGAACGGGTCACCGAGGACGACGTCCTCGGCGGCACGCAGCACGGCCTCGACGAAGTCGTCGTGCGCGTCGGTGTGGACGACCACCCGCTCCGTGGCGCAGCACACCTGCCCGGAGCACAGGTACGCGCCGTACACCGCAGCGCGGGCCGCCGCGTCCAGGTCGGCGTCGGCGAGCACCACCAACGGGCCGTTGCCCGAGCACTCCATGATGGAGCGCTTGAGGCCGGCGGCGGCCGCGATCTTCGCGCCGGTCGCCGAGGAGCCGATGAAGCCGATGGCGTCGACACCGGGGTGGCGCACCAGCATGTCCCCGGCCGGGACCTCGCCGGGCAGGACGTTCACCAGGCCCGCCGGTACGCCCGCCTCGACGATCGCCTCCATGGCCTTCAGCACGGACAGCGGGGCGTTCGCCGGCGGCTTGATGACGTGTGCGTTCCCGGTGGCCAGGCCAGGGGCGACGAACTCGGCGAACATCAGCAGCGGGAAGTTCCAGGGAGTGATGATGCCCCAGGTGCCGACCGGCCGGTAGAAGGTCCACATCCGCTTGCTGTTGTCCGTGGACGGCATCGTCTCGCCGTGCAGGCGCACCGCGTCCTCGGCGTGCAGATGGAACAGCTGCGCCGCCTCCTCGATGTCGGCGACGGACTCGGCGAGCGGCTTGCCCTGCTCCAGAGTCTGCAGACGGGCGAGTTCGTCCACGCGGGCGGACAACGCGTCGCCGACACGGTGACAGATCTCCGCCCGCTTCCAGACGTTGACCCTCGCCCAGGCCTGCTGCGCCTCGTTCGCGGCCTTCACGGCGATGTCCAGATCCGTGGCAGAGGGGACCGGAATGGTGCCGATGCGCGCGCCGGTCACCGGGCTGATGACGTCGTAGGTCTCGGTACCGGTGCTGTCGGTGTATTCGCCGTTGATGAAGAACGGGTGCACGGCAGACATGGGGACCCCTTCTGGTGCGAACGCGGAAGAGCGCGAGGGAGTGATGCCCCACACCATCGGTTGGACAATCGAAGGCTGTCAATGGGGCGGAACCGGCAACCCCAAGGCTGATCGCTTGCTGAATGAGCAGGATCAAGCCGTTGACACTGCGAAATCGCCAGCCCTACGATTCGGGGCTCATAGCCCCCGGCACTGCCTTCCCGCTCATCCCTCCCGCTCTGCCCTGGCGCTTCGCTCTCCCGCACTACCCCGGCACTCCTCTCCCGCACTGCCCCGGC
>NZ_MLYP01000019.1 GCF_001866645.1 Streptomyces colonosanans
CGGAAGCCCTCGTACTGGACGTACTTGGGCTTTCGGTCGGTGCGGCGAGTGGGGGTACCCCCTGCTCGAAGAGCTTGGGGGAGGCGTGCCGGGCGTCGCGACGGGGCAAACGTTGCCTGTTGCGGCACTAGCGCCCCGGCAGGCAGGGGGCAGCAGTGCCCCCTGCCTCAGTCCAGCGTCTGCTCCAGCAGCGCCGCCCACTGCGCCACCACCGGCTGCCGGCGGCCGGCGTCGTCGGTGAGGAGGTTCGCCAGGCCCAGGCCGCGGGCCATGTCCAGCAGGCCCTGGACCGTCTCGCGCACGCCCGGCCGGGACTCGTCGGCGCCGAGGAGGTCGACGGCGATGCGATGGGTCTCGCGGCCGACGCGGGCCTCCAGTTCCGTCACCCGCGGGCGCAGCTGGTCCTCGTTCGAGGCGGCGACCCACAGATGCAGGGCCGCGCGGAACAACGGCCCGGTGTAGAGGTCGACGAGGGCCGCGACGACCGCCCGGCGGTCGGCGGCGCCCCGCGGGAACAGCGCCCGTATCGCCGTGGAGCGCTCCTCGGCGACATACTCGACGGCCGCTGTGAACAGGTCCTCGCGGGTGGGGAAGTGGTGTTGGGCGGCGCCCCGGGAGACCCCGGCGCGTTCGGCGACGACCGAGACCGTGGAGCCCGCCCAGCCGTGTTCGGCGAGGCAGGCCACGGCGGCCTCCAGGAGCCGCTGCCGGGTCGCCCGGCTGCGGTCCTGCTTGGGAACGCGTTCGACCGTGCTCACACCACCCATGCGGGGTCCCGTCGTTCGAGGAAGGCCGTCATCCCCTCGCGGGCCTGCGGGGAGGAGAACAGCCGGGCCGAGAGCGCGGTCAGGCCGGCCGCGTCCCGGTCGAAGGTCTCCAGCACAGTAGCGGTGAGCAGTCGTTTGGTCTCGGCCAGCCCCTGGGGTGAGGCCCGGCGCAGCCCGTCGAGCACGGGCGCGAGCACCGCGTCGACGTCGTCGTCCGCGGCCGTGAGCAGCCCGGTGCGTACGGCCTCGGCGGCGTCGAAGCGCTCACCGGTGAGGTAGTAGCGGGCGAGGGCGCGGGGGTCGGTACGCGGCAGCAGGGGCAGGGAGATGACGGCGGGGGCGACACCGATGCGTACCTCCGTGAAGGCGAAGGTGGCGTCGGTGGAGGCGGCGGCGAGGTCACAGGCGCCCAGCAGGCCGAGACCGCCCGCCCGCACATGCCCCCGCACCCGGGCGACGACGGGCTTGGGCAGCTCGACGATCTGCCGCAGCAGCCCCACCAGTGCTTCCGGGTCCGGGGGATCCCGCAGGTCGGCGCCCGCGCAGAAGGTGTTCCCGGTGTGGGTGAGGACGACGGCGCGGGTGTCGCGGTCCGTGGCGCAGCGGGTCAACGCGTCGGCGAGGCCGGTGACGAGCGTGGCCGACAGGGCGTTGCGGTTGCCGGGCGAGTCGAGGGTGAGGGTGGTGATGCCGCGGTCGTGCGCGGTGTGTACGAGGCCGGTCATGGCCGTGCCCTGAGCTGTCGGCGGAGGATCTTCCCGGAGGCGGCCCGCGGCACCCCGTCGGTGAAGGTGACGTTCCGGATGCGCTTGTAGGGGGAGACGCGTTCGGCGACGTACCTCATGACCTCCCCTTCGTCGAGGTCGTCCGCGTCCGGCCCCCGCACCACGAAGGCGTGCGGGACCTCGCTGTGGTCGTCGTCGTAGACGCCGATGACGGCGGCGTCCGCGATCTGCGGGTGGGTCAGCAGGAGGGCCTCCAGTTCGGCGGGGGCCACCTGGAAGCCCTTGTACTTGATGAGTTCCTTGACGCGGTCGACGACGAACAGCCAGCCGTCGGCGTCGATGCGGCCGACGTCCCCGGTGCGCAGCCAGCCGTCCTGGTCGATCAGCACGTCGGTCGCCTCGGGCCGTCCCAGGTAGCCCTTCATCACCTGGGGGCCGCGGATGGCGATCTCGCCGGTCTCGCCGACGCCGAGGTCCTTGCCTGGGTCGTCGAGGGAGAGGATGCGCATCTCGGTGCCCGCGATGAGCCTGCCGACGGTCCCCGGGGGCGGGTTCTGGGCGCCCAGGGGGACGACGTGCGAGCCGGGCGACAGTTCCGTCATGCCGTAGGCCTGGCCGACCGGTGGCAGCCCGAGCCGCCGTGAACAGGCCGCCGCCAGTTCGGCGTCCAGGGGTGCGGCGGCCGAGGTGATGTGCTGCAGGGACGACAGGTCGTACCCGTCGACGGCGGGATGCTTGGCGAGGGCGAGGACGATCGGCGGGGCGACGTACAGCCTGGTGATGCGGTGCTTCTCGACGGCGGCCAGGAACGTCTCCAGGTCGAAGCGGGGCAGCACGACGACCGTGGCGCCCTGCCTGAGGGGCGCGTTCATCAGGGCGGTCAGCCCGTAGATATGGAAGAACGGCAGGACGGCGAGGATACGTTCGCCGGGGCCGGCCGGCACCAGGGGTTCGAGCTGGGCGAGGTTCGTGGCGATCGAGCGGTGGGTGAGCATCACACCCTTGGGAGTGCCCGTGGTCCCCGACGAATACGGGAGGGCCGCGATGTCCTGAGCGGGGTCGATGCCGACCTCGGGTCCGGGCGCGGTCGTGGCCAGCATGTCGAGCAGGGAGCGGTGACCGGGCGCTCTGTCGCACACGAAGATCTCCCGTATGCCGCCCGCGCTTTCGGCGGCCGTACGCGCCGCCTCCAGGAACGGTGACACGGTGACGATCCAGCGGGCGTCCGAGTCGCGCAGCTGCCGCGCGATCTCGTCCGCCGTGGCGAGCGGGTGCACGGTCGTGACCGACGCGCCCGCACGCGTGGCACCGTAGAACGCGATCGGGTAGGCGATCGTGTTGGGGCTGTGCAGGGCGAGCACGTCGCCCTTGCGCACGCCCGCCTCGGCGAAGGCGGCGGCCAGCCCCCGGTGGAACCGGTCGAGTTGCGTGTACGTGAGGGTGGTGCCGTCCACCCCGTCGATCAGGGCGGGCAGCTCACCGAACTCGGCGGCCCGGCCCAGGACCGCCTCGTGGATGGGGCGTTCGACGGCCGGGACGTCTGCGTACTGGCTTCGGAACACGGTTCCTCCTCGTACGACTCGCTACGGCTGCGGTGCGGTTGCCGAGGTCAGTAGGACTTCGGCAGGCCCAGGGTCTGGTGGGAGACGTAGTTGAGGATCATCTCCCGGCTCACCGGCGCGATACGGGCCACGCGCGAGGCCGTGATGAGGGAGGCGAGCCCGAACTCCCGGGTGAGGCCGTTGCCGCCGAGGGTGTGCACGGCCTGGTCCACGGCCTTCACACAGGCCTCTCCGGCGGTGTACTTGGCCATGTTGGCGGCCTCCCCGGCGGCGATGTCGTCCCCGGAGTCGTACAGGCAGGCGGCCTTCTGCATCATCAGGCGGGCCAGTTCGAGGTCGATGTGGGCCTGTGCGAGAGGGTGCGCGATCGCCTGGTGGGCGCCGATGGGCTGCTTGAAGACGGTACGGTCGCGCGCGTACTCGACGGCCCGGGACAGCGCGTAGCGGCCCATGCCGATCGCGAAGGCGGCGGTCATCACGCGCTCGGGGTTGAGGCCGGCGAACAGCTGGAGCAGCCCCGCGTCCTCGTCGCCGACGAGCGCGTCGGCGGGCAGCCGCACCCCGTCCAGGGTCAGCTCGAACTGCTTCTCCGCACCGGCCAGTTCCATGTCGATCTGCCGCCGCCCGAAGCCGGGTGTGTCCCGGGGGACGACGAACAGGCAGGGCTTGAGCCTCCCGGTGCGGGCGTCCTCGGTGCGGCCGACGATCAGGGTCGCGTCGGCGATGTCGACACCGGAGATGAACACCTTGCGGCCGCTCAGGATCCAGCAGTCGCCGTCCCGGCGGGCGGTGGTGGTGATGCGGTGGGAGTTGGAGCCGGCGTCGGGTTCGGTGATGCCGAAGGCCATGGTGCGGGTGCCGTCCGCGAGGCCCGGCAGCCACCGCTGTTTCTGTGCGGGCGTGCCGAAGCGGGCGATGACCGTACCGCAGATCGCCGGTGACACGACGAGCATGAGAAGAGGACAGCCTGCGGCCCCCAACTCCTCCAGAACCATGGACAGTTCGGCAATGCCGCCGCCTCCGCCTCCGTACTCCTCGGGCAGGTTCACCCCGAGGTAGCCCAACTTGGCTGCTTCGGCCCAGAGTTCGGTGGGGTGGCGGTTCTCGGCGATGACCGAGGTGAGGTAGTTGCGGCCGTAGCGCTTGCCGAGTGCGGCCACGGCCGAGCGGAGAGCCTGGTGTTCGTCGGTCTCGATGACGGGGCTCATGTCGGTCTCCCGGGTTCGAGTGGTCTGTGATCGCTCGCGCGGCCGACCCGCGTGGCGAAGGGGGTGCGCGTTGCTACTCGGGGCTGTGCACCACTGCCAGCAGGGCCCCCACCTCGACCTGTCGGCCGGGGGTGGCGTGCAGGGCCGTCAACGTCCCGGCGGCGGGCGCCGTGATCGTGTGCTCCATCTTCATCGCCTCCAGCCACAGCAGGGGCTCTCCGGCCCGTACGGCGGCTCCGACGGCAAGGCCCTCCGCCACCCGTACGACCGTTCCCGGCATCGGTGCGAGCAGAGAGCCCGGGGCGTGGTCGGCGGTGGGTTCGGGGAAGCGGGGCAGGGCGGTGAGGGCGGTCGGCCCGACGTGGACCCGGTCGCCATATCGAGCCACCTCGAACCTCCGTTGCACGCCGTCGACTTCGAGGACGACGAGGCGCGCTTCGGCGTGCACCACGCGCACCCCGTCCGCCGCCAGGCCCGTACGGGTGTGCCGGTAGCGGACCTCGCGCTCCTCGCCCGCCATGAGGTACCGCCTGATCTGCGGCTGGGAGGGCAGGTTGCGCCAGCCGCCGAACCGCGACCGGCCGTGCGCGTCGGCGAGGGCGGCGGCCAGGGGTGCGTACGGGTCGGGGGCGGGTTCGGTCAGCTCGGACAGGTGGCGGTCGTAGAAGCCGGTGTCCATCCGGGCCGTCGTGAACTCCTCGTGGTGCAGGGACCGTACGAGCAGGTCCCGGTTGGTCACCGGGCCATGGATCCGGGCCCGCTCCAGGGCGGCGGCCAGCCTGCGGACCGCCTCGGCGCGGGTCGGGGCGTGGGCGACGGCCTTGGCGATCAGGGGGTCGTAGTGGACGCCGATCGTGTCGCCGTCCGCGTACCCGGCGTCCACACGGACATCCGGTACGGCGAGGCGGTGCAGTGTGCCGGTCTGCGGAGCCCAGTCGCGCGCCGGGTCCTCGGCGTAGAGCCGGGCCTCGATCGCGTGGCCCCGCGCGCGGGGAGGCTCGTCGTCCAGGGCCGCACCCTCCGCCACCCGGATCTGGAGGGCCACCAGGTCGATCCCGAACACCGCTTCCGTGACCGGGTGTTCCACCTGCAGCCGGGTGTTCATCTCCAGGAAGTGGGCGCGGCCGTCCGCGACCAGGAACTCCACCGTGCCGGCGCCCACGTAGTCGACGGCACGGGCGGCCCGTACGGCCATCGCGCCCAGGGAGGCGGTGAGTTCGGCCGTCAGGTCCGGCGCCGGGGCCTCCTCGATCACCTTCTGGTGGCGGCGCTGGAGGGAGCAGTCGCGGGTGCCGAGCGCCCACACCGTGCCGTGTGTGTCGGCGAGGATCTGCACCTCGATGTGGCGACCGCCCTCCACATACGGCTCGACGAAGACCTCGTCGTCACCGAAGGCGCTGAGCGCCTCGGCGCGCGCGGCGGTCAGTTCGGCGTCCAGGGCGGCCAGCTCCCTGACGATCCGCATCCCGCGTCCGCCACCGCCCGCCGCCGCCTTGACCAGCACGGGCAGGTCGTCGGCCGTGACGGTGGCCAGCGGCTCCAGGCCCATCAGCTTCTTCGCGCGGGTCTTGGAGGCCATCGCCTCGATCGCCTCCGGTGGCGGCCCGATCCACACCAGGCCCGCCTCCCGCACGGCACGCGCGAAGTCGGCGTTCTCGGACAGGAAGCCGTACCCGGGGTGCACGGCGTCGGCGCCGGCGGCCAGGGCCGCCCGCACGATCGGGTCGCCGCGCAGATAGGTGTCCGCGGGGGCCGCCCCCGGCAGTCGTACCGCCGCATCGGCCATGCGCGCGTGGAGCGCGTTCCCGTCGGCGTCCGAGTGCACGGCGACGGTGCGGATGCCCAGCTCGCGGCAGGTGCGGACAATGCGGCAGGCGATCTCGCCGCGGTTCGCCACCAGAACGGTAGTAATCACGGGCCTCACATCCGGAAGACGCCGAACCCGCCACGCACGCCCTCGTAGGGCGCGGTGTGGATCGCGGACAGGCACAGGCCGAGGACGGTGCGGGTGTCGCGCGGGTCGATGACCCCGTCGTCGTACAGCCGCCCGGACAGGAACATCGGCAGGGACTCGGACTCGATCTGCTGCTCCACCATGGCGCGCAGGGCGGCGTCCGCGTCCTCGTCGTAGGACTGCCCCTTCGCGGCCGCCGACTGGCGGGCGACGATCGAGAGGACGCCGGCGAGCTGTTGCGGTCCCATGACGGCCGATTTGGCGCTGGGCCAGGCGAACAGGAAGCGCGGGTCGTATGCTCGCCCGCACATGCCGTAGTGCCCGGCCCCGTACGAGGCGCCCATGAGCACGGACAGGTGCGGGACCCGGCTGTTGGACACCGCGTTGATCATCATCGCGCCGTGCTTGATGATGCCGCCCTGTTCGTACCTGCTGCCGACCATGTAGCCGGTGGTGTTGTGCAGGAACAGCAGCGGGATGTCGCGTTGGTTGGCGAGCTGGATGAACTGCGCGGCCTTCTGGGACTCCTCGCTGAAGAGCACCCCGCGGGCGTTGGCCAAAACCCCGACCGGATAGCCGTGCAGGGTGGCCCAACCGGTGCACAGGCTCGTCCCGTACAGCGGCTTGAACTCGTCGAAGTCGGAGGCGTCGACGATGCGGGAGATGACCTCGCGCGGGTCGAAGGGCACCTTCAGGTCGCCGGGGACGATCCCGAGGAGTTCCTCCTCGTCGTACAAGGGCGGGACCGCCTGGCCCGGATCGGCGTACGCCTTGCGGTGGTTGAGGCGGGCGACCACCCGTCGCGCCTGGCGCAGGGCGTCCTGTTCGTCGGCGGCGAAGTAGTCCGCGAGGCCCGACACGCGCGCGTGCATCTCGGCGCCGCCGAGGGATTCGTCGTCGCTCTCCTCGCCGGTGGCCATCTTCACCAGGGGCGGTCCGCCGAGGAAGACCTTGGCCCGCTCTTTGACCATGATCACGTGGTCGGACATGCCGGGGACGTAGGCGCCTCCGGCCGTCGAGTTCCCGAAGACGACCGCGACGGTGGGGATCCCGGCGGCGGACAGCCGTGTGAGGTCGCGGAAGATGGCCCCGCCCGGGATGAAGATCTCCTTCTGGGACGGCAGATCGGCGCCGCCCGACTCGACGAGGCTGATGCACGGCAGCCGGTTGGCGAGCGCGATGTCGTTGGCGCGCAGGGCCTTCTTCAGGCTCCACGGGTTGCTGGCGCCGCCCCGCACCGTCGGGTCGTTGGCGGTGATCAGGCACTCGACACCCTCGACGACACCGATGCCGGTGACGAGGGAGGCGCCGACCGTGTAGTCGCTGCCCCAGGCGGCGAGCGGGGACAGTTCCAGGAAGGGCGTGTCGGGGTCGAGGAGGAGTTCGATGCGCTCGCGGGCGAGCAGCTTGCCGCGCTTGCGGTGCCGTGCGACGTACTTCTCACCGCCGCCCGCCAGCGCCTTGGCGTGCTCGGCGTCCAGTGCGGCGAGTTCGGCGAGCATGGCGTCGCGGTTCTCCCGGTAGCCGGGGTCGTCGACGTCCACGGACGTGGAGAGGACCGTCACGGGCGGGCCTCCGGGATCTCGGACGTGCGGGCTGCGGTCGACAGGAGGGCCTCCGGTATCTCCAGGTGGCGGGCGCGCAGCCATTCGCCGAGGCCCTTGGCCTGCGGGTCGAAGCGGGCCCCAGCGGCGACGCCCTCGCCGAGGATGCCTTCGACGACGAAGTTCAGGGCGCGCAGGTTCGGCAGGACATGGCGTACGACGGTCAGGCCGGCGGTCTCCGGCAGCAGTTCCCGCAGACGCTCGACGGTGAGGGCGTGGGCGAGCCAGCGCCAGGCGTCGTCCGTACGCACCCAGACCCCGACGTTGGCGTTCCCGCCCTTGTCCCCGCTGCGGGCGCCGGCGACGAGACCGAGGGGGGCACGCCGGGTGGGTCCCGCGGGCAGGGGGCGGGGCAGGGGCGGCTCCGGCAGGTCCTCCAGTACGAGGGTGCCGGGGGCCGAGGGCACGGGGATCCGTCGCCCGTTGTGGAGTACCGCCCGATGGTCCACGGTGTCACGGTCGACCTGGACCGCTTCGAAGACCCCGTACGGCACGCCCTTGCCCGGTGGGGCGAGCAGATGGAAGCCGGGGTAGCTGGCCAGCGCCAGCTCGACCGCGGCTCCGCTGAGCGCCCGGCCCACCGGCTCCTGGGCCCGGTCGCGTACGACCAGCCGGAGCAGGGCGCTCGCGGTCTCCTCGGTCGGCGCGTCGGGGTGGTCGGTGCGGGCCAGCTCCCAGCGCACGTCCGCGGGGCGAGACTCGGCCGCATCCAGGGCCGCCTCCAGCTGGGCCCGGACGAGTGCGGCCTTGGCGTCGATGTCCAGCCCGGTCAGCACGAAGGCGACCTCGTTGCGGAAGCCGCCGAGGCGGCTGAGACCGGCCTTGAGGGCCGGGGGCGGCGCCTCGCCGCGCACGCCCTCGATCCGCACCCGGTCGGACCCCTCCTCGGTGAGATGGACCGTGTCCAGGCGGGCGGTGACGTCGGGGCCCGCGTACCGGGCACCGGTCGTCTCGTACAGGAGCTGCGCGGTGACCGTGCCGATGTCCACGACACCGCCGGTGCCGTCGTGCTTGGTGATGACGCTGCTGCCGTCGTCGTGGAGTTCGGCCAGCGGGAAGCCGGGGCGGGCCCGCAGCCCGGGCGGGTGCTCGGTGAAGAACGCGTAGTTGCCGCCGGTGGCCTGCGTCCCGCACTCCAGGACGTGCCCGGCGACCACCGCGCCCGCCAGCCGGTCGTAGTCCTCGGCTTCCCAGCCGAAGTGGGCGGCGGCGGGTCCGGTGACGAGCGCGGCGTCCGTCACCCGCCCGGTGACCACGATGTCGGCGCCCTCGCGCAGGCAGAGCGCGATGCCGTGGCCGCCGAGATAGGCATGGGCGGCAAGGGCCCCCGGGTTGAGGACGGTGAGGTCGTCGCCCTCCACATGGGCCACACGGACGGGAATCCCCAGGCGGTCGGCCAACTCCCGTACCGCGTCGGCCAGTCCGGCCGGGTTGAGCCCCCCGGCGTTCGTCACGATCCGCACGCCCCGCTCGTGGGCGAGGCCCAGGCACTCCTCCAGCTGGGCCAGGAAGGTGCGCGCGTACCCGCCGGCGGGGTTCTTCAGGCGGTCACGGCCGAGGATGAGCATCGTCAGTTCGGCGAGGTAGTCGCCGGTGAGGACGTCGAGGGGGCCGCCGGTGAGCATCTCGCGCAGCGCGTCGAAGCGGTCGCCGTAGAAGCCGGAGGCGTTGCCTATGCGGAGGGGCGCGCGCGGGGTCATCGCGCGCCTCCCTGCGGAGGCCTCCCCGCCCCCGGCAGGCCCGCGAAGGCCTGGGCGATGTCCAGCCAGCGGTCCGCGTCCGGTCCCTGGGCCCGCAGCGCGAGGTCGGCCCGGTTCGCACGCTGGGTGACCAACAGGCAGAAATCCAGGGCGGGGCCGGTCACCCGCTGGGCGGCGTCCCGCGGCCCGTACGTCCAGACGTCGTTCCCCGCGGGTGCGACCAGCTCGACCCGGAACTCCTCCGTGGGCGCGATCGCCCCCCGTACCCCGAAGGCGAAGTCACGCGCCCGGACCCCGATACGGGCCACATGCCGCAGCCGGTCGGTGGGGGTGCGCACCACACCGAGCGTGTCGGCGACGTCCTGCCCGTGCGCCCAGGTCTCCATCAGTCGTCCGGTGGCCATGGACGCGGCGGACATGGGCGGCCCGTACCAGGGGAAGCGGGTGCCGGAGGGCGCGGCGCGCAGCGCGCGGTCCAGGGCGGCGCGCCCCTCCCGCCACCCCGCGAGCAACTGGGCGGGCGGCAGCGCGGCCCCCTCCCGCGCGGCCTCGTCGACCCAGGTGCCGAGGGACGCGAGCGCCTTCTCCGCCTCCACCGCGAAGGCCTCCGCGTCGGTGACGGCCAGCAGGGCGCCCCGGTCCGTCCAGGCCAGGTGCGCGATCTGGTGGGCGATGGTCCAGCCCGGTGCGGGCGTGGCGAGCGCCCACCGGCCCTCCCCCAACTCGGCCACCAACCGGTCGAGTTCCTCACTCTCCCGGGCCAGATCGTCGATCACGGATGACGCGTCGGACACAATGCGCTCCCCTCGGGGCACGACGGTGTGCGTGGGAGCATGGCAGCAGACACAGAAACAAGCAAGCGTGCTTGCATTGATTTTCGGTCGTCGTCGGCCGGACCGTCGGGAGGCGGCTCCGGTGCGGCTTACGGCGGCCCTCACAGAACCGGCACGGCGCCCGCGGGAACCCCCGTGCGGTACGCGACCGGCGTGTACAGGCGCATCATGGGTTCACGCACCTGACTCAAGTCCACTACCGTGGACCGCCAGGTGCATCACACTGAACGAACCGAACCCTGAGTCCCCTGGAAGGCCCCGTGAACACCCCCAGCACCACCCCCTCCACCCCGGCCCCGGTCGCGACGGCGACGACCCCCTCGCCCGCAACGGGCGGTGGACCGAGCCGCCTGGGTTCCCTCGGGCCCGTGGGGCTGGTGCTCGCCGGAGGCGTCTCCGTGCAGTTCGGCGGGGCGCTCGCGGTGACCCTGATGCCGCGGGCCGGCGCGCTCGGCGTGGTGACGCTGCGGCTCGTCGTGGCGGCCGTCGTACTGCTCCTGGTCTGCCGGCCCCGGCTGCGCGGGCACTCGCGCACCGACTGGGGCACGGTCGTCGTCTTCGGTATCACCATGGGCGCGATGAACGGCCTCTTCTACGAGGCCGTGGCCCGCATTCCGCTGGGCCCCGCCGTCACCCTGGAAGTCCTCGGCCCGCTCGCCCTCTCCGTCCTCGCCTCTCGCCGTGCGATGAACCTCCTCTGGGCGGGCCTCGCCCTGGCCGGTGTCTTCCTGCTGGGCGGTGGGGGCTTCGACGACCTGGACCCGGTGGGCGTCGCCTTCGCGATCTCCGCGGGCGCGATGTGGGCGGCGTACATCGTCTTCAGTGCCCGTACGGGACGGCGTTTCCCGCAGGCCGACGGGCTCGCGTTGGCGATGGCGGTCGCGGCGGTGCTGTTCGTGCCGCTGGGAATCACCGAATCGGGCTCGAAGCTGCTCGTACCGGCGACGGTCGGGCTGGGCGCGGGGGTGGCGGTGCTCTCCTCGGTCCTCCCGTACACCCTGGAGCTCCTGGCCCTGCGCCGTATGCCCGCCTCCACCTTCGCAGTCCTGATGAGCCTGGAGCCGGCGCTCGCGTCGGCCGCGGGCTTCCTGATCCTCGGCCAGTCCCTGAGCGCGATCCAGGTGCTCGCCATCGCCCTGGTCATCGCGGCCAGCATGGGGGCGGTGCGGACGCAGGTGGGCCGGGGCCGGGCGAGGACGGCGGAACCGGAGGCATAGGGGGATCGTTCGCCGGTCCCCGAGCGCCAAGGGCGTGCCTCCTTCGGTGCCGCCACCTCGTCCGCGCGGGAGTTCACCGCGCCGGTCGCCCCTCCTTCCCCTCGTCCAGGCCTTCCGCCAGCACCTCCGCCAGGTGCCGCGCCCTCTGCCCCGCCAGTTGCTCCAGCTGGGTGCGGCAGGAGAAGCCGTCCGCCAGAACGACCGCGTCCTGCGGCGCCTCGCGCACATCCGGGAGCAGCCGGTCCTCCGCGCATGCCGTCGAGACCCCGTAGTGGCCCTTCTCGAAGCCGAAGTTGCCCGCGAGGCCGCAGCAGCCGCCGGTCAGCTCGCCGGTCAGGCCCGCCGCCGCGCGCAGTCGGCGGTCGGGTTCCTCGCCGAGTACCGCGTGCTGGTGGCAGTGGGTCTGGCCGACCGCCGGGCGGTCCACCCACGGCGGCGTCCAGTGCGGGGCGTACCGCTCCAGGGCCTCGGCGAACGTCACCACGGCCGCCGCCAGCCGAGCCGCGCGCGGATCGTCGTGCAGCAGTTCCGGCAGGTCCGTGCGGAGCGCGGCCGCACAGCTCGGTTCGAGGACGACCACCGGGAGACCGGCCGCCAGCACCGGTTCCATCAGGTCGAGCGTCCGGCGCTGAACGGCGCGGGCGCGGTCCAGCTGGCCCGTTGAGACGTACGTCAGGCCGCAGCAGACCCGGCCGCGGCGGGCCGCCGGCCACACACCGCCGTCCCGCCCCGCTCTCCTGACCGCCGTCGGCGGCAGGACCACCCCGAGCCCCGCCGCCTCCAGCACGCGTACGGCCGCCCTGCCCACGGACGGCGACAGGTGCTCCGTGAAGGTGTCGGGCCACACGACGACCCGCGAGCCGGCATTCCCTCGTCCCCGTCCGGCGGACTCCCGTCTCCACCACCGGGTGAACGTCTCCTCCGCCAGACGCGGAAGCTCCCGCTCGGGCGCGATCCCGCCCAGCCGCTTGCCGAGCGCCGCCAACGGCCCCACGGACGCCAAGGCGTTGACCACCGGCGCCGTGCGCGTGCGTGCGACCGCCCCCAGCCACACCGGCAGCCACCCCATCGCGTAGTGCGCGGCCGGACGAGACCGCCCCGCGTAGTGGTGGTGCAGGAACTCCGCCTTGTAGGTGGCCATGTCGACGCCGACCGGGCAGTCCGTGCGGCAGCCCTTGCAGGACAGGCACAGGTCGAGTGCGTCCCTGACCTCCGTCGACCGCCAGCCGTCGGTGATCACCTCGCCCGCCAGCATCTCGTGCAGCAGCCGGGCGCGCCCGCGCGTGGAGTGCTCCTCCTCGCCGGTCGCCCGGTACGACGGGCACATCACGCCCGCGCCGGACACCGTCGTCGTACGGCACTTGGCGACGCCCACGCAGCGTCGCACCGCCGCCGAGAAGTCGCCGCCGTCCGCCGGATAGCCGAAGGCGACGTCCACCGGTTCGCGCGGCAGCACCGCGAACCGCAGGTTCTCGTCCAGCCGGGCCGGGCGTACCAGCATCCCCGGGTTGAGCAGGCCGTCCGGGTCCCAGACGTCCTTGGCGCGTTCGAAGAGGGCGACCAGGTCCGGCCCGTACATCCTCGGCAGCAGTTCCGCCCGCGCCTGGCCGTCGCCGTGCTCCCCAGAGAGCGAGCCGCCGTGGGAGACGACCAGGTCCGCGAGGTCCTGTGAGAAGCGGCGAAAGCGGGCGATGCCCGCCTCGGTCAGCAGGTCGAAGTCGATACGGACGTGGATGCAGCCGTCCCCGAAGTGGCCGTACGGCGTGCCGCGCAGACCGTGGTCGGCGAGCAGCCGTCGGAAGTCCCGCAGATACTCGCCCAGCCGGGCCGGGGGCACCGCGCAGTCCTCCCAGCCCGGCCACGCCTCGCTGCCGTCCGACATCCGGGTCGCCGTACCGCTCGCGTCCTCGCGCAACCGCCACAGCGCACGCTGCCCGGCCGGGTCGGTGACCACCGCGGCGTCCGTCACGTCCGCCGCCCGGACGATCTCCTCCGCACGGGCGCGGGCCTCCGCCTCGCTCGCGCCGCCCGCCTCCACGAACAGCCACGCCCCGCCACGCGGCAACCCCGCCGACGACGGCACCAGGTCGGCGGCCATCCCCTCCACCGTCAGCGGGCCGTACGCAAGCAGTCCCGCCGCCGCCTGGGCCGCCGCGCTCTCGTCGGCGTACGCCAGCACGGCGAGCGCAGTCGCGCGGGGTGCCTCGACCAGGCCGACGACCGCCTCCGTCAGAACGCCCAGCGTGCCCTCGGAGCCGCAGAAGGCACGGGCCACATCCGCGCCCTTCTCCGGCAGCAGCGCGTCCAGCGCGTACCCGGAGATGCGGCGCGGGAGGGCGGGGTACCCCGTGCGCAGGAGCGCCAGCTCTCCCTCCACCAGGGTGCGCAGTCCGTCGGGGGCGCCCTGCCAGTGGCGGCCCAGGGTCAGCGCCTCGCCGCGCGCGGTGAGCACCGACAGCTCGCGCACGCTGTCCGCGGTGGTGCCCCAGGCCACCGAGTGGGAGCCGCAGGCGTTGTTGCCGATCATTCCGCCCAGCGTGCAGCGGGCGTGTGTGGAGGGGTCGGGGCCGAAGCGCAGGCCGTACGGGGCGGAGGCCTCCTGGAGGCGGTCCAGGACCACGCCCGGCTGCACCACCGCCGTGCGTGTCTCGGGGTCCAGGGACAGGATCCGGTTCATGTACCGGGTGAAGTCGAGCACCACGCCCGTGCCCGTCGCCTGCCCGGCGATCGACGTGCCGCCGCCGCGCGCGACGACCGGTACCCCGAGCGCACGGCACGCCTCCAGCGTGGCCGCCACGTCCTCCGCGTCCCGGGGGGCCACCACGCCGAGCGGCACGCGCCGGTAGTTGGAGGCGTCCATGGTGTGCAGCGCCCGGGAGGCGGCGCCGAAGTCCACGTCGCCCCGGACGGCACGGCGCAGTCGCGCCGCCGGCTCCGCCCCCTGCTCCGAACGATCTGTCATGACTCAAGCATGCATCCGACCACTGACAGTGACGAAGGCGGCGATGACCTCGTAGGTCCTCCTCTCTCCTCACAGATCCTTGTAGGTCCCCACAGGTCCACCGGGCGACGCGCGTCGTCTCATCCGACGGACAAGATCCCGGCCGGTTTCGCCGAGGGGATACGCTCCGGCTCGTGGCTGATATCCAGATTCCTGCTGACATCAAGCCCGCGGATGGTCGTTTCGGCGCGGGTCCCTCCAAGGTGCGGACGGAGGCGCTGAACGCCCTCGCCGCCACCGGTAGCTCCCTGCTCGGCACGTCCCACCGCCAGGCCCCGGTCAAGAACCTGGTCGGCAAGGTGCGCGAGGGTATCCGCGAGCTCTTCCAGCTCCCCGACGGCTACGAGGTCGTCCTCGGCAACGGCGGTTCCACCGCGTTCTGGGACATTGCGACCCACGGCCTGATCGAGAACAAGTCGCAGCACCTCACCTTCGGCGAGTTCTCCTCCAAGTTCGCCAAGGCCGCGAAGCTCGCCCCATGGCTGGCCGAGCCCACGGTCATCGCCAGCGACCCCGGCACGCACCCCGAGGCCGCGGCCGAGGCGGGCGTCGACGTCTACGCCTTCACGCACAACGAGACGTCGACGGGCGTGGCCATGCCCATCAAGCGGGTGCCCGGCGCCGACGAGGGCTCCCTGGTCCTGGTGGACGCCACCTCGGGCGCCGGCGGCCTCCCGGTCGACATCGCCGAGACGGACGTCTACTACTTCGCCCCGCAGAAGTCCTTCGCCTCCGACGGCGGCCTGTGGATCGGCGTGTTCTCCCCCGCCGCCATCGAGCGCGCCGAGCGCGTCCACGCCTCCGGCCGGCACATCCCGGAGTTCTTCAGCCTGCCGACGGCGATCGACAACTCCCGCAAGAACCAGACGTACAACACCCCGGCCCTGGCCACCCTGTTCCTCCTCAACGAGCAGCTGGAGTGGCTGAACGGCCAGGGCGGCCTCGCCTGGTCCACGGCCCGCACCAAGGACTCCTCGACCCGCCTGTACACCTGGGCGGAGGAGTCCAAGTACGCCACCCCGTTCGTTGCCGACCCGGCCAAGCGCTCCCAGGTCATCGGCACGATCGACTTCGCCGACGAGATCGACGCCGCCGCCGTCGCCAAGGCCCTGCGCACCAACGGCATCGTCGACACCGAGCCGTACCGCAAGCTCGGCCGCAACCAGCTGCGCATCGCGATGTTCCCGGCGATCGACCCGGCGGACGTCGAGGCGCTGACGAAGTGCATCGACTACGTGATCGAGAAGCTGTAGTCGTTTCGACCACGACGACGAAGGGCGCCCGGTGCTCACCGGGCGCCCTTCGCTGTTGCGTGCGATGCCTACGCGAACTGGCGGAGAAAGGCCTGCCCACTCTCGCGGGAGACGGTGAGGAGAGGGCCGTGCCGCTGCTTGCTGTCGCGGACGGCTCGGCCACCGGGAGCCGTGTCGGCGACCTCGGCACAGGCGTTCTCCTGCCCCGAGCACGAGGACTTCCACAAGTGGCTTACATCCTCGGTCACGATGTGCGTAACCGGCCAGGACGCCCGCGCTGAACCAGCCGGTACACCACCCCCGTCGACGCCGCCCGCCGGCACCGTCCTCCCCTCTGAGCCCCCGCCCGGGCGCGCGTGGCCGACCCCACGCTCCACGCGCACGCGCGATCGTCCATCATGAGCGGATGCTCAGGTTCATGCCCGTAGGTGACTCCATGACGATCGGCAGCGCGGGTGAACACACCTGGCGCTACCGACTGTGGCGGCACCTGTGCCAGGCGCACGACGGCCCGTTCACCCTCGTCGGCCCGCGCGACACGCTGTACGACAAGGTGGCGGACGCGCCGACGTCGTACGCCTACGCCGAGCCGGACTTCCCGCGCGCCCATCTGGCGGGCTGGGGCGAGGGCTGGATGCACATGGCGCCGCTGATCGCCGAGGCCGTGCGGAAGTCGCGGGCGGACGTGCTGCTGGTCTCGCTGGGTCTGATCGACCTGGGCTTCTACACGAACGCGGAGCAGACGGCGGAGAACGTACGGGCGTTCGTGACACAGGCGAGGTCGGCCGATCCGCGCATCCACATGGTGGTGCTGCCGGTGATCCCGAACATCCGGGCCGAGGCGGACGAGCTGTTCGCGGCGCAGGTGGCGCTCTTCAACGACCTCCTCGCAAAGACCGTCGCCGACCTCGACGAGCCCCGCTCCCCGCTGCTGCTGGCCTCGCCCCCGCCGTCGTACGACATCCACCGCGACACCTACGACGGCACACACCCGAACGCGAGCGGCGAACACAAGATCGCGGCGGCGTACGCGGAGGCGATGCACCAGGCATGGGGATTCGGACAGCCGTACGCGGCCGGAACAAGCTGACCGATCTCCGGCGTGACCTGGTCACCGTGCGTATCGTTGTACTGCGCGGCCACACTCGCGTGCGGCACCACGGAGAGCGCCGACCGCCACCCCCAACTCGCCCTGCACGCAGAGCAGGAGGCAGCGGTCCACATGCAGATTTGTTACTTCACCATGCGAAAGCTTCGGGGGACGGTCCCGGCCCCGGGAAGATCTCGTCGAGAGCCGCAAGAAGCTCCGCGCCCAGGTCCAGGTCGAGGGCGCGCAGCGCCGAGTCAAGCTGCTCCTGCGTGCGCGGGCCGACGATCGGTCCTGTCACGCCGGGACGGGTGAGCAGCCAGGCCAGGGCGGCCTCGCCCGGTTCGATGCCGTGCTTGTCGAGCAGGTTCTCGTACGCCTGGATCTGCTCGCGCGTGCGGGCGTCCTTGAGGGCGTCGGCGGCCCGTCCACTCGCCCGGCGCCCCTCCGTGGCCTCCTTCTTGAGGACTCCGCCGAGCAGCCCGCCGTGCAGCGGCGACCACGGGATGACGCCGAGGCCGTAGTCCTGCGCGGCAGGGATGACCTCCATCTCGGCGCGGCGCTCGGCGAGGTTGTACAGGCACTGCTCGCTGACGAGCCCGACCCGGCCGTGTGTCTTCGCGATCTCGTTTGCCTGGGCGATCTTGTAACCGGGGAAGTTCGAGGAACCGGCGTACAGGATCTTCCCTTGTTGGATCAGGACGTCGATCGCCTGCCATATCTCCTCGAACGGCGTCGACCGGTCGATGTGATGGAACTGGTAGACGTCGATGTAGTCGGTCTGGAGCCGCTTGAGGGAAGCGTCCACGGCGCGGCGGATGTTCACGGCGCTGAGCCGGTCATGGTTGGGCCAGGCCGGTCCGTCGGCGCCCATGTTCCCGTAGACCTTGGTGGCCAGGACCGCCTTGTCACGACGCCCGCCGCCCTTGGCGAACCAGGTACCGACGATCTCCTCGGTGCGCCCCTTGTTCTCGCCCCACCCGTACACATTTGCAGTGTCAACGAAATTCAGCCCCGCATCGAGCGCCGCATCCATGATGGTGTGGCTGGTGGCTTCATCCGTCTGAGGCCCGAAGTTCATCGTGCCGAGCACGATGCGACTGACCTTGAGTCCGGTACGTCCCAGCTGCGTGTATTCCATGGACGCCAAGCGAACCCCTTCGAGTCCACTCCGCGCAAGACGTCCGGCGGGCGGCGGGTACGCCTGCCTCAGGCGCCCTCGCCGATGTGCCGGTACAGCGTGGCGCGTGAGACGCCCTGGGCCCTGGCGATGGCGTTGACGCTCTCGCCCTTGGCCCGTCTGGCGCGGGCGACCGTGACTATGTCGTCGTTCATGACAGCGGGCGACGACCTGGCAGGCAGCTTACAAAGGCCGAGAGGGCCCCGGCGCAGGGCCACCTCACTCTCTCTCACCCCTCGTCAGTCTTTGCTGCGGACCGCCGCCATGTTGCGTACACGCTGCTTGAAGTCCATCGGGATCAGAACCTGAACCCGTCCGACGGGGTGCTGCCACATCCCGTCATGGCCTTCGGCGGACATGAGTTGCGCGACGGTCATCCCCCGGAGCGGCTCGGCGTGGATGACGGCCTTGACCCCTGCGGCGCGAAGCTCCTTGCCCTTTTCGTGCTGGGTCGACAACGTGCTCCACCGTTCCCGGTAGGTCTCTCCTGTCGGGATCTCCTCCCAGGTGTCCGGGCGCGTGGGCTGCGCGATGAGCTGTTCGCGTCGCGCGTCCAACCGCTTGTACGCCTCCCGGTACTCCTGCTTGCCCAGCTCACTGGAGTAGAGGCCCGCCTCGCGGTCCTCTCTCAGGTCCGACAGGGCGCGGTTCACTTCCTCAATGTCGCGCGTGTAGTCCACGCCCGGCCGGAAGACCTTCCGGACGATCTCGACGTCCCCGGCAGCGAGGAGGAACGCCTTTCCCACGGCGTCCTCCAGCGTGTGCGCCGCGATGCCCTTGCTTCCGGTCGGACACGGCTTGTGCGTGGTACGGGAGGCGCAGCGGTAGTAGGGCCAGTTACGGCCAGGGCCGAGATACGCCGGCTCCCCACATGTGCAGAACGCGACCCGGAGCAAGGGCGACCCACCCTTGCGGTTGCCGTTGCGCTTGCTGGTGTTCTCGTCCAGCTTCTTGTTGGCCAGCTCCCACTCCTCGTGCGTGATCAGAGGCTCCGCGCGCTGAAGGGGCTGACCGTCCGCGTCCCGGACGACCCGGCGTCGTGTCGTCTTCTTCCCGTCGACCATCACCTCCTCGGACACCTCCATCTGCCCCAGGATGCAGCGGGAACGTACGACCTTGGCCGTGTTCGCGGCGGTCCAGCGGCTGCCCTTCGGGGTCTTGCCGCTACGGATCATCTGGGCGTCGAGTGACGTCGGGGTCTTCGACACGTCCTCGTTGAGCCACTGCGCGATGCTGTTCGCCGACTCGCCTGTGAGGAGACGGCGGACGATCTCACGGAGCGTGCCGGCAGTGTCGGTCCCGTAGTCGTCCGGGACGAGCTTCCATCCGTCGCCGGTCTCCTGTTTCTCCTCCCGGTAGCCGTACGGAGTGCGGCCGCCGCGCCAGCGCCCCTCCTTCACGAGGTGGTTGTACGAGGACTTGGCCCGCGCCTTGATGGCTTCGAGCTCCCCTTCCGCGAAGGACGCGATCAGGCTGAGGAGGAGCTTCCCCATCTGCGTGTTGAGGTTGATCCCGTCCTCGACGGTCGCGACCTCCTTGCCGTTCTTCTCGCACCACTCCAGGAGGGTGTGCACGTGGAGCACGCGCCGCGAGAGACGGTCGATCTTCAGCACGCAGATGATGTCGTACTCGTCGGCGCGCGACTCCTCCACCGCGATCCGGTGCTCGATCGCACTGACCTCCTTCCCGACGGTCGAGGGAAGCCACTTGCCGAACTCCGGACGCTTCCACGGCTCGACCCCGCCGGACACGTCGATGTCCTCGACCCACCCCACGACGACGTGCCCCTCCTGATCGGCCCATCGCTGGATGGACCGACGCTGACGCTCCGGCGATGTGGTCTCGTCCGACACCCTCGACAGACGGACCACACCCAGAACTCTCGCCATGCTCGTTCTCCCTCTCCCCTGTGTAACGCATCGCGCACAAGGTTGGATACCGCCAACGTGTACGGCTGGGACGAGAACAAGGGCCGTACCGAGAGCAACATCGGCAACTGGTTCGCCAAGGGTGGCGACCGGCGCGACAAGGTCGTGCTCGCCACCAAGGTGTACGCCAACATGGCCCCGCACGGCGACGCCTGGCCCAACCACGACAAGCTCTCCGCGGTCAACATCCGACGGGCGGTCGACGCCAGTCTCAAGCGGCTGCGGACCGACCACATCGACCTGTACCAGTTCCACCACATCGACCGGAGCACTCCCTTCGAGGAGATCTGGCAGGCCATCGACGTACTGGTGCAGCAGGGGAAGATCCTCTACGCGGGCTCCAGCAACTTCCCCGGGTACAAGATCGCCCAGGCCAATGAGACCGCCGCCAGGCGCGGCTCCTACGGGCTCGTCAGCGAGCAGTGCCTCTACAACCTGGCCGAGCGCCGTGCCGAGATGGAGGTCATCCCGGCCGCGCGCGACTACGGGCTCGGCGTGATCCCTTGGTCGCCCTTGCACGGTGGGCTGCTGGGCGGGGTCATCAAGAAGGAGGTCGAGGGCGCGCGCCGGACGTCCGGGCGGGCCGCCGAGGCGCTCACCGACCCCGCCTTCCGCACACAGATCCAGGCCTACGAAGACCTGCTCGACAAGCACCGGCTCCACCCCGGCGAGACCGCCCTCGCCTGGCTGCTGACCCGCCCCGGCGTCACCGGCCCCATCGTCGGCCCGCGCACCGCGGAGCAACTGGAGTCGGCGCTCCGCGCGGTCGAGTTGGAGCTTTCGGAGGAGGTCCTGGCCTCCCTCGAAGAGATCTTCCCGGGACCGGGCCCCTCGCCGGAGGCCTTCGCCTGGTAGCCGGCCAGGGGTGTGCGCCGCCTTAGGAGCGGTGTCGCCGCTCGGTCGTCGGCCGGGGCTCCAGAGTCTCCGGGACGACCGAGCGGTCTTCGCCCGGCAGTGCGGCTCGCTACTTTCCGACGGCCGCCGACAGCGCCACCACCACGAACATCAGCACAAGCACACCGGCCATGATCCGGTTACGGGTCTTCGGGTCCACACATCGAGACTAACCGGCCCTTGTCATCCGCCCGCGCCGAGCCCCCATCGCTCCACCGTCTCGTACCGGGGCTGCTCCCCCGGCACCCCCGACCCCGGCAGCCGGCTGCGGATCAGGCACAGCTCACCGACCGTCCACTCGCCCCCGGCGAACGCCGCCAGCGCAGCGACATACGGCCGGAAGTCCGCGAGACGCCGGCTGCGGGCCAGGGTCAGATGCGGACGGTAGGGGCGGTGCTCCTCCATCTCCACGCCCGCCTTCCGCGCCGCGGACTCCACGCGGTCGGCGAGCAGCCGCATCACGCCCACGTCCCCGGTCGCACCCACCCACAGCGTCCGGCCCCCGAAACGCCCGCCGCCGTACAGGGCCAGGCGAAACGACTCGGTGCGCCGGGCCGCCCGCGCCAGCCGCTCCGACAGGTCGGGGACGACGTCCTCGGCCACCTCGCCGTAGAAGGCGAGCGTGAAGTGCCAGCCCGGCCGCCCCGTCCAGCGCAGCCTCTCCGCCCCGGGCAGCCCCTCCAGCCCGCGCACCACCGGCTCCAGTTCACTGAGAGCGGAACTGGGGGGAACCACCGCGGCGAAGAGTCTCATGACCCCATCATGACCGCATGGAGATCACGCGAATACGCAAAGGGAGCACAGAGGACATTCCCGTCATTCTCGGCCTGCTCGACGGCGCGGTCGACTGGCTGGTCTCACAGGGGCGCACCCGGCAGTGGGGGACCCAGCACTGGTCTCAGCGGCCACGGGCCGCGGAGGTGGTGCACCGGCTTGTGAAGGCGGGCGACCCCTGGATCGCGGAGATCGACGGCTTCCCCGCGGGCACGCTCACCCTCTCCGAGGGTCCCGGCGACTACATCGCCCCCTTGGACGAACCCGAGCGCTACATCCATCTGCTCGCCGCCGACCACCGCTTCACGGGCCGCGGAGTCGGCAGCGCACTGCTCGCCCACGCCGCCGAGGAGACCCGGCGCGCGGGCTTCTCGCTGCTGCGCGTGGACTGCTACGCGGGCGACGACGGCAAGCTCGTCGCCTACTACGAGCGCAGCGGCTTCACCCGGACGGAGGCCTTCACCTACGGCGAGGACCGGTGGCCGGGGCAGGTGCTGGCGCGCCGCGTGTGACACCGCGCGAGGGGGCGGCCACCCACGGCGCCCCCTCGGCCGCTATCAGCCCCTCCGGTCACACCGGCACGGCCACAGGCCGCTCCCGCGGGACGAACCGCACCCGCGGATGCCCCTGGTGCCAGCCCACCGCCAGGCGGAGGCCGCCGGACCGGGCCAGGATCAGGCCGATGGTCACGGCCGCGGCGGCCGAGATCAGACCGCCCAGGGCGAAGCCGACCCGGGCGCCGTACGCGTCCGTGGCCCAGCCGACCAGGGGCGCCCCCAGCGGCGTACCGCCCACGAAGACCATCATGAACAGGGCCATGACCCGGCCGCGCATCGCCGGATCCGTGCCCATCTGGACGGCGGTGTTCGCGGTGACGTTCACCGTCAGGCCGAAGACCCCGATCGGGATCATCAGCAGCGAGAACAGCCACAGCTCCGGGGCCGCGGCCGCCACGATCTCCAGCACGCCGAAGGCGACCGCCGCCACGATCAGCACGCGCAGCCGGGCCGTGCCACGGCGAGCGGCGAGCAGTGCGCCGGCCACCGAGCCGACCGCCATCAGCGTGTTGAAGAGGCTGTACGCGCCGGCTCCCGCGTGGAAGACGTCCTCCGCGTACGCCGACAGCCACACGGGGAAGTTGAAGCCGAACGTGCCGATGAAGCCGACCAGGACGATCGGCCAGATCAGCTCCGGGCGCCCGGCGACATACCGCAGGCCCTCGCGGAGCTGGCCCTTGCCGCGCGGTGCGCGCTCCACGACGTGCAGCTCGCGGGCGCGCATCAGCATCAGGCCGACGATGGGGGCAAGGAAGGACAGCCCGTTGAGCAGGAACGCCCAGCCCGTGCCGACGCCGGTGATCAGGAGGCCCGCCACCGCGGGACCGACCAGGCGGGCGGACTGGAAGTTCGCCGAGTTCAGGCTGACCGCGTTCTGCAGCTGACCGGGACCGACCATCTCGGAGACGAAGGACTGGCGGGCCGGGTTGTCGACGACCGTGGCGAGTCCGACGGCGAAGGCGGCCACATAGACGTGCCAGACCTGGACGTGACCGGAGAGGGTCAGGAAGGCGAGGACCAGACCCGTGGCGCCCATCGCCGACTGCGTGACCAGCAGGGCCGGGCGCTTGGGAAGACGGTCGACGAGCACACCGCCGTACAGGCCGAAGAGCAGCATCGGAAGGAACTGCAGCGCCGTGGTGACACCGACGGCGGTGGAGGAGCCGGTCAGGCTCAGCACCAGCCAGTCCTGGGCTATGCGCTGCATCCAGGTGCCAGTGTTGGAGACGACCTGGCCGATGAAGAAGAGCCGGTAGTTCCGGATGCGCAGCGAGCTGAACATCGAGGACTTGCGGGGCTCGGTCCGCACGACGGGCTCGGCGGATGCGGCGGTTTCGGGTGCGGCGGATTCGGGGCCGCGGACAGCCGCGGAGGTCTTGTGGGCGGACAGGGAGTTGTGGGTGGCTGGTGCGGGGGCGGAAGCTGCTCCGGATCCCGTACTCAAAGAAATTCGCCTCCTTGCGATGACGGCTTCGTAGGTATGCGGGTGGGGGCCGCGTCTGTCACAGCGAGCGTCCGCCACGGCCGCGCCCCGTGGCAGTACGCATCCGGCGCGGGCCCGCTCCCTCGCGGTGCGCGCCTGTCACCGGGGCGCATCCGTGGCCGCGGTACCCGGACCGGGTGCGCCTCTGCCACGGCTGCGCCCCCGTCACAGATGCGCGAGCTTCTCGAGCACGGGGGCGGCGGCGCGGAGCTTCGCCCACTCGTCCTCGTCCAGACCCTCGACCAGCGCGGCCAGCCATGCGTTCCGCTTGCGACGGCTCTCCTCGAGCATCGCCTCGGCCTGCTCGGTCTGCGTGACCACCTTCTGGCGCCGGTCGTCGGGGTGTGACTCCAGGCGGACCAGCCCCTTGCTCTCCAGCAGCGCCACGATGCGGGTCATCGACGGCGGCTGGACGTGCTCCTTGCGGGCGAGCTCGCCCGGCGTGGCGGAGCCGCAGCGGGACAGGGTGCCGAGCACCGACATCTCGGTCGGGCTCAGCGACTCGTCGACCCGCTGGTGCTTGATACGGCGCGCCAGGCGCATCACGGCGGAGTGCAGGGCGTTCACGGCGGCAGCGTCGTCGCCATGGGTGAGGTCAGCCATGCTCTTTAGCATAACTCATTACTTTCTCTAAGGACCACTTTGCCGGGCGGTTCCGCGGGTGACTCCCGCCACTTCGCTCCGGGCCCGCGCCCATGTCTCGCGAGCGAAACTCCCGAGCCACGCGCCGCACCCGAATGAGTGATCCAGTGCCGGATCGCGACGTGCCGCCCGCCCGGGTCTGGCAACCCTCGTACCCATGGGGACCAGCGTGCTCAGCGTGCGACTGGACCGGGAGCTGCTCGACCGCCTCCGGCTCCATGCCGCCAAAAGAGGAATGAGCGTCCAGGACTATGCCGTCCGGACGCTCATTCGGGATGACTTCGACGAGCGGTTCCAGGCCGCCGTCGAGGAGAGAGAAGTTCTACGGGGTCACCTGACACCGCGGCACGGGCCGGGCGGGCACCCCCTGGGGATCAGGTCAGACCCAGGGCCGGCATCAGGTAGTAGAAGGCGAAGACCGCCGACACCGCATACATCGCGACCGGGACCTCACGGCCCCGTCCCGCCGCCAGGCGCAGCACCACGAAGGTGATGAAGCCCATGCCGATGCCATTGGTGATCGAGTAGGTGAACGGCATCATCAGCATCGTCACGAAGGCCGGGATCGCGATCGTGTGGTCCGCCCAGTCGATCTCCTTGATGGAGTTGGACAGGATCAGGAAGCCGACCGCCACCAGCGCCGGGGTGGCCGCCTGGGACGGGACCATGGTGGCGACCGGGGTGAGGAAGAGCGCCACCGTGAACAGGGCGCCCGTGACGATGTTCGCGAAGCCGGTACGCGCACCCTCGCCGACGCCCGCCGTGGACTCCACGAAGCAGGTGGTGGCCGAGGAGGAGCTGGCACCGCCCAGCGCGACCGCGACGCCGTCCACGAACAGGACCTTGTTCATACCGGGCATCTCGCCCTGGGCGTTGGTCAGCTTGGCCTCGTCACTGACGCCCATGATCGTGCCCATCGCGTCGAAGAAGCACGACAGCAGGACCGTGAAGACGAAGAGGATCCCGGTCAGCACGCCGACCTTGTCGAAACCGCCGAACAGGCTGACCTTGCCGAGCAGGCCGAAGTCGGGGGTGGCGACCGGGTTGCCCGGCCACTTCGGGACGGTCAGGCCCCAGGACGGGATCTTGGCGACCGAGTTGATGATCAGCGCGAGGACGGTCATCCCGACGATGGAGATCAGGATCGCGCCCGGCACCTTGCGGACGATCAGCCCGAAGGTCAGCAGTACACCGAGAACGAAGATCAGGACCGGCCAGCCGACGAGGTGGCCGTCGCCGCCGAGCTGGAGCGGAACCGTGGTGTGCGCGACGTCCGGGATGCGGCTGACGAAGCCGGAGTCCACGAGACCGATCAGCATGATGAACAGGCCGATACCGATCGAGATGCCCTTGCGCAGCCCGAGCGGCACGGCGTTCATCACGCGCTCACGCAGGCCGGTGGCGACCAGCAGCATCACCACGAAACCGGCAAGGACGACCATGCCCATCGCGTCCGGCCAGGACATGCGCGGAGCAAGCTGGAGAGCGACGACCGTGTTCACGCCGAGGCCGGCCGCGAGGGCGATCGGGACGTTGCCGATCACACCCATGAGCAGCGTGGTGAAGGCGGCCGTCACGACGGTCGCCGTGACCAGCTGACCGTGGTCGAGCTGATGCCCGTACATGTCCTTCGCGCTGCCGAGGATGATCGGGTTCAGCACGATGATGTAGGCCATCGCGAAGAAGGTGGCGAAGCCGCCCCGGATCTCGCGGGACAGGGTGCTGCCCCGCTCGGAGATCTTGAAGAAGCGGTCGAAGGCACCGGACGGGGACGGGGTGCCCGGCTGATCCTGGGCGGGGACCTTGGCGGGGGCCGAGGTGGGCATGCGAGACCTCAATCGGGGGATCTTCAGGGGACCTTCAAAACGCGATCGAATCTCACCGTCGACTACACCGGACGAGGTCCCCCATGCCTCTCTTGGTGGTTTCGTACGAACAAAGGTGGCCAGACTCAAACGGTTTCAGTATGAACATATGAGGCCGAGATCGCTATCTCCGCGCGTAGACCCTTGGCACGCACGGGTCGTCCGGGGTCGGCTCCTCGCAGCTGCGCCCTCCTCGTAAGCTGGCCGCATGACGAAGTGGACCCCCAAGCACGAGGCGCCGGAGCCCCTTGAGGGCCCCGTGGTCGCCACCATCACCGGCGGCACGATCCTCTGGTTCGTCCTCTTCCTGGTCCAGCTCCCGTTCTACGGCTGGTTCGACACCCACGGACACGCCTGGTGGCTGTGGACCTGCCTGGCGGGCGCCGGCCTCGGCTGCATCGGCATCTGGTACGTGCGCAGGCGCGACGCCGCGATCAAGCGGGCCGCCGCCGCGCAGTAGACACAGCCGACGCTCGCGCTCCCGCGTACCACCACCGCACGAGACCTGCTCCTTCCCTGGTCGGATCTTTGGGACCCTCGACGGGTGAAGGCCCATATCGCCACGTACCGTCGAATGCATGAAGCACATCGACGCGGGCGCCGAGCTCGATCCCGTGCACCCCGCCCCCGTGCCGGAGCCGACGCGGGGACTGTCCGCAGCCGAGGTGGCCGAGCGGGTTGCGCGTGGCCAGATCAATGACGTACCCGTCCGCAGCAGCCGGTCCCTTGGCGAGATCGTCCGGGCGAACGTCTTCACCCGCTTCAACGCGATCATCGGTGCGCTCTGGCTGATCATGCTGTTCGTGGCGCCGTTCCAGGACAGCCTGTTCGGGTACGTGATCATCGCCAACACCGGGATCGGCATCATCCAGGAGTGGCGCGCCAAGAAGACCCTGGACTCGCTCGCGGTGATCGGCGAGGTGCGGCCGATGGTGCGCCGGGACGGGGTGGCCGCCGAGATCGGTACGTCCGAGATCGTGCTGGACGACATCATCGAGATCGGCCCCGGCGACAAGGTCGTGGTCGACGGCGTGTGCGTCGAGGCCGACGGACTGGAGATCGACGAGTCGCTGCTGACCGGTGAGGCCGACCCCGTCGTCAAACAGGCCGGCGACCCCGTCATGTCGGGCAGCTTCGTGGTCGCCGGCGGCGGGGCGTTCCGGGCCACCAAGGTGGGCCGACAGGCGTACGCAGCCCAGTTGGCCGAGGAGGCGAGCCGCTTCACCCTCGTCGACTCCGAGCTGCGCACCGGTATCTCCACGATCCTCAAGTACGTGACGTGGATGATGATCCCGACCGCGCTGGGCCTGGTCATCAGCCAGCTGGTGGCCAAGCAGCACGGCTTCAAGGACTCGGTCGCCCGGACGGTCGGCGGCATCGTGCCGATGGTCCCCGAGGGACTCGTCCTGCTGACCTCCGTGGCCTTCGCCATCGGCGTCATACGGCTGGGCCGCCGGCAGGTCCTCGTCCAGGAGCTGCCCGCCATCGAGGGGCTCGCCCGCGTCGACACCGTCTGCCTGGACAAGACGGGCACGCTCACCGAGGGCGGCATGGACGTCAGCGAGCTGCGGACGCTGCAGGGCGCCGACGAGACGTACGTACGCAAGGTCCTCGGCGCGCTCGGCGAATCGGACCCGCGTCCCAACGCCTCCCTCCAGGCGATCATCGACGCCTACCCGGACAGCGAGGACTGGCGCTGCACCGAGGCGCTGCCCTTCTCCTCCGCCCGGAAGTACAGCGGCGCCTCCTTCAGCGAGGGCGACGGCGAGTCCAGTACCTGGCTGCTCGGCGCCCCGGACGTCCTGCTGGGACCCGACGACCCGGCCCTGGCCGAAACCGGGCGGCTCAACGAGCAGGGGCTGCGCGTGCTGCTGCTGGCCCGCGCCACCCGCGACCTGGACGACTCCAAGGTCAAGGACGGCGCCCGGCCCACCGCCCTCGTCGTCCTGGAACAGCGGCTGCGCCCGGACGCCGCCGACACGCTGCGCTACTTCGCCGAGCAGAACGTGCGCGCCAAGGTGATCTCCGGCGACAACGCGGTGTCGGTGGGCGCGGTGGCCGGGAAGCTGGGCCTGTCCGGCGAGGTCCTGGACGCCCGCCGGTTGCCCTCCAATCAGGCGGAGATGGCGAAGTCGCTGGACAAGGGCACCGTGTTCGGGCGGGTCACCCCCCAGCAGAAGCGGGACATGGTGGGCGCGCTGCAGTCACGCGGGCACACGGTCGCGATGACCGGCGACGGCGTGAACGACGTGCTCGCCCTCAAGGACGCCGACATCGGTGTCTCGATGGGTTCGGGCTCGGAGGCGACCCGCGCGGTGGCCCAGATCGTGCTGCTCGACAACAGCTTCGCGACGCTGCCGTCGGTGGTCGGCGAGGGTCGGCGGGTGATCGGGAACATCACCCGGGTCGCCACGCTCTTCCTGGTGAAGACCGTGTACTCGGTGCTGCTGGCGCTCCTGGTCGTGGTCTCGCAGGTGGAGTACCCGTTCCTGCCCCGGCACCTGACGCTGCTGTCGACCCTGACGATCGGCGTCCCGGCCTTCTTCCTGGCGCTGGCCCCCAACAAGGAACGCGCGAAACCCCACTTCGTACGGCGGGTGATGCGGTACTCGATCCCGGGCGGGGTCGTGGCGGGGGCCGCCACCTTCGTCACGTATCTGATCGCCCGCCGCCACTACTCGGGCCCGGGTGCACTGGAGGCGCAGACCAGCGCGGCCACCCTCACCCTGTTCCTGATCTCGTTGTGGGTGCTGGCGATCATCGCCCGGCCCTACACCTGGTGGCGGGTCGGGCTGGTGACCGCGATGGGCGTGGCGTTCCTGTTCGTCCTGGCCGTGCCGTCGCTGCAGAACTTCTTCGCACTGAAGCTGGTCGGGGTGACGATCCCGTGGGTCGCGGTGGGCATCGCGGCGGTGGCGGCGGCCGTCCTGGAGTTCCTGTGGAAGTGGGTCGACCGCCGCTTCCCCGCCTGAGGGAAAGCACCCCCCTCCGGGGGGGTGCTTCGCGCGGTTACTTCACGACGACGTAGTCAGCCGCGGCCTTGACCGCTGGGGTGGTCGAGGTGCCCGCGAAGACGTAGCGGTAGTAGCCGCTCCCGGTCGCCTTGACCGTGGTCTTCAGGTTTCCGGTGCTGCTGGTCTTGATGGTCTTGAGCGTGGTGTAGGTGTGGCTGCCCTTCTTGCAGAACTGCAGCTGCACCGACTGGAGGCCGTAGCCCGCGTACTTCCGGGTCTCCCAGTTGGCGCGGGTCAGCTTGCCCGTCACCGTGAGGGTGCCGCCCTTCTTCACCGGCTCGGGAGCCGCGTCGACCGTCAGCTGGGAGTTGCGCTGGATGAGCGTGGAGCCGAGGCCGCCCTTGTCGGCGAAGCCGACCTTGGAGAAGTCCGGTGCGCTCTTGGTCTGCTCGCCGTTCCAGGCGAGGGCGAGGGCGCCGGCCCTCCAGGTGCCCGCTTCCGCGTTGTCCAGTTCGTGGTAGGCCGGGTGAACGTCGACGTTGCCCTTGCAGGTGGCCACGGTCGACGAGGTGGCGGTGCAGGTGGCGCCCTTGTCGCTGAAGAGGATGTTGCTCGGGTTGTCGAAGGAGCCCTTGTAGAGGTACGCCTCGGTTTCGAAGTCGGACGCCTTGATGTTGACGTCAGCACCGTGCGTCAGGGTGTACGAGACCGGGATCGCCACGTTGTTGGTCGTGCCGACCTTGTAGGCCTTGCCTATCTTGAGGTTGGAGAAGGTGACGTTCAGGTCGTACGGCGTGCCGGGGTCGGCGGCGGCGCTGAACGCGGTCTTGCCGTGCGCGGCCGAGGCGGCCTCGCGGACCTTGGCGACGTCCGCGCGGAAGGACGCGTGACCGTCGGCCTGCGCGGCCGGGACGGCGAAGGCGGAAAGGGCCAGGGCGCCGGAGACGGCAGCCACAGTGGCACGAATACGCATAGGTGTTCCCCCACGCTGGAGGGGCCCACGGTCGACTTCACATGGGCCCGAAGTGTCTGCGGAGTCTGTTGACTCATGTGATGAGACTGTGAATGCGGGGGAGTGGTTGCACGGAGCGCTGATCTTTTCGCCTTAGGTGCGGGTTCCCGCGCCCGGGCGGGCACGGGAACCGCAGGACGACTACGTCACCTCACTTGACGGCGACGTAGTCAGCCGTGGACGCGACCGCCGGGGTGGTCGAGGCGCCTGCGAAGACGTAGCGGTAGTAGCCGCTCCCGGTCGCCTTGACCGTGGTCTTCAGGTTTCCGGTGCTGCCGCTCTTGATGGTCTTGAGCGTGGTGTAGGTGTGGCTGCCCTTCTTGCAGAACTGCAGCTGCACCGACTGGAGGCCGTAGCCCGCGTACTTCCGGGTCTCCCAGTTGGCGCGGGTCAGCTTGCCCGTCACCGTGAGGGTCCCGCCCTTCTTCACCGGCTCCGGCGACGCGTCCACGGTCAGCCGGGAGTAGCGCTGGATGAGCGTGGAGCCGAGGCCGCCCTTGTCGGCGAAGCCGACCTTGGACATGTCCGGGGTGTCCTTGTCCAGTTGGCCGTTCCACTGGACGGCGAGGGCGCCGGCCTTCCAGGAGCCTGCGTCCGCATTGACCAGCTCGCCGCGGGCCGGGTAGAGGCCGATGTTGCCCTTGCAGGTGGCGGTGGTCGCCGAGGTGGCGGCGCAGGTGGCGGGGTCGTCGCTGATGATCGCATTGCTCGGGTCGTCGAAGGAGCCCTTGTAGATGTACGGGCCGCTGAGGAAGTCGGAAGCGGCGGTGTCGACGTCCGCGCCGTGCGTCAGGGTGTACGACACCGGGATCATCACGCGGTTGGTCGTGCCGACCTTGTACGCCTTGCCGATCTTGAGGTTGGAGAAGGTGACGTTCAGCTGGTACGGCACGCCGGGGGTCGCGGCGGAAGCGCCGAACGCGGTCTTGCCGTGCGCGGCCGAGGCGGCCTCGCGGACCTTGGCGACGTCCGCGCGGAAGGACGCGTGACCGTCGGCCTGCGCGGCCGGGACGGCGAAGGCGGAAAGGGCCAGGGCGCCGGAGACGGCAGCCACAGTGGCACGAATACGCATAGGTGTTCCCCCAGTTCGGAAGGGGCACGCGAGGCGACATATCGGCTACCGCGTGCCCGTCTGTCTCTGTAGAACCCGTGGGCTCTACAGAGACAGACCCGTCGCGGAAATGAAGAGTTGTACGACTATCGGATGTTGTTTCGCGGAATCCGACGTTCAGTCGAACCAGCGGTCCCGGGCCAGTTCCTCCGTGCGGGACGGGTCCTCCAGCAGGGCGGCGACTTCGAAGCGGCGCGGCCACTGGCCCGTCGCCCAGGCGAGCCCCGCCGCGACGCCCTCCAGGGTGGCGGCATGCAGCACACCGTCCGGCGTGAGCCGCCAGTCGATCTCCACACCGTCGACGACGAGTTCCTCGTGTTCGGTGTACGACGCCGGGGTCACCGGTCCGAGCAGGACCCGTACCGACTCCGGTACATCGTGCTCGACTCCCTCGGAGGTCACCTCGCCCGTCACCGACTCGCTCAGCCGCCGCACCTGGAACAGCTCGGCGAGGTCGGCGGCCCGCGCGGGGCGGACCGGCAGCAGCGGAACGCCCTCGGTGAAGGGCAGCAGGTCCGGGGAGTCGACGACCACGGCATCGGCCGCGTCCACGACGGTCACCCGGCCGTCGACGACCGCGCGCAGCTCGTCCGGCAGGGTCACCTGCTCCGGGTCGAGGTCGGCCAGCGCGCTGTAGAGGGCGTGCAACTGGGCGGCGGAGACGTGACGTTGCGGGTCGCCGAGCCGCTCGAGCAGCTCGGCGGCGCCACCGGGCTCGTCGAGGAGCGCGGCGACCGAGGTCCGTACGCCGAGGGCCCGCAGCACCTGCTCGTCGTCGAACCCGGCGGCGTCGGCCTCCTCGTACAGGCCGTGCAGCAGCGGGTCGCCGCCGGCGGCGCGCAGGCCGGCGGGACGGCGGCCACCGAGGACGGGGTGGCCGCGCAACCACCAGGCGGTGTACGGCCGTACGACCTCGTGGGTGCCGTCCGGCAGCAGGATCCGCACGGGCTGGGTGAGCGCGTCGCGCAGCGGGGGCTGGGAGAGCAGGGCGAGGGCCTGCGGCCAGCGGTCGTCGTCGACGAGGTCGAGGTCGCGCACGGACACGATCTCGGTGGCCACCGGCGGTACCGGAGTGTCGGGCAGCCGGTCCAGGACGTCCTCGCACCACACGTCGACGGCGTCCAGCAGCCCGATGTCGTCGGGTTCGGCGAAGTCCGAGTCGCGGGGCTCCAGTTCGTCCGGGTCGAGGACGACGTCGGTGGCGCGGACGAGACCGAAGCCGGCGAGCACGCCGCAGGCGGTCAGCGGCTGTCCGCCCCAGCGCTCGGCCAGTTCGGCGTCCACGAAGGCGAGTTCACCCTCCCGCATGACGCTCGCGAACGGGCTGCCGGGCAGGACGAGTTCACCGGCGGGCGCGAGTTCGCCGTCCTCGTCGGGCAGGGCGAGGGCGCCGAGCCAGGGCTCGTCACCAGGTTCGAGGCCCGCCTCGCGGGCGAGGGCGAGCACGGTGTCGGCCAACTCGTCTGCGTCCAGGCCCTCCTGGTCCCAGCCGGGGCCCTCGTCCTCCAGGGAGGCGGCGACGGCGGCCCGCACCTGCGGGGTGGTGAGTACGGCGCGCGGAGTGGCAGGCAGAGCGCCGAGCTTCTCCAGGAGCGGGTGGACGGCGTCCGGGTGGGCGACCTTCAGGCCCAGCCGGACGAGGGCGTCGGGAGCCACCGGCGGCCCGTCGAAGGTCGGCAGCAGGACCTGCCGGGGACCGATGGTCGTACGCGCTCCCCCCGCGCCGAACGCCTCGGAGGAATCCCCGGCGAGCGGCACCGGCAGCCCGGACAGCCGGTCGGGGTCGACCCCGGCCAGGC
Organism: Streptomyces colonosanans; assembly: GCF_001866645.1. GTDB lineage: Bacteria > Actinomycetota > Actinomycetes > Streptomycetales > Streptomycetaceae > Streptomyces > Streptomyces colonosanans. The sequence continues at coordinate 33,111 of NZ_MLYP01000019.1, forward strand.
TGTCGTACAGCCGCCACCACCAGTCGGGCTCCTTCTCCAGACCCGCGAGCCGGTCGACCGCCTCGGTCAGCGGCACCCGGGCAACACCCAGCGTCCGCAGCTCCACCCGGCGTTCGAGGCCCGCGGGCAGCAGGCTGGGCAGCACCTCGGCGAGGACCCGCACGGTCTCGGCACCGGCTCCCTCGACGATCTCGGCGTCACGGGGGCGCAGCGCCTCGGGCAACTCGGAGTCGTCGCCGGGCTCGTTCGCGGGCGGCAGGAAGGCGGTGCGCGGCAGCCGGTCGAGGACGGCCCGGCGCAGGGCGCCGTCCAGTTCGCCCTTGCCCAGCGGGCCCGGGACCAGGTCGATGACGCCCGGTGTCACCGGGTGCCAGTCGGCGAGGAGTTCGGTGTACGCGTCGGCGGCACGCTCGACCAGGAAGTCGGTGAGCGGGCCGGGAGCGGCGTGACGGCGGCTCGGGTCCAGCGGGAACGAGGCGATCAGCAGGGCGGGCACACCGAGCACCTCGTCGCTGGGGGTCGGCGCGTGCACGACCGGCGCGGTACGCGGCCGGGCCGGGGTGCCGTCGGTGTCGACGGGGGCGGCCCAGGTGACGGACCAGTGAGGACGCAGCCGCTCCTCGACCGGGCGGTCGGCGAGGAGGTCCGGGGTGAGGGCGCCGTGCCGGGAGACGGTCCGCCAGCGGGTGGTGCCGGTGGGGGTCCCCCCGCTCGAGCGGAGCCGGGAGTCCTCGATGACGGTGTCGGCGCCGTCGGTGCGGCGGCGCAGGGTGCGGGGCGCCCGGTCGCCGGTCTCGACGACGACCTCCTCGAGACCGGGCAGGGCCAGCAGGAGCGCGTCGTCGACCGCGCCGAGGAGCCGCTCGGCGAGGTCCTCGGCGGCGGTGTCGCGCAGCGGGAGGATCACGGCGGTGTCGTACGGGTCCGGGGCGGTGCCCTCGGCGGCGAACGGCAGCCGCAGCAGCGGTACGTGCCCGTCGCGGCGGCGGATCTCGTCGCCGAGGCCGGGGCTGTGCCGGGCGGTCTCGGTGGCCAGCTCACGGGCCTCGGCCAGGGACCAGCGGACGCCGCCGTGCCGGCCGACGACGGCGGGTTCGTCGCTGACCGCGAGGACGGCGGCGAAGCCGACGCCGAAGCGGCCGACGGCGTGTTCGTGGGTGTCACGCTTGGCGGAGGCCCGCAGGGTGGACAGCGACTCGACGCCCACCGCGTCGAGGGGCGCGCCGGTGTTGGCGGCGACGAGCACGCCGTCGCGGAGAGTGAGCCGGAGCCGTCCGGGCACCTTCGCCCGGGCCGCCGCGTCGGCGGCGTTCTGCGCGAGCTCGACGACCAGCCGGTCGCGATACCCGCCGAGTACGAGGTCTTCCTCGGCGTTGGCGTCCTCGCGGAACCGGGCCGGGCTGGTGGACCAGGCGTCCAGCACCCCGCGCCGCAGACGGCCCGTTCCGAACGGGTCCGCGCCCTCGGCCGCCGGCCGCACGAACTTGCTCACGCTTTCACTCTCCCTCTCGCGGCGCGCGTCCGCTCACCGCGGGACGAAGGTACCGCCTGGCGGGGTGGCCGTCCCCGGGACAGTGTGCGCGGCCCGTCGGCCCGAGCGGACTCGTCGTCCAGGGCTGTGGCGCCCTACGAGTGCCCCAGCTCGGCGGACGACTCGTCCGGCACCGCCGGGACCGAACCCGAGTCCGCGGCGGGCCGCAGCGGGAACGGTTCCACCTTCGTCTCGTCGACCACCGGCGGGGCGGGCCGCGGCGTCTTCGGCATGACCGCGGCCTCCGAGTGGGCTCCGCAGCCGTACGCGAGGGAGACCATGCGGCCGTCCGCCGGGGAGAACTCGTTGGCGCACACGCCGAAGGCCTGCCCCAGGGAGCCGCCGATCGGCGCGAGGAAGCCGCAGCTGACGCAGGTGGCCGGCGCTGCCTGCGCCATCGGGGTCTTCGGGCCGAACGCCTCCTCCCAGCGGTCGGCCGCGACATGCAGCCCGTAACGGGACAGGACCCGGGCGCGGCGCATACCCAGCTCCTCGGCCACCGCCGTGACGGAGCCGCGCGACGGCACGCCCGGCAGATCCGCCGGGGCCTTTGCGGTCGCCTCCGCGTCCTCCGCCTCGGCCGGTTCCGCCGTCTCCGCGATGACCGCCGAGTTCGGCGGCGGCTCGTCCTCGCCGGAGAACCCGGGCTCCAGCCGCAGATCCTCGGCGTCCGTCGGCAGCAGGTCGCCGGGGCCCAGGTCGCCGGGGCGCAGCCGTTCGCTCCACGGCACCCACTCCGGCGCGAGCAGCGCGTCGGAGCCGGGCAGCAGCACCGTCTCGTCGAGCGTGACGACCCTCGCGCGCGAGGCCCGCGCCACGGTCACCGCCCAGCGCCAGCCCCGGTACCCCAGCTCCTCGCAGGCGAAGAAGTGCGTGACAACACGGTCACCCTCCGAAACCATCCCCACGTGCTCGCCGACGACGCCGGGCCAGGCGACCTCCTCGGCGGCAGCGCGGGCGAGGTCGACCGCCTCGGCGCACAGGCGGTCGGGGGTGCGGCTTCGCGTTGTCGCTGCGCTCACAGGTATCGCTTCTCTCCTACGCCGTCTCACGGGTGCGCCTTTCTTCGGCTGGAGGTGCGGACGGAGCGGACCGGGGGACCGCGTCGACGTCCGCGCCCGATCGCGCTCGGGCGCACCTACCCCATCCATTCTGAGGGATGGACGAGAGGCGCGCGGCCGAGAACAACCGCCAGGGCGCGCTACGCACGCTACCTTCTCCGGACCCCTGGGCCCACACCGAGTGGCTGCGCTGGCCCGGAGCGGGGTCCTTGCCGCGCCATGCCGGGTGCGACGCCGAGGCGCGGCGCGGAGCCGCCGTCATGACCCCACTGGGCCCGATACGCGCGGCAACCGCACCACGCCCGCCCTTCTCGGGGCACTATGACGAGGTGGCAGCCGCGAGATCTTCCCATGAAACCCCCGGGATCGATGGGGTCGAGGGGCGCGGCCGGGGTGGCGGTTCGGGCCGGTTCGCCGGGTCCGTCCGCGCGGTCGGCCGTGTCCTGCGCCTACCCCTCACCGCGGCGGTCAGCGGCATCCGCAGGGCCACCCACGCGCACGGCGCGGGCGAGTCCGGCCTCGGCAAGCTGATCGAGCTGCACGCGGTGAACGGCGCCGGAGACGTCATGATCACCGTCGCCCTCGCCTCCACCGTCTTCTTCTCCGTGCCGACCGACGAGGCCCGCGGGCGCGTGGCGCTCTACCTCGCCATCACCATGGCGCCGTTCACACTCCTCGCGCCCGTGATCGGCCCCCTCCTCGACCGCCTCCCGCACGGCCGCCGGGCCGCGATGGCTGGCGCCATGCTCGCCCGCGCCCTGCTCGCGCTGGTCATCTCCGGGGCGGTCGCCACCGGAAGCCTGGAGCTGTACCCGGCAGCGCTCGGTGTCCTCGTCGCCTCCAAGGCCTATGGGGTGATCCGCAGCGCCGTGGTGCCACGGCTGCTGCCGCCCCGCTTCTCCCTGGTGAAGGCCAACTCCCGGGTCACCCTCGGCGGCCTGCTCGCGACCGGCGTGGCCGCTCCCATCGGCGCCGGACTGCACACCATCGGCCCGGACTGGCCGCTGTACGGCGCCTTCGCGCTGTTCACCGCCGGAACGTTCCTGTCGTTCTCGCTGCCGCCGAAGGTCGACTCCGCCAAGGGCGAGGACACCGCGCTGCTCGCCGCGAACGCCCAGCACCTGCACGGGCCGCGCCGCAAGACAGCCCAGCCGCGGCCCGGACTGCGCACGGTCGGACCCGCCGTCACCCACGCCCTGGCCGCCAACGCAGCGCTGCGCTGCCTGTCCGGCTTCCTGATCTTCTTTCTGGCCTTTTTGCTGCGGGTGCACCCGCTCGCCGGGCAGAGCGCGGCGGTGTCCCTGGGCATCGCGGGCGTCTCGGCCGGTGTCGGGAACGCTCTGGGCACGGCCGTCGGTGCCTGGCTGAAAGCGCGCGCTCCGGAAGTGCTCATCGTGACGGTGGTGGCGATCGCGGGGGGCGCGGCGATCGTCGCGGCGGTCTTCTTCGGCACGTTCCTGGTGGCGTTGCTGGCAGCGGTCGCCGGGTTCGCGCAGGCCCTCGCCAAGTTGTCGCTGGACGCGCTGATCCAGCGGGACGTGCCGGACGCGGTCCGCACGTCCGCGTTCGCGCGCTCCGAGACGCTGCTGCAGATGGCGTGGGTGCTGGGCGGGGCGATCGGCATCGTGCTGCCGCTGAACGGGGTGCTGGGGCTCGCGGTGGGCGCGGCGATCGTCGCCATGGGCTGGCTGTCGACCGTCCGCGGGCTGCTCGCCTCGGCCCGGCGCGGGACCACGGATGGCCTGACCGGCGGGGCGCACGGCACCTGATCGCACGAGTGCGCGGCACGTCGCGCACCCCACGTGGGGAGCGGGCTGGACGTGCCCGATAGCCTTCGGCCATGACCGCACTGCCTTCCCGTCGCGCCGTAGCCGTCCTCGGCGCCGTTTCCGCCGGACTTCTCCTGCTGTCCGCCTGTGACAAGCCGACGCCGATGGCGACCATCACGGTCGGCTCGAACTCGGTGAGCTCTCAGGCCGGGCGTGACTGCTACAACGACGGCAAGACCGTGAGCACCGAGATGCTGGTGAAGTGCCTCAAGTCCAAGGACGTCAAGTCGATCACGGTCGACCCCGATGCGACGGTCCGTTTCGGCGTGGACCCGGACATCGCGGACAAGGGCTGGACGATCCTGATGAACGGTCAGCCGCTGACCGACTCCAGCAACAAGACCTACCGCACGATCCCGGGCAGCGTGTTCTTCAACGCGCAGTACGGGGCCAGCGGCAACTCCACGCTCGTCTCCGTCAAGGCGGGCGAGAACACGGTGACGGGCCTGTGGTCCTTCAAGCTCAAGAAGGGCTCCTGACCACGTCGTCCGCGCATGTCCTGGTAGCCACCGCGGTTCCCGTGGAACGGGACGCGGTGGCCGGGGCGTTCGCATCCCCGGCCGTCGAGGTTCTGCTGCCCGGGGTGACCCTGCGCCGGATCGGCACCCTCGACCTCGTCGCCGCCGGCGTCGGCCCCGCCCTCGCCGCCGCCTCCGCCGCCTGCGCGCTCACCGCCGCCGCCCTGCGCGGTGACCCGTACGACCTTGTCGTGTGTGCCGGTATCGCGGGCGGCTTCGCGCCCGACGCGCCCGTCGGCTCGCTCGTCGTCGCCGACGACATCGTCGCCGCCGACCTGGGCGCGCAGACCCCGGACGGCTTCCTGCCGGTCACCGAACTCGGCTTCGGAACCGTCAATCACCGGCCGCCGCAGCCACTCGTACGAGACCTCGCCGTCGCCACCGGGGCCCGCACCGGGACCGTGCTCACCGTCTCGACCGTGACCGGAAGCGCCGCCCGCGCCGAAGAGCTACGCGGGCGCCATCCGCGCGCGCTCGCCGAGGCGATGGAGGGGTTCGGGGTCGCCGAGGCGGCCGCGGCGCACGGCACCCCCGTCGTGGAGGTCCGCGCCGTCTCCAACCCCGTCGGCCCGCGCGACCGCGCCGCCTGGCGCATCGGCGACGCCCTGGAGGCCCTCACCGAGGGCTTCGGGAAGCTCGCGCCCCTATTGGAGGGTTGGAAACCAGCATGACCGCATCCGGCAAGCCCCTGCAGATCGCCTACTCCCCCTGCCCGAACGACACCTTCGTCTTCGACGCCTGGGCCCACGGCCGCGTCCCGGGCGCGCCTGCGCTCGACGTCACCTTCGCCGACATCGACATCACCAACGGCATGGCCGAGCGCGGCGAGTTCGATGTGCTGAAGGTGTCGTACGGCGTCCTGCCCCATGTCCTCGACGAGTACGCCCTGCTGCCGTGCGGCGGCGCGCTGGGCCGGGGCTGCGGCCCGCTGGTGCTCACCCAGGAGCCGGAAGCCGAGCTCAGGGGCCGGACGGTCGCCGTGCCGAGCGAGACGTCGACGGCGTATCTGCTCTTCCGGCTGTGGGCCGCGGACACCGTGCCCAAAGGGGTCGGCGAGATCGTCGTCATGCCGTTCCACGAGATCATGCCGGCCGTGCGGGACGGGAAGGTCGACGCGGGGCTCGTCATCCACGAGGCGCGGTTCACGTACCGGGACTACGGCCTGCACAAGCTCGCCGACATGGGCGAGCACTGGGAGCGGACCACCGGGCTGCCGATCCCGCTGGGCGCGATCATCGCCAGGCGTGCGCTGGGCGCGGACACACTGACGCTGCTCGCCGAGTCCGTTCGCACGTCGGTACGGATGGCCTGGGACGACCCCGAGGTGTCGCGCCCCTACGTCATGGAGCACGCGCAGGAGATGGACCCGGCGGTGGCCGATCAGCACATCGGGCTGTACGTCAACGAGTTCACGGCCGACCTGGGCGAGCACGGCTACGCCGCGATCCGGGGGCTGCTCACGCGCGCGGCGGCCGAAGGGCTGCTGCCGCCCCTCGGCCCGAACGCGCTCGCGTTCCCCTGACCGACCGGTCCGTGCCGCGCGGTCAGACGTCCAGCTGGTCGGCGACCGCGCGCAGCAGGCCCGCGATCTTCTTGCCGGAGGCCTTGTCGGGGTAGCGGCCCTTCTCCAGCATCGGGGTGATGTTCTCCAGGACGGTCGTCAGGTCCTGGACGATGGAGGCCAGTTCGTCCGGCTTCTTGCGCTGCGCCGCCGCGACCGAGGGGGTCGGCTCCAGGAGAGTGACGGACAGTGCCTGGTCGCCGCGCTGACCGGCGACCACTCCGAACTCCACGCGCTGCCCCGGCTTGAGGGAGTCGACTCCGGCGGGGAGAACCGAGGAATGGACGAAGACGTCGCCGCCGTCGTCGCGGGAGAGAAAGCCGAAGCCTTTCTCGCTGTTGAACCACTTGACCTTGCCGGTGGGCACGTCTGTCCTCGTCCTCGTACTCGTCGGACACTGCGCCTGCGCAGTGTTTCGGAAAACTGCTCTGGATAGCACTACAGCGGGCCGCACGGACCCGCCGGTACCAAGGCTAATGGTCCGGGGGCCGGTGACAAGACGTCGCCGAGTTGTTCCTCGCGCTGGGAACTACCCTGGTCCGGTGCGTGACAAAACCCAAGCGAATTCCGCTTCGTCCGGCGACTGGCTGATCCGTGCCGGTGTGATCGTGTTCTTCATCGGAGCGGTGGCCACTATGGTCACCGTGGCCCCGTTGCTGCTCGGGTCGAAGCCTTTTCCCACCTTCATGTTCGGCCTGAGCATGCTCATGGGGGTGGGTTTCCTGATGGCCGGGGCGGGGCTGCTCAGATCGATCGCGGAGAGCCGCAGGCGGGCGCGCGCCGGCCGCTCGTAGCGGGCCCTACCGGGGCTCGTACGCCGACAGCCAGGCGGGGAACTCGGTGAGGTCGGCGAGAACGACGTCCGCGCCCGCGTCCTTCAGTTCACCGGCGGGGCAGGGGCCGGTGGCGACGGCGACGGAGTAGGCGTCGGCCCTGCGGGCGCCTCGGACGTCGCCGGTGTGGTCGCCCACGTAGACGGCCGCGCCGTGCTCGATCAGTGCCTCCGCCTTGCGCTCGGCCCACAGGTCGCCGATCACCGCGTCGGGCTCGATGCCGAGGTGCTCCAGGTGCAGCTTGGCGTTGGGCTCGTACTTGGCGGTGACGACGATCGCGCGCCCACCGGCCGCCCGCACGGCCTCGATCGCCTCGCGGGCGCCGGGCATGGCGGGCGTCGCGGTGACCGCGATAGCGGGGTACATCTCACGGTAGAGGTCGGCCATCGCGTCGATCCGCGCGGCCGGGAACCAGTTGACCAGTTCGTCCACCAGCGGCGGCCCGAGCCGGGTGATGACCAGATCGGCGTCGATGTAGGTCCCCGTGCGTGCGGAGAGCTCCACGTAGCAGGCGCGTATGCCGGGCCGGGAGTCGATCAGCGTCATGTCGAGGTCGAAGCCGACGGTGAGGGCGCGAGAGGTCATAGGGGCCATTGTCCCCGTCACGCCTGCGGCCCCGCCCTGATCGCTTGTGCCTCACCTCACGCGCTGCGAACGCCACACCAGGTACAGGGCGGACGCGACGGCGGCTCCGCGGACGACCCACGGCCAGGTCTGGGCGAGCGCGTCGTTCGTATGACCCTGGGCGATCGGGTCGCCCCAGCGGCCGTCCATGCGGCCCCAGAGCCAGACGATGCCGGCGGCCGCGGCCAGGCCGGGCATGCCCATGACCGCCCACTTGGACTCGGTGGGGGTCAGTCGGCGGGACGCCCACGCGATGAGCCAGCCCAGGCCCAGGGCGAGCCAGGTGCCGAGGACCGCACCGGCGACCAGGAGCAGGGCGGCGAGCAGCAGCAGCGGGTTGGGCCGGCCGCTGAGGCGGGGCAGACGACGGCGCGGGGCGGCGGCGGTCTCCTCGGCGGCGGGGGCGGTCTCCTCGGCCGGTCCCGGATCCGGGTCCTTGCGGTCGTCCCCCGGCTTGGGCGTGCCTCCCGGCGGCGGTTTCAGCAGCTCGGGGATCTCCAGGCCGCCGACGAACCCCGGGACGCCATCCCCGAACGGACCGCCGCCGGGGCCGCCTTCCGCCCGCCACCAGTCGGCCTGGGCGGCGCTGTCACCGAGTTCGTGCGCACCGGCCAGGTGGGGCGGGGAGGGGGCGTTGCGGGAGATGTC